>NZ_JAWJBT010000038.1:0-13371 GCF_046536035.1 Halomonas sp. SIMBA_159
TATAAAAAAATAATGTTAGGCAGATGCTTACACTACCCAAAACACTACCCATGTGGTTTAGAAAAGCCCCACCCCAAGATTATGGCTTTTGGGTCCCGTGTGGTCGAAAACGCGTTTGGTAAATAACTCTAGACGCTCAGCCTGCCATTTCTTCATCGCCATGATCGGCGATTGATGATGCTGCGATTTCAGCAAAAAATGGTAATTGCACACCCATCCATACGCTTGAAGGTCTGCTTCAGTTCTTCGCCTGAAGTATAACGATGAGTCACCGGCAAGTCGCTGATACGGCCGCTAAAGCGCTCCACCACGCCATTCTTCTGCGGCTTTCCCGGCGCTAGGCAAAGGTATTATGCTCACTGAACTTGCGCTCCCATGCCCGAGTGAGGCGATCCGTGAACGACTTGGCGTTGTCGGTCGACATAATCTGGATCTTGAAGAGCGCTTTCTGCTCCACCTGCTTCATAAACCTCTAGAGAATCAGAAGTCGATATACATAGCGTAGCCCGGTTAACAGTCTTTAAGGGCTTGTGCTGAGGCTTCCCGTCGACACCTTGCCAGCCCAGCCAGCGTCGGCACCTAACGCAGTTTGAGCATGCGGTGCAGGGCGAAGCGTAATAAACCAGGATTAAGGAACTCCACCCAAGCAGCAGTATCTATGAAAAGCCCGTCATTGCGACGGGCTCTAGAAAGGTGCTTACTACTCAGTCAGCGGAGCTGCGGCTTCTAAGTAGTCAGCTCCGTTTGAGCTGACGCGCTCTTTGTCGAGCGCTTCAGAGCCTAGATGAACTTCTTCCAATGAAATTGCCATGGCATCTACTTCTTGATCGATACGCTGCAGTGCATTTTCAAGTGTGTATGTCAGCATATGGATCTCGCCCATTTGCTCGTTTGAAAGCGTCTCAGCGCTGAGCAGCTGCGACAGGCGATGATTCCCTTCTTGGATGTTCTCAAAGGCTTGAGTGAGGTTCTCAGAGGGAGTTCCCTCGAAGTGGTCTAGACGATCTTGATTGTCTGCCAGCACAAGACTACTACTCATCAAGCTGCCTAAGATCAAAAATGAAAGTCGCTTCACCTAACACCTCGTTGTATATGAGTTTTTGTGTGCGTCATGCCTTTTCGCGCAAATGACCACAAATAATAATATAAATGATAATCGTTTTTTATTTTCAAGTTTTAACCACCTATCTGACATGGCACCTCAACATAGCTGTGCTGACAAAAACGTCGCTAATCCATCAATCTAAAACAGTCTTCTCAAGCATGAACCACTACGGAAGCAATCGTCTCGTGACGGCTTACCAAAACAGACGGGTAAAATGTGGCCTAAGATTAGTAACGCTTAGGTAGGCATGAGGCACCAGTAATGGTGTCCTAAAAAAGGATTGTCTTGTTAACCCTATTGCGACAGATGCGACAATACACCATCACCTACATCGCCTTTTGACGTGTCGATAAGACTCTTTACCTTGTAAAATAAATAAAGAAATAAACATATTCCATAATAGAATATAAAAGAGGCACGACCGCCCATGGTTCGTCAGTTTCTCGTCACGCTAAACGCGCTTGGAGGTTACGATGGAGCTTGATCCGCTGATCTTATCCCGTCTGCAGTTTGCTTTTGTGGTGTCCTTTCACGCCATTTTTCCTGTCTTCACTATCGGACTTGCTTCGTATATCGCCGTGTTACATGGTTTGTTTTACAAAACAGCCAATCAAGCATGGGACCGGCTAGCCCAGTTCTGGACCAAGGTATTCGCCGTAGTGTTCGGGATGGGCGTGGTGTCTGGCATTGTGATGTCGTTCCAGTTTGGAACAAACTGGAGTAATTTTGCTCTTGCCACGTCGAACTTCTTGGGGCCTGTGCTTAGCTACGAAGTCGTCACAGCTTTCTTCCTGGAAGCGGCTTTCTTAGGCGTGCTGTTATTTGGCCGCCATAAGGTTCCTCAGGGTGTTCACTTATTCGCCGCCATCATGGTGGCCATCGGTACGTTTATCTCGTCGTTTTGGATTCTGTCTGCAAACAGCTGGATGCAGACTCCAGCGGGCTACGAGTTGATTGATGGGCGCTTCCATATCACCTCCTGGCTTGAAGCCATTTTCAACCCATCATTCTGGTATCGCTTCGCACATATGGGTATGGCGTCCTTCCTTACAGGTGGCTTCGTTGTAGCGGGTGTTAGCGCGTGGTTTTTGTTACGCAACCGCGACGTGGAGGCCAATAAAAAAGCGCTTTCCATGTGTTTATGGCTACTTCTCTTTCTGACCCCGGCTCAGGCAGTGATCGGTGATTTTCACGGTTTAAATACGCTGGAGCACCAGCCGACGAAAGTCGCCGCCATGGAAGGTAACTGGGAAACTCGCTCTAACGTACCGTTGCTGCTCTTTGCGCTGCCAGATCAGGAAAACCAGACAAACCGTTTCGAAATTGGCATCCCCAGCATGGCCAGCATTATTCTCACCCATAGCGCTGATGGGGTAGTACCCGGTATTTCCGATGCAGCACCCGATGAGCAGCCTCCTGTCGCTATTGTGTTTTGGTCATTCCGCGTAATGGTGGGCATTGGCTTCTTAATGATCGGCGTCGCGTTGGTAGGGCTGTTGATGCGTCGTAAAGAGCGAGTATTTACAAGCCCGCTGTTCCTTAAAACGCTGGTGGCGATGATTATCACGCCCTTTCTTGCAGTTCTTGCAGGCTGGATTGTCACAGAAGCAGGCCGCGCCCCCTGGCTGGTGTATGGCGTGATGACCCACGCGCAGGGTCTTACGCCCTCGTTAACAGGCGGTATGGCTCTGTTCACGCTGATGGGTTACGTCGCGGTCTATAGCGTGGTGTTTGTAGTGGGTGTTTACTACCTCACTCGCGTGGTGCGTAACGGCATGCTGGATAATCCCGTCGAGGTTGACGGAGAGATTGAGCGTCCCAAACGCCCTCTTTCGGCGGCGCATACGCCACTGGATGACGACTTAAGCGACAACACCGCAGGAGCGAACGCATCATGAGTATCGACTTAGCCTTGATTTGGGCCGTCATTATCGGCTTTGGCGTCATCATGTACGTGATTATGGATGGCTTCGATT
This sequence comes from Halomonas sp. SIMBA_159, assembly GCF_046536035.1. NCBI lineage: Bacteria > Pseudomonadati > Pseudomonadota > Gammaproteobacteria > Oceanospirillales > Halomonadaceae > Halomonas > Halomonas sp. SIMBA_159. The sequence goes on from NZ_JAWJBT010000038.1 coordinate 3,082, forward strand.
TGGGCCTGGGGATTCTTTACCCTTTGGCACCTGATGAAGAGTCACGCGATGTGATGATGAACTCGGTAGCACCCGTATGGGATGGCAATGAAACTTGGCTGGTACTCGGCGGTGCCGGGCTTTTAGGCGCTTTTCCGCTTGTCTATTCGGTTTTTTTGCCAGCCTTGTATATCGGCGTCTTTTTAATGTTGGCCGGTTTAATTTTCCGCGGTATCTCATTTGAATTTCGCTTTAAGTCGCATAAGAACCGCCGCTGGTGGAACCGTGCGTTTTTCTTAGGTTCCGCAATCGCAACCTTTGCCCAAGGTGCCGTGGTGGGGGCCTACATTCAAGGCTTTGCCGTTGAAAATTTCCGATATGTTGGCGGCGCGCTCGACTGGTTAACGCCGTTTACCGTACTGACTGGATTAGGATTAATGGCTGGGTATGCGCTACTCGGCGCCACGTGGCTAATTATGAAATCAGAAGGGCATGTGCAGCAGTGGGCCTATGCGATCACGCCTAAACTGCTGCTCGCGGTCTTGGCCGTGTTCGCGATTGTGAGCATCTGGACACCGCTGGTTAGCCCTGAAGTGTATAGCCGCTGGATGGATCAACTCCGGCTTATTTGGGTCTTCCCGCTACTCGCCATACTCTGCGCAGGCATGGTGTACCGTTCGGTGAAGCGCCAAGATGAGGGCCTGCCTTTTGTCATGGCGCTGGGGATCTTCCTATTTACCTACCTGGGGCTGATTGCCAGCAAGTGGCCGGTGATTGTGCCGCCTAACTATACGATTTGGGATGCCTCGTCCGCACCGGAGTCCCAGCTGTTTCTGTTAATCGGCTTCCTATTCGTGATTCCTATCGTGCTGGCCTACACCGCTTGGACCTACTGGGTGTTCCGCGGCAAGGTGAAAGTGGGCGAAGGCTATCACTAAAGCAGTCTTTAAAAGCAGCCCTTAAAAACGTCAGTTTACACGACCATTAGCGGCTTAGGATTTACCCGTAACTCTCACGCTTTGTTAGGAGGCGAGCATGCATAAAGATTGGCAAAAAACGACCCAAGACCTCTCCGCGCTGATGCAGGATATTGGCAAAAACATCCCCGATGTTGCCAAGGGGTTCACCCAAATGGCGAAAGGCGCCAACAAAGAAGGCGCGCTTTCACACAAGTATAAAGAGCTGATGGCGCTAGCCATTGGTATTAGCGTGCGCTGCGACGGATGTATTGCGTTTCACGCCAAAGCGGCGGCGGAGCTGGGTGCCACCCGCGAGGAAGTGATGGAGATGCTAGGCGTTTGCATGTACATGGGCGGCGGGCCAGCGTTTACCTACGCCGCCCAAGCGCTTGAGGCATTTGATAGTTTCACCAGTCAAGACTAAGCAGTCTCATCGTGCGTATACGCCCTCTTTTAAGCATGAAAGAGGGCCAAGCTAGTTCTCCTCAACGATAAATTTTTCGTTAGCACCCAATAATAAGGACAAAGCATGAACCTATGGCTATGGGTCTCTGGCATGCTCATTGCCAGCACAGTGGTTGCTGTACTATTGCACTATTTTCATCAGCGCCTGCGCCAACAACTTACTCCCACCCGTGAATCCGTTACTACAGAAGAACAGGCGCGCTCTTTTAATCGCCAAACCATTCGTTTTAAAACAAAAAATGGACTTACGCTAGAAGGATGGTGGTTGACTACTACGCATAAACAGCAAGGCAATGCCGTTTTAACTCATGGCTGGGGTTCTAATCGCACCGCTTTACTACCGTTAGTTCCCGTATTGCTAGCGGCCGGATGGAATGTATTGGCATTTGACGTGCGCAATCATGGTAACAGTGATGAGGATTCGTTCTCTTCAATGCCACGTTTTGCAGAAGATATTGACGCTGCACTCGCCTGGTTACATAGCAACTGTGATCGACGTGCTACGGCGCTAATTGGCCATTCAGTCGGTGCGGCTGCCACGTTACTCGCAGCATCACGGCGAAGCGATATAACCGCCGTTATTAGCTTATCGAGCTTTGCTCATCCCGAAGATATGATGAAAAGGTGGTTAGCAGAAAAAGGCATACCGTTTTTCCCTCTGGGCTGGTACGTACTCCGCTATGTTGAGCGAATCATTGGGTACCGGTTCGCTACGATTGCTCCGCTACATACATTGGCGCTCATCTCCTGCCCTATCCTTTTAGTACATGGCGACAGCGATTGCGTCATACCGCCAACAGATGCCCATAGACTGGCCAACCAAATGGATAAGGCTGTGTTGCGCTTAGTGCCAGGAGGACATGACTTAACATCAAGCGTGGCGCAGCACAGTGATGAACTGGTGGCATTTTTACAGGCATCTGTTGTTTCGAAGGAAGCGATGAGCCCCGCAAGTTAGCCTTCCTTCAGTTCATCACTTTCTTGCTAACGTACTATTTACACCCGTTATCAGTCGCCCGGGCCGCACTCCATGCAGCGCTCGGTAATGCTGAGCCCTTGCTTGAGGTTGGCCTGCAAGTCACGCAGCCCCGACCTTACGCCTTCTTCAATAACAGGATGATAAAAGGGCATTGCCAACATTTGGCTAACGATCAACTTTTGCTCTAAGGCCCAGGCAAGCAAGTGGGCAATATGTTCTGCGCGAGGCCCTAACATTTCTGCCCCCAAGAAAAGCCCGCTGCCGTGCTCTGCGTAAAGCGCTAGATAGCCATGGTTTTCCCCCATTACGCGCGCCCTGCCTTGGTCGTCAAACGACACGCCGCCTTCGGCAATACAGTCGCACCCGCCGTAGCGCCTCTCTAGCGCTGCACGGCTCTCCCCTACAATGGCCATTTGCGGCTCGGTAAACACCACCGCGAGCGGCACATTACGCTGCCCCACTTGCACATCGTCTAGGCGGGCGGCATTGCGTCCGGCAATTTTACCTTCGGTGATCGCTTCATGGAGTAGCGGAACGGACTGGTTGGCATCGCCCGCGATGAAGATATGGCTAGGCGTGTTGCCCTGGGCTAAACACTGCGTGGTGAAACGATTAAACCGAGGAACGCCACGCTTATCGAGCGCCACACCGGCGTTCTCGATAGCCAGCTGGTCTACATTGGGCTGACGCCCGGTTGCGGCTAGCACGTAGTCAAATATTTCCGTGATTTTTTGCCCGCTTTCCCGCTCGTAGAAGGTAATGGCGACGCCATCGCCTTGGTGCTCAACCTGCTCAATGGTGGCATCTGGATCAAGATATAGCTCGCGGTTAAACGTCTCATCGGCAAGCTGGCGTAGTTTGTCAGACTGAAAGGGGCCAACCGCTCCGCCAACCCCAAAGGTGCGTGTGCGCACGCCTAATCGACTCAGCGCCTGCCCTAGCTCCATACCAATCACGCCTGGGCCTACTACCGCCACGGAGGCTGGAAGCGTCTCCCAATCAAACACATCATCATTGATGATTAAGCGGTCTCCCGCCCCCTCCAGCAGGCCCGGCCACGTGGGCCGCGAGCCGGTGGCAATGATAACGGCGTTGGCTGTCAGCTGGGTATGGTCGCCAATGGTCAGCGTGTGGGGATCAATAAACCGCGCGTGCCCCTGCAGGCGGTGGGACTCGGGAATCGACTTCATCGAGGAGAGCACGTTATCAACAAAGCGGTCGCGCTCGCTCTTAACTCGCGCCATCACCGCATGTCCGTCAACCGCCACCTCATTAATGGCGACACCAAACATGGCGGCATTGCGGGCGCTGTGGGCGGTATTCGCGGCGGCGATAAGTAGCTTAGAGGGCATACAGCCCACCCGAGCACACGTGGTGCCATACGGCCCTTCTTCAATTAACACCACGTCGTCCGTGTGCTTGCGTGCGGCGTGCCATGCGCTAAGCCCCGCGCTGCCCGCGCCAATAATGGCGATGCTGGTTTGCTGCTGTTGCATAACGTGTTTCCTCTTCCTTGTGTTCAATCGCTTTGCTCAGCGTGCGTGCTGGCACTCTGCTGCCGTCAGCGCTTGGTCGGGATGCACCAGCGCTTGCCACGCTTCAAAGGTGGTGAAAAACATCTTGCCGGTGAGCTCATGGTAAAGGTCGGTGTCTTTTAGGCGATCCATCACCGGCCCTTTGACTTCAGCCAAGTGCAGCATGACGCCCGCATCCTTTAGCCGTGCGTTAATGGCCTCTAAGCTCTCCAGGGCTGATGCATCGATAATATTGACCGCTTGGCAGGTCAGCACCATGTGCTTTAGCGACGGAGAACGGGCGGCCAGGGCCATGACGGTATCTTCCAGATAGCGGGCGTTGGCAAAGTAGAGGCTCTCATCAATGCGCAGCATGGCGACCTGCTCATCGGTCTCGACCTGATGACGCTTCACATTACGAAAGTGCTCGGTGCCCGGCACCCGGCCTACCACCGCGCTGTGGGGCTGGCTGGTGCGGTAGAGATGCAGCCCTAGCGAGAGCATAACGCCGCTGACAATACCCATTTCCACGCTATGCAGCAGTGTCAGCAGCATCGTCGCGATCATCGCCAACCCATCGCTACGGGAGTACTGCCAGGTGCGCTTGACCGCAGGCAGATCAATCAACGTCCCCACTGCCACGATAATCGTGGCGGCCAGCGTGGCGGTGGGTAAAAAGGCCAGTAAGTCAGTGAGTAGCAGCGTTGCCAACACAATCCCAAGCGCGGTAAAAGCCCCCGCCAGCGGCGTTGCTGCCCCGGCTTCAAAATTGACCACCGAGCGCGAAAAACCGCCCGATACCGGCGAGCCACCGCTAACGCCAGCGCCAAGGTTGGCCATGCCGAGCGCAATTAGCTCTTGGTTGGGGTCGATACGCTGACGGCGCTTGGCGGCCAGGGTCTGCGCCACGGACACCGACTCCACAAACCCTACCAAACTGATCAGCAGCGCCGCCGGTAGCAGGCCGAGCCACAGCGATTGATCCAGACTCGGCAGCGTAATGGCAGGTAGGCCACTGGGTACAAAGCCCACCACATCGACCCCCTGCTGCTCCAGTTGGAAGCCCCAGGCCAACAGCGTGGTCACTACCACGGCCGAAATAGGCGCAGCTTTGACGATTAACCCTGCCCAACTGGCAGGCATTCCCAGCTTGGCCAGCCAACCATTCAGGCGCTTGCGACACACCCATAGATACGCCCATACGCCAAGGCCAATCAGCAGCGTGATGACGTTCACCTGCTGCCACTGGTCCAATAGCGCTCTCAGCAGTTCCAACACGTTATGGCCGGATGCTTCGACCCCCAAAATGTGCTTCAACTGGCTAATCGCGATCAAAATTCCTGAGGCGGTCACAAACCCGGAGATCACCGGGTGGCTGAGAAAGTTGACTAAAAAGCCCAGCCGGAGCACGCCCATGGCGATAAGAATCAGCCCAGAGAGCGCGGCCAGCACCAGCGCCGCACCGATATACTCCGGGCTGCCCGGCGCAGCAAAACTGCTCAGCGCCGAGGCCGTCATCAATGCTGCCACCGCCACCGGCCCTACAGCCAAACTCGCGCTGGTGCCAAAGATGGCGTACAGCACCAGCGGCAGCATGCTGGCATAGAGCCCCATTTCCGGCGGCAACCCTGCCAGCATGGCGTAAGCCAGCGCTTGCGGCACCAGCATCAGCGTGACAATCACCGCGGCAAGTACATCCCGCGTGAGCACTCCCCGGTGATACGATTGCAGCCAACCGATTAACGGTAGCCATCGACTCAGAACGGACATCAATTTAACCACTCTTTGCCCCTTAGCATTAACCGCCAGTACACCCACGGCAACGCCTTAGCTTTTAAAACCCAAGCGGCACGAGTAGGTTTAGTGCCATTCATCAACCATTTAGGGAAGGTCGGTTGCAATTGACCGTTATAACCAAATTCTGCCAGCACGATTTTGCCTCGTTGAACAGTCAATGGACACGAGCCGTAACCGGCATATGCTGCTTTGAGCGGCTGATCATTTAGAGATGCCACCACGTTGTGTGCCACTACTGGTGATTGATTACGCACGGCGGCAGCAGTTTTAGCATTAGCAGTTCCGCTGGCATCTCCTAGGCCGAAAATATTGGGGTAGCGAACGTGCTGTAGCGTATGGGCATCTAGATCAAGCCAGCCACCGGCATTGCCTAGGCCAGAGGCGGCGATAAATGCTGGTGCCTTTTGTGGAGGCACCACATGAAGCATGTCGAACGGCCGCTCGACGATTTGGCTGCCACTTTCGCCTGCCACGTCAAACAGCGCTACTTTGGCTGTGCCATCCACGGCGGTTAAGCGGTGCTTAAATGCCGTTTCGATGCCATAGCGCTTAATATACGACTGCAGGGCAGGCACGTACTCTTTGACCCCAAACAGCACCTCACCTGCGTTACAGAAGGCGGGCTTAATCTGGCCTAAGCGCCCTTGCTTGCGCCAATAGTCGCAGGCAAGGTACATGGCCTTTTGAGGGGCGCCTGCGCACTTGATGGGCATAGGAGGCTGAGTAAACAGTGCTTTACCTTGCTTAAGCGACTGTACTAACGACCAAGTATACGGTGCGAGGTCATAGCGGTAGTTAGAAGTTACGCCATTAACGCCCAGCGTTTCTTCCAAACCACTAATAATTGTCCAATCGATGACTAGCCCAGGGGCTACAATCAAGCGACGATAAGAAAGTGTTGCGCCGTTGGCGAGCAAGACATATTCAGATTTAGGGTCAATGCGTTCTGCTTTGGTCTGGTGCCAAGTCACCCTTTTCGGCATGACATCAGCCATCGGTTTACGAGTGGACTCTGGCGTAAAGATACCACCACCTACCATGGTCCAGCCGGGCTGATAAAAGTGGTGATCGGCGGGTTCAACGACTGCGATACGTAGATCAGGCTGCCGCTTAAGAAGGCTTGACGCAACAGAAATACCGCCTGCCCCACCGCCAATGATAACCACATCGAAAACGGCTGTATTGTTGATAGCACTCATAAGGCCTCGGCTTTTATAAAATGTGACGCATGAAAGCGTCACAAAAAACAGTTTTATCTATAATTCATACCTATAGATTGAACGCAAAAGACTGTGTAAACATCGCTTATATATTTACCAATTGATGACGATGCTCTTCGAGGTCTACACCTGCTACGTGAGCCGCCTCAAACAGCTCTGCTAAATCGCACTGTTCGTGCCGACGCTTAGCGTAGGCCCAGAGATGCGTAGCCCGTTTACCTGTGCGGCAAAAGGCCAATAAAGGACGTGGAAGCTGTTTAAGTGCTTTAGCAAAAGAATGAATATCAGCCTCGCTATATTCACCAGGCTTCACGGGGATATGCACCCAGGCAATGCCAAGTTGCTCGGCCTTTTCGCGGTAACGCGCCTCGTTGGGAAAGTCCTCACTCTCACCCTCGATACGATTACACACCACTGCATGAAATCCACGGGCTTTTACCTCGTCCAACTCATCCACCGTCAGCGCTGAGGTGATCTCAACGCCTGGCTCTAACGGTCTTGTTTGCATGGCCACACTCCCTTATGAATGTTGGGAACATCAATCCCAGGCAGCGCCCTCTAGCGCGTCCAGCGGGATTTTTAGATAACGCTTGCCGTTCGCCTCTGGTTCCGGCAAACGGCCACCGCGAGCATTTACCTGAAGAGAGTGTAAAATCAGTTTGGGCATGGGTAGTTCGCTATCGCGCTTACGGCGTAAGGCGATGAATGCCTCTTCACTGTTATTTGCTAAATGAGGATTGCCATCGCGCTGTTCCGCTACCGTGCTTTCCCACTGCGGCTCTCGTCCATTGGGCATGTAATCGTGCCCAGTAAACACGCGGGTGGCGTCTGGCAGCGCTAGGATTTGCTGAATAGAGTTCCACAACACGTGGGCATCGCCACCGGGAAAATCGGCCCGCGCGGTACCAAAATCGGGCTGAAAGAGCGTGTCGTGGACAAACGCCGCGTCGCCAATCACATAGGTAATAGACGCAAGCGTATGGCCAGGAGAGTGCATCACGCTAGCCTTTAGCTCGCCAATGGTGAAGGTATCACCTTCGGCAAATAGCCTATCCCACTGGCGTCCATCGGTGGGCATCTCCGGCCAGTTGTAAATCTCCTTCCACAGCGCCTGTACCTTGATGACATGCTCACCAATTGCAGTAGGTGCGCCAGTTTTTTCTTTCAAATACTGCGCTGCTGAGAAGTGGTCGGCATGGGGATGGGTGTCGAGAATCCACTCGACCGACAGGCCTTCTTTAGCGATATAAGCAAGCAACTCATCGGCGTGATGCGTAGCCGTCGCCCCGGACTTCTCATCAAAATCTAAAACAGGATCAATAATCGCACACTGCTTCGTCGCAGGGTCGCTGACTACGTATTGAACACTGAAGGTACGTGGATCAAAAAAACCTGCTACATCAGGTGTGCCTGCCGACGTGTGCTCAGAATGTGCAAAGGTTTTCATAAATGACTCTCCTGCTAGTGAGCTGAAAGGAAAATGATGACTGACCAAAGCCAGCCATCTCGTCACTACTCGTAGACGTCAAACAGATTTTTTGCAGAAGTACCAGTCGGTGTATTCATACCCCTCTGATTGGCGTGCTTCTGCGGCTTGCGAGGTGTGGGGAGGTGGCACGATCACCGGCTGACCAGGCAGCCAAGCCTCGGGAGTTGCCACCCCATGCTCATCGCTGGTTTGTAACGACTTCACCAAACGAAGAACTTCCTCAACAGAGCGGCCATTGCTCATGGGGTAGTACAACATCGCCCGCAGCACGCCTTCAGGGTCAATCACAAAGGTCGCGCGGACGGCGGCCGTATCACTCGCACCTGGCTGAATCATGCCGTAGGCGTTGGCCACCTTCATGCTCAAATCCGCAATGATAGGGAAGGTAATCTCAACCCCAAAGTTTTCCTTGATGCTGCGGGTCCAGGCAATGTGTGAGTGGATGCTGTCTATCGACAGGCCCAGCAGCTCGGTATTCACTGCCTTGAACTGATCAGCGTAATTCGCAAAGGCCGAAAATTCTGTGGTGCAAACCGGCGTAAAGTCGGAGGGGTGGGCAAACAGCACCAACCACTTGCCGCGATAGTCGCTCAACGACTTTTCGCCGTGAGTAGTTTTTGCCGTGAAATCAGGCGCTGGACGGTTAATCTGGGGCATGACGGGCTGAATCGTGTCGTTAGACATAGCAATTTCCTCTTGGCTGTGTGCTTACAGGAATAACGATAGCTCATTTTGTTATATGTAGCGAATAGAGGTCTTCTATAGATTTGATAGGGCCACACAAAATGAGCTGCTAGATGTCGGCACTGACTTTGAATGTCTAACGGGCTACAGAGGCGCTATTTATAGGAGGCCACTAGGGATATGGCACGCTGGGTCTGTCTGACGACCTTCGTGCCCTGCCCCCATAGGTTGGTTCATGATGTATTTAACATTTGAAAAAGAAAGAACGATTCAACATACAAATGATGCTGAACAACAACGGCACGTCATTTTCAGATCACTTCTCACAGACAAATGATCTAGAACCAAAATGACGTTGCTCTTTAAACAAGCGTGTGAAATAAACGACAGACGCTCGAAGATGTTGCCCCTCTCTTGCACGCTCGACGTATCACCGCTCTCCTTACGGGTGCTGACAATAAGTGATGGGGGTTACTTGCTGAAGGACTGCAGAAGCTGACGGCACTATGATGATACGTCGAGGTAAACCATGATTAAGGCTGTAACAAAATAGCTTTTACGGTGGCAGATGGGTTTGGCTTAGAGCGCTGGTTTTCAAACAGCTATGAGAAGCAAAGAGCAGTTAGGCCATTTGACGGTAATCGGCAGATGCTCACGTCATCGTTATGGCATCTTGTGACCGAAATCGATAACCCAAGGCCCTGAATATTTAATCAACACCCTCATGAACGAAGCAGGCTCAATGACCAGAATGACTCTGTGACTTATTCTCGGGAAAGGTCCCTGCCGCTAGCACTCGAAGCTCTACATCGACGCTGGGCGAGTGCTCGAACTCTAGTGTGACAGGTACAAACGTACCTTCCACAATAGGTCCCGACAGCTCCATGAACATCAAGTGTAAACCGCCCGGCTTCAGTATCACCGTACTACCTGGCGGTATATTGATACCGTTGAGCAGAGGCATCATACGCATTACATCACCATCCATTTCCATCGTATGAATTTCCGTCCGGTTGGTTATCGTTGAAGAAGCGCTAACCAAGCGATCGTTCTGATCTCCATGGTTAGTCAAAGTGATGAAACCACCTCCAGCCCCGGCGCCAGGTGGTGTTGCACGAGTCCAAGGCTGAGAGACTTCAATTTTTGAGTTAATACCAGGCGATTCATTGTTATGGGAGCTGTTATCACTCGCCAGAAGAGTAGT
>NZ_JAWJBT010000039.1:0-13324 GCF_046536035.1 Halomonas sp. SIMBA_159
ATAACTTGTCACCGGTTGAGTATGAAAGGCGTTACTTTAAGAGCCTAACGGGTGTCTAGAATACCCGGGGCGATTCACTTAGAGGTAGGTCTGTCATTTCACAGATTCTCGATTACGGTGCTGCACTTGGAAGCCTTGATGAACGCAGCCAAGTTGAACTGTTTTCTCAAGGTCTACCTGGCTGTACTCGGCTTGAACACGTCGCTTTGAAGCTAGTGGGAGATCCCAATCGGGCGCGTTGGGTAGCGCAAAGTTACAGAAATCGGCTGTCTCAGGGGCAGTTGCATTACATCATTGCTTGCGATGAAGCACCTGAAGGTTTATCAGAATGGATTCGTTCAGCCAGTAGGAACGATGCAACCGATTATCAGATTAGTGTTTTGGAAGTCTCCCCGTTTCAAAACGATGAGTATCCTGAAGACATTATATGGCTATCTCAGCCCATAGCTCGCACTGAGACCATACATCGAACCACTGTGGAAGTTATCCGGAATGATGACAGTGGGCAGCTTTCGGTCAATATTTCTAGCGAATCACCCGATACCATTGAAGAGCGGGCTGAGTCTGATCAGCCGTTAGTCGCCTCTGGCCAGCGTAAGTTTAAAAATGGGATTGAGACGGTTGCCGAAGAAATTGTTCTGCCCAGCAAGATGATTCACACGGCTTTGAAGTCGGCCAATCAGCAAGGAGTTAGCGCTGACTGGGAGTGGGCTTACGATGCATTTGCCAACTCAGAGAGTGAAAGGATTGCTTTTTTAAGAGGAAAAAGAATTCTGGGGATGGTGGAAGGACGCTATGGAGTTAACCTAGCCCAGCCGTGGAGACCTAGCGTTTTTGTTGGTTATTACTTCTCTTCTCATGATCATAGTATCCAGCCTGTAGGCAAGGGGAGGGGCGGGGATTTCTCTATTATTCTTGATGTTACAAAGAATTGGGGGCAGCGGAATAGGTTCTGGGAAACGCCTGAGTACCGCTCGCTATGCCATCGACTAACCCAGCAGTCTGGCGAGTGGACGGTTTCGCAGGGAAATAACCTATGGCATCCGTTGATGATTCATCGCCCGATGGCCGACGTTATGAAAGGGGCAGTGGACGAATCTGACATGGTCAATCGCTGGTTCAGTGCTGCGAAAGAGGGACTTGATATGCTTTTGTCTGGTAGAGAGCTACAAGCACTTAGAGATAGGCTGGAGGACGAAGGCAAAGTATAACGAAAGCTGGCCATGGTGGGTTATGAAGAATGCTGGTTATCCACTGGCTTATGTATGATCAAAATAAAGTAAAGCAGCTATGTAGTTAACTACTAAGGATTTTCAATGCCAGACAGCAGGGAAGCGCAGTTCCAACAAGACATCATCGACGCCATGGCTGCTAGTGGTTGGGCAGTGGGTACTGCCAGCGGCTATGACCGCACCACAGCACTTTATACCGAAGACCTGCTGGGGTATGTGCAGGAGGCTTGGCCCGAGCGTTGGGAAAAGTTCTGCAAGGCTAACCCGCAATCGTCTGAAACGGTGTTTGTGCAGAAGGTAGTACGCGAGCTGGAGAGGGCAGGCACTTTAGAGGTGCTGCGCCATGGTTTTAAAGTGCCGGGCGTGGCATTCGACCTGTGCAGCTTTAAACCCGACCATGCCATGAATCCTGAAGCGCTTTCCCGCTACCGTGCCAACCGCCTTCGTGTGGTGCCGGAAGTTGCCTACTCGCCCCATGCCCGAGACAAAGCCAATGGCGGCCAGAGCTATAACCCGCGTCTGGATCTGGTGCTTTTTGTTAACGGTATTCCAACCGCCACCCTAGAGCTAAAAAGCGAGTTTAAGCAGTCGGTAGAAAACGCCAAGCGACAGTACCGCTATGATCGCCCCCTGAAAGACCCCATCACGCGCAAGATCGAGCCGCTGCTGGCGTTTAAGCGCGGCGCGCTGGTGCATTTTGCCGTTAGCCAAGCAGAAGTGGCGATGACCACCAAGTTGGCGGGCAAAGAGACGTTCTTTTTGCCGTTCAACCTGGGCAGCGAAGGCGGCGGTGCCGGTAATCCACCCGCAAAAGATGACAATAACTACGCCACAAGCTACTTGTGGGAGCGTGTGCTATTGCCGGATGCATGGCTGAAGATTCTCGGGCGCTTTTTGCACCTGGAGCAGAAAACTACCGAAGACTTTCACGGTCGACGCAAAACGAAAGAAACGCTGATTTTCCCGCGCTACCACCAGTGGGAAGTGGTCAATCAGCTGATTGAGACCACCCAAGCCAAAGATGGCGGCCAGCGCTATCTAGTTCAGCACAGCGCTGGTTCGGGTAAATCCAACTCGATTGCCTGGCTGGCCCACCAGCTCGCCAACCTCTATGACGAAAGCGGCCAGCACAAGCGCTTCAACTCAGTTATTGTGGTGACCGACCGCACCGTGCTGGATAGCCAGCTGCAAAACACCATTTACCAGTTTGAACATGCCCATGGCGTGGTCTGCCCGATCACCCGCGATGTCGGCAACCAGAGCAAATCTGAACAGCTGGCGGAGGCGCTGGCGAGCAATACCCGCATCATCATCGTCACGATCCAGACCTTTCCTGCGCTCTTCGATGCGCTGGATAAGCGGCCTACGCTTGCCGAAGGTCGCTATGCGGTGATTGCTGACGAAGCTCACTCTTCACAAGCGGGTGATTCTGCGCGCAAGCTCAAGGCTCTGTTAGCGGCTGCTGGCGAGAGCGCGGAAGATGATGAGGAAATCAGTGCAGAAGCAATGCTGGATGCAGCCGTGTCTACGCGTCGCCCTAATGAGCGCATCAGCTACTACGCCTTTACTGCCACACCCAAAGCCAAAACATTAGAACTGTTTGGCCGTGTGCCAGACCCAAGCTTGCCGCCAAGTGCGGACAACAAGCCTGAGCCATTTCATCTCTACTCAATGCGCCAGGCTATCGAGGAAGGCTTCATTCTTGATGTGCTGCGCAACTATGTGACTTACACCACCGCCTGGAAACTGGCCCATTTAGAAGATGAAGAGCAGGAGGTAGACGCCAAGAAGGCCTCCCGCGCATTAGCCAAGTGGGTGCGCCTGCATCCTTACAACATTGCCCAGCGCGTAGAGGTCATTGTTGAGCACTTTCGCGCCAATGTGCGCCACCTGCTAGATGGCCAAGCCAAAGCGATGGTGGTCACCGCCAGCCGCCAAGAAGCGGTGCGTTATCAGCTGGCGATGCGCCAGTATGTGGAAGCTCAAGGCTATAGCGACGTGCATCCCTTGGTGGCCTTTTCCGGCAGCGTACCGGCAGATGAGATCATTCCTGAAGAAGTCAGCGAAACCAGCAAGCTACTCAATCCCGGCGTGCGTGGGCGTGATTTAGCAGCGGCGTTAGATACCGACGATTTCAATGTGATGATTGCGGCCAACAAATATCAGACCGGCTTTGATCAGCCCAAGCTATGTGCCATGTACGTGGACAAGAAGCTGCAGGGCGTAGATTGCGTGCAGACGCTCTCGCGGCTGAACCGTCTGTTTCCCGGCAAACAGACGTTTATCCTCGATTTCTTCAATGAACCACCAGAAATTTTAGAAGCGTTTGCGCCGTATTACCGCAAAGCAACCTTGGCTGACGTTTCCGACCCGCAGGTGGTGTATGACCTTAAACGCACATTGGATGCTAACGGCATTTATCACTGGCCCGAGGTGGAAGCGTTTGCTACTGCTTTCTTTGACCCTAAAGCACCCGCCTCACGATTAAGTTACTACTGCCAGCCTGCTCAAGATCGTTTCAAAAAGCGTTATGAAATCACTGTAGAGCAGCAGCAGACGTGGAAAGATGCCCGATATCAAGCTGAGCAGCAAGGCGATGATAAAGGCTCAAAGCGTGCTGAGCAGGAGCTGGAAGACGCAGGCAAGACCCGCGATGAGCTTGATCTGTTTCGTAAAAACTTACAGAGCTTTGTACGCACCTATGAATTTCTGAGCCAGATCATCCACTTCGATGATGCTGAATTAGAACAGCTGTGCGTTTACGCCAAGCACCTGTATCCCTTGCTACGTATTGACCGGTTATTAATTGACGACCCTATTGATGTCAGCGAGCTTGAGCTGGACAGTTACCGGCTGACCAAGCGCGCCGAACAGCGCCTCTCGCTTGAAGAGGAGAGCGGTGACTATGGCTTGAAACCAATCTCAGATGTTGGCTCCGGCAAACCCCATGACCCCGAAACTCAACGCCTTAATGAGATTATCGAGCGTCTGAATGACCTCTACGGCGCAGATATTAGCGATGGCGATAAGCTGCATTTTGCCAATGGCATTGCTGACCGCATTGAGCGTGATGATGCTGTTATGGCCCAGATTAATCACCATGATGAAACCCAAGTGATGCACGGGCTGTTTCCCAAGCGCGTCACCGACGCCGTTTTAGATGCCATTAACGACCATGAAAAGCTCAGTATGCCGTTATTGGAGAACGAAGAAACCGGTAGGCAGTTTGCGCTACTGATCTTGAAGCTACTCACAGGTCGGCAGCTTGATGGTCGAATCTAGCGTATGATAGTAGCTTCAAACGTGGTGGTCTCATCACGACACTGCAAAGATTTTACTGCCTGCGTCAGGTGGATGATTTACATCTCATGGGCTGGAGGACACGGTGAATGGCTAAAGTTGGCTACCTCACGCACCTAGAAATTAATGGTTTTCGCTCTATCGAGTCTACCTCGCTAGAGCTCAAGCCACTGAACGTGCTAATTGGCCCCAATGGTGCGGGGAAGTCGAACTTCATCAATTTTTTTCGCTTCATGAATAAGCTGCTTCAAAAAGATTTGCAGCTATATGTAGCGGAACAGGGCGGGGCGGATGCGCTGCTTCATTTTGGCCGAAAACAGACTCCCACGCTTTCAACGTACTTGCGCTTTGACCCAAACAGCTATGGGGCAACCTTGATTCCATCACAGGATGGACGCTTAGTCTTTAAAGAGGAGTTTTGCGAGTTTTTTGCTGACGCCATAGGCTTTTCAGGTGGCGACAAAAAAAAAGCGCTTGCTAAGCCTGGTGCTGACGAATCAGCCTTGCCAGCCCCGCAGGGTATGACTATTGCAGGTAATGTGGCTAAGCACATTTCTGACTGGAAGGTATATCACTTTCATGACACCAGCAGCAGTGCGCCTATGAAGCAGGCGGGAGAGCTGTTAGATAATGATCGCTTACGCGAACAGGGTGAAAACTTAGCGGCTTTCCTTTATGACATTCAGACCCATAACCCAGACATCTATAAGCGAATTGTGTCCACGATCCAGCGGGTCGCGCCGTTCTTTCACGATTTCATACTGGCACCTGAACGGCATAACGACAGCAAAATTCGGCTGCGTTGGAAACATAAAGGCAGCGACGCTTACTTTGATGCCCATGCACTTTCAGACGGTACGCTACGGTTTATTTGCATGGCTACCTTACTGCTACAGCCCAGCCTGCCTTCCCTGATATTGCTAGATGAACCTGAGTTAGGTTTGCACCCGTATGCCATACAGCTATTGGGTTCCATGCTTAGGCTGGTTAGCCAATCAACTCAAATTATTATCTCTACGCAGTCAGTCTCGTTGGCTAATGAGTTTGGCGCTGACGATGTGGTCGTTGTGGAGCATCACGAAAATCGATCGACTTTTAAACGATTAGATGCTGGCGCGCTAGAAGCGTGGCTTGATGACTACCGTCTAGGAGATCTCTGGGAGAAAAATCTGCTGGGAGGTACGCCAGCATGATTCGATTGGGTATTAGTGTGGAAGGGGCAACGGAACGCGAGTTTGTGACGCGGGTATTGGCACCTGTATTGGCATATAGCAAAGTGTTTGCGTATCCCATCGATATGCATGGACGTGTTTCGCTTGAGCGAGTGGAAAAAGAGCTTAGCAAGCTGCTTGTGATGTTCGATCATGTGACTACGTTTTATGATTTCTACGGATTCCATAAACGACCAGAAGGAAGTGTCGATGCATTAGAGGCAGCGATCAATGATTTGGTGCCAGCCGACAAACGTCATAGATTCACGCCATACGTTCAGCAGTATGAATTTGAAGCGCTGGTACTCGCAGTGCCTGACCGTGCGGAAAGTGTCATTGGCATCAATGGCCTGGGAGATAAGATTCGTCAGATAGTTGATCAGTGTGGTGGGGCTGAACAAGTCAACGATGGTTATGATACCTGCCCCTCACGGCGTATTAAAGCGATTGCCCCTCACTATGATAAAAAATTCCATGGTCCAGTGACGTTAGAAGATGGTTTGCAGCAGGCGCGGGCAGCTTGCCCTCGCTTTGATGCTTGGCTGACTGCCATAGAACAGCTTAAAAAATAAAAGTATGCTTAAATAAAATTTAATTTTAGCCGATAGTTTCATTGCAGTACATACTCCTATGCTTTTTTTGCATAGGAGAATTAACAGGTGGTGCTTGTCTTAAAAATTGGTTTATGATTTAAAGCTGGTTAGGTTTGCAAGGAAGTTAAAAAGTGATGTTAGGTGATTTTGGAGCGAGGCCAGCATGAGTAATGATGTTAATGTATTTTTGACAAATAGTAATTATAATAAACTAAAAAGTATGTATGCTGGTTTGGTACTAAAAGTTGATGAAGAGGTGAGGAGCAGAGTTTATAAGGAAAATCTTTCATGGATCTTGGCTGATTTTGATTATAAATATCTTTTTGCTGAAGTTCTTCTTTTAAGTAATAGTGGTTTGGTTATTACTAAAAAAACAAAAAAAACAAGAAATGATATTTTTATTTTTGATGAAAAGGATACTGCTAAATACCATTACAGTAGAAGTTGTGAGTATTCAACAAAAGACTATCTTAATTTTGAAATTCCTGAGGAGGTCAAAGCCAAAGGCCTTAAGGAAATAGAAAGATTCAAAAAATTTTCAGAAGAGCATAAAAGCATTTTATACTCTGACGAAGCTTTGTTTTTAAAAAAAATTGAGGCTGCCTTTTTTTTAAAGAATGTACCTAAAAGGATTAATTATCCAAATTCTGGTGTTAGCAAGTTCTCAGGGCTTTCGCTTGCCGAAATGGAAAATGCTATCGATAGTCATATTGAAGAAGCACGAGTTTTTTACGATAACAACCCTTCTGTTAAAAATTACAACTATGCACACTCTGATTTTTTAGGAAGAGTTGAGCTCAGCAAAGATGATGAGAAATGGCACAATTTCTTTAAAAGGGATCTAAAGTTAAAGCTTAAAGAATACATTCAAAAGAGAGATGCAGATGAGTTTGCTCTTAAGAAAGATTTCCTAGATTCGCTTGGGTTTGAAGGATGCAAGGCATGTGCTATTGAGCTTGATTTTTAAGTAAGCAGCGAACCCCAGCCGGCGGTGGGGTTAATAACACCGGCAGTTAAAGCGCTACTTCTATAAAGAAGCTCCAATCCACAGCTATACGCTGAGTGTGGTTGCCCCGTTGGGAGAAACTGCTGTGCTCATTGAGGCGCTGCGGCACGCGTGATTTAATCCTAGGTGCCAACAGCTGGGTAAGCCGATTTCCTATCGGCACTGTTGGCATTGTTCTCAGATATTTAAAATGATGTAGTTATAAAGTCTCCCCAATCCTGCATCATCGCTCTGCGCTTTTCAAAAAGATCGCCACGGCGATAAGCAGCTTCAACCTTATTTTCTATTGTATGGGCAAGAGCCATTTCGGCTACATCACGTGGATAGCTGGTCACTTCCCCCGTCCAGTCTCGGAAACTTGAGCGAAATCCGTGGGGCACGTAGTTCCCTCTTTCACCATTTGGGCCATATCCGAGGCCACGCATAAATTGCAAAAGCGACATATTGGATAGCGGTCGGCCTGCTTTCATTCCTGGGAAAATAAAGCTGTTGCCTTTTACACGGGGAAGACCCTTCAGCAGCTCCATTGCCTGCTTCGATAATGGCACCCTGTGTTCTCGATTTGCTTTCATTCGGGCTGCTGGAATTTGCCATGTGGCTTTTCCAATGTCTATCTCGTGCCACTCTGCGTTGAGCACCTCAGAGGTACGTGTGGTTGTTAGTATCAAAAACTGCAGTGCTTTCGATGAAACGCTATTGTAAGCCTGGATGGAGCTTACAAATGTCGCTACCTCGTCATAAGGCATAGCAGGGTGGTGATTAACTTTTTGAATCCTTGACGGCTTAGCCAATAGCTTGTCGAGATGGCCACGCCAGCGGGCAGGGTTAACCGGGTCGCGATATTCGTTTGCTGCAGCGAAGTCTAATACGTTTTCAATACGCCCTTGTACACGCTTAGCGGTCTCGTTTTTGGCCGTCCAGATAGGCGTTAAAATCTTCAATATATCCTGCGTGGTGACATCTTCTACTGGGAGGTTGCCTATTACCGGGCGCACGTATGTTTTTAGCGTACTTACCCACTGGCGCGCATGCTTAGCGTTTCGCCAACTGCGACGGTGAGACTGAATGTAGCGCGCTGCACAATGAGTGAACGTTACAGGACGCGCTTCTGTATCAGCTTTCTGTTCACGTGCTGACAGCGGGTCGATGCCTTGCTTGACGAGCTTACGTTGCTCAGAAGCTAAATCCCTTGCCTCTGATAGCGGTATGTCGACGTAACTACCAAGCCCCATGTCACGTAACTTGCTATTCCAGCGAAAGCGATAAATCCAGCTTGCACCACCACCTTTACCAATTTTGAGGTACAACCCATCACCATCATTGGTCATGCCAGGGTTTGACTCCCTGACCAGTTTTTGAACGCCTTTTGTCGTCAGTTTGCCCATAGCCGCTATCCCCGAAGTAGGTTTTTAGCGTACCATATCCCAGCCCATACACCAGCCCATACTTGAGCTCTGTTTTACGTTGTATGTGAGTGGATGGGGTTGGACTATATTAACTATTTTTTTATTTTAAATCAGTGGTTTGCTGGATTGTGGTAGATGTTGTGGGATGTGTAGTATACGGACTGTCCCTCCGCCACTTATCTCGAAAAGCCCCTGATTCGTCAGGGGCTTTTTTCGTTATCTGGAAGTAAATTATGTCAGCGGTTTTTGCTTCTTAGAAGGTGAATGATCCGCGGTTGGTTACTTCACAATGTTTACATACCAAAAGGGCAGCACTGGCGTGCTGCCCTCATCGCTAGCAGTATTATCACTAGGCCTTAAATCTTAATATCGTAATCCACGTACTTATTCATTAGCTCGTCGTACGTACCGTCTTCCTTAATCTCACGTAGCGCCTCATTGAACTGCTCTGCTAAAGCCTCGTTACGTGGATGAAAGGCAGCGGCGACACCATGGCCGAAATAGCTCTTGGGTTCACGAATGAGCGGAGAGCTGGTCACTACGTCACTGCCGTCCTGGTTAACCCGAAGTGATGACAGCGCTAGCGGGTAATACATAAAGGCTGCGTCTAAGCGACCTGACTGAACGTCGACTGCTAAGTCTTCACCGGTTGCATAGCGGCGCACATCGACTAAATCGCCATAAGTGTCGGTGATGTAAGCATCACGAATAGTGCCGCGCTGTACGCCTACCGATAAGCCTTCAAGTGCGTCTTGGTCTTCAATATCAATCTCTTTGCCTACCTGAGTCACCCACACACTGGGGTTGCTGTAGTAAGGCTCTGAGAAAAGCACTTGTTCACGGCGTGCATCGGTAATTGCCATGGAGGAGACAATCGCGTCGTATTTGCGTGCCAGTAGACCAGGAATGATGCCATCCCAACCTTGCTCGACCCATTCACACTCACGCTCAATGCGTCGACATACCTCTTCGCCCAGCTCGACCTCAAAGCCTGTCAATGTGCCGTCGGGTAAGCGGTACTGAAAGGGCTCAAAGGGAACGTCAACCGCTAGCCGCAGCGGGGAGTCGGAATAGGCGGGAAGGGCGAACATCAATGATGTTAAGGCGGTTGCTACGCCTAGGGTCACTCGAGACATACCGATTTTCCTTCTTCTTTTTATATAAGTGTTCATGAAAGTTACCATGCTGCCTGGCAAGCCACTACCGCGTTTGCACCTCTGTTTTATGCAAATGAGCCAGTTGGCCTGTTAATCGAGAGACTTCGCCTTTAGGGGGCGAGTAAAAGTAGGCGTGTGAGCACAAAAGAAAACGAGCTGCCTATTAGAAAGGGGCAGCTCGTTGCGGGCAAGTAGCTTTAACCAGCAAACCTACAAATCATACTGCTCCCTGGCATAATCCCCCAGCCCTACCTCATCAAGCTTCGCAAGCGGCGCTAAAAACGTCACCTGAATAACCCCCGGTGCCCGGCCAATTTCAATAGCACCGTTAACGGTGGCTCGGTTGCGGATCTCCGCGACGCTCACCTTCAGCAGTTTGGCTGCCCGTTCCAGGCCGTTTTCGATGGCGTCGTTCAGGTTTGCGGCGGTGCCGACTACCGAAATAGGCGCTAGCGGTTCAATATGAGAAACGCCCCATTTTTCCGCAAGCCGCTGCCCTTTGGCCTTTTCCGAGGCGCTGAACGGTTTGGCCAGTGGTGGCAAATCTTCCAGTAGGGGAAAGAGTACCGGGCCATCTAGCGGGTAGTGTTTGACGACTTCCACCTGCAGGGTAACGCTGCCAGCCACGTCCATGGTGTGCCCGGCAATTTCACCATCGCCTTGGCCTGCGTGCATATCGCCCATATAGACGCCCGCGCCTCGCACTTTGACTGGCGCAATCAGAATGGCACCTGCCCGTACGGCATCAATGTCCATATGGCCATCGGTTTTGTGCTCCGCTAACTGCTCGGGCGTGATCGCGTATTCATGGGGCGCGCCTACCAAAAACGCGCCGAAATCTCCGGCGTTATGGCTATCGGGCATCGGCATGGAAGGGCACGTGCCTAGCTGGCCCATAAACGGGCGTGTGCGAATGAGCGTGCCCGGCATATCAGAAGGCGCATAGTTAAGAATCGAGTGCTGCTTGCTGCCGTCGGGTAGCGCCGAATAGTGGTCGGCACGCTGTGCAAACGTGGAAGCAACATCGCTGGGCACGGTGAGGCCAACGGTGCGCGTATCGTCAAACGTGACGGTATAGCCATGCACAATCTCGAAGGGTTTGACGGGGTTGTTGCACACATCACATCTCACCGCGTCTTGCCCGATACCTTCAATATGCGTTTCAGGCCACACGGTATCGCAGGTAGGGCAGCGCGCTGCCACGTAGGGGTCGCCCAGGCAAAAGCCTTCCGGTGAGCTATCGTGCCCGGAGGCCGTCGCAATGGAGGTGATGGTAATCTCGCGTATCCGTATCGCCACGCCATCGCCTACTTCTGCACCCTCGATAAACACAGGCGTAGTCACTTCATGCCCGCCACGCAAACGGGGCGTAATCATCGGCCCCCAGCAGCCGGGAGCCGTGTTCGCGATGATGGTGCCGCCACTCTCCACTGGCCCCAGCATCGGGGCGTTGGGGTCTAACACGCTGTTGGTGAACTCTTGAACAACAACGCTTCTGCGTACAAGGGTTGAGCTTTGATCATGTTGCATGTTGCTTATCCTTTTGTTTTTAATGCAATTAATGCGCTATGGAGTGAAGCGTGCCCCGGCAAGGCCCGCCGTGTAGAGATAGGAAGTTAGCTTGATTATTAACTATTAACTCAAAGTGGGTGGTGTGTACAAGAGCTGTCTATAGAGAGTCCGCTTTCACATCGCTAGACGTAAACCAGCGTAGCGGGTGTGGGCCATGGTTGGAGGCATGTAGAACGAAGCACAATAAAAAAACCAAATTGGTCATTTCTGTGGGGCGGTCGCGTTGTGCCTTAACAAAGCCCAGCAGTAAGCTCCGAACACAGCCTTACGAGTCTGTAAGCCAACAACAATTAATAAAAACGCTAGGAGAAAAAAAATGTTCAATAAAACCGCTATTGCTGCATCGGTCACATTGATGTCGATTGCGATACCCTAGCCGCCTCCAACGCAGCTTTCGTCGAAAGAACCGTCGCGCTGTGCGAAAAATATCAGCCTGCTAACGCAGACAATCGGACCACGGTAGGAGGCACTAGTTGCATTCATAAGGCTAGAAGGGCTATGTGAAGCCACCAGTAAATCCTCACCAAGAGCCTTACGTGGAGGAGCTAAATAGCCTGTTTAAATTACTCCACGAACACGATGATCGAGGTCTGGTTCTGACCATAGCAGCTTTCGCCGAGGATACACTGGAGATTCTATTACTTAACTACCTCCGCGAGCCAAAACAAGCGAAAGAACTGATCAATGGCTTTAATGCACCACTAGGAGCATTCTCCGTTAGGATCAAAGCCGCCTATGTGCTTGGATTGATACGAAAGGATTGCTATCAAACATTGGAAATACTTCGGAAAGTTCGGAATAGGTTCGCCCATAATTGGGATGGCGTATCGCTCGATAGGCAGGATGTCGAAAGTCTTATTAATCAGTTTTAGCCCTTTCGACGGGAAGAGTACGGGGCAAGAGAAAGCGAGGCTGGCAAAGCCTCAGGCCGGGGTCGACTGATAGAAAAAGTCTCTGACATTTTTATTGACCTTCGTACGCTCGCCAAAACTCTGAACAAGGACGGTATAAAGGCACCGCTCTTAATGGCAGAGAGGAAGCCAGTTAGCGTAGAGTTCGTGGAAGTCGAGCAATTTCAGATGAGTCATCTTAGGGCCCTTTGTGGAAGGTTTATACCAGCGTAGTCAGCAAGCAAGCGGCCGTTGGACATGCCTAACAAGTGCAGGTTGCCGGATAGGTACTATGCTCCGCAACTGCAAAAGTTATGTGCTAGACTGGTGCCGCACTTATAATAAGGGAATTGATTTGTGAGCGCAGGTAGTTCCGAAAGAATTAATGCCATCTTCGGTGGAATCTTGCCGCCACCCCAGTTGCTCCACGCTTTGGAAGGAGGAAGCCCTCGCATAATGCCAAATAAAGTTATGAGTTTGGCCGTAAAAAACGGATATGCATCAATTCCTCTTGATCGAAAGACATTAAAAAAAATTGACGATGGCAAGGAGGTTTCTAACAGGACATGGGATAAGCTGTTCAGTGCTCGAGAATTACAGGCAGCGAAAGAGCAGATTGAGAATGGCCTGGATTTTAAGGTTGGATCGTCAACTCTAGCTTGGTATGGGTTCGTAAAGGGTTACCATAATCGTCAGACACTAACTAATACTTTGAAGTTTATCAACTATGGTATACGACAAGAAATAGAGATTCAGTCTGACAAATATTGCTTGGCGGACGCAATTGAAAATTGGTCGATAGCAGTATCTGATAATAACTACGTTAGTGAAAAAGTGGCGCAATGCTTGCTTGAACTTCAAGCTAGTAGCGATGGCAATATGAATCGCCCCGGGTATTCTAGACACCCGTTAGGCTCTTAAAGTAACGCCTTTCATACTCAACCGGTGACAAGTTAT
>NZ_JAWJBT010000040.1:0-13019 GCF_046536035.1 Halomonas sp. SIMBA_159
TGGGGTGGATGATGGGGATCGAACCCACGACCACCGGAGCCACAATCCGGGGCTCTACCACTGAGCTACATCCACCATAGACAAAACTGACTTGAGAAGACCCAACTGGATGACAAATACTGATAAGCATTTGATTGGCACGCCCAGCAGGACTCGAACCCGCAACCTACGGCTTAGAAGGCCGTTGCTCTATCCGGTTGAGCTATGGGCGCACATTGTATATTCGCAATGAATACTGATGAGCACTTGACCACAACCAAAGTTTGGAGAAGCAGATTAACACCTTCCGTGCTAGGTACGTGGTCGGGATGGAGGGATTCGAACCCCCGACATCCTGCTCCCAAAGCAGGCGCGCTACCAGACTGCGCTACATCCCGATTTCTTACCTTAGACGCTGCTGCGTATCTCGTCTCAAGCGAGGCATATATTACTATTTCTAATTTTAAAGTCAACACTTAAAGTGATTGATTCGATAGGCGCTTTGCCTTGTCGCCCTACCATGCGAAAATTGCCGCCTTTAGAAAGCCCGTCATGACACCGGTGCTTGTCAGTTTGCTTTGCTCTTCAACCTTCATAGGGATCTCACTACATGACCGCCCAGCTCATCGATGGTAAAGCCATCGCCGCTAATGTCCGCCAACGCGTTGCCGAAAAAATTACCGCACGTCAGCAGGCGGGCAATCGTGCACCCGGACTAGCCGTTGTTGTGGTCGGCGAGGATCCCGCGTCTCATGTCTATGTCAGCAATAAGCACCGGGCATGCGAGCAGGCTGGCATTCTATCTTTCCAACACGCGCTGCCTGCTACTACTACCCAAGAAACACTAGAAACACTGGTTGACCAGTTGAATGCCGACCCTGCGGTGGACGGCATCCTGGTACAGCTTCCTCTGCCTGCCCATCTCGATGCACGGCCGATTCTAGAACGCATCCGCCCAGATAAAGACGTCGATGGCTTTCATCCCTATAACCTTGGCCGCTTAGCGCAGCGACTTCCGTCGCTACGCCCCTGCACCCCCAAAGGCATTATGACCATGCTGGCGCAAAGCGGCATTGCGGTACGCGGCATGGATGCCACGATAGTAGGTGCGTCTAATATCGTTGGCCGCCCGATGGCGCTTGAACTCATGCTAGCAGGCTGCACCACAACGGTCTGTCACCGTTTTACCCAGGACTTGGCCACCCACGTTAGTCGGGCAGACTTAGTAGTGGTAGCCGTTGGCAAGCCCGGCATTGTGAAAGGCGAGTGGATTAAACCGGGTGCCGTGGTGATTGATGTGGGCATTAACCGCCAAGAGAACGGCACGTTGATTGGCGACGTCGACTTTACTGCCGCCGCCGAGCGCGCAAGCTACATCACCCCTGTGCCAGGTGGTGTGGGCCCTATGACTGTTGCTACGCTGCTTGAGAACACCTTAGAAGCCGCCGAGCGCCATGATCAGCAGCATTAAGCACTGATTGCTTAAAACACACCTGACGAATTCACAAAGGAGAAGGTAACAGTGCAACGGATCGGAATTATTGGCGCCATGGCGCAGGAAGTGACGATTTTAGCGGGCCAGCTAGATAACGCAGAGCGCTACGAGCACGCTGGCTTCGTATTTCATACCGGCACTCGTCACGGCCTGGAAATCATCATATTGCAGTCAGGCATTGGAAAAGTGAACGCAGCCGTTGGCACGGCCATTTTATTAGAGCGTCACCAGCCAGATGCCATTATTAATACCGGTTCAGCGGGCGGCTTTGCGACCGACTTAGCGATTGGTGACGTCATCATTTCTGACGAAGTGCGCCACCACGATGTGGATGCGGTGGTGTTTGGCTACGAGCTAGGCCAAGTGCCTGGAATGCCCGCCGCCTATCAGGCGGATTCGCGCTTACGCGAGATTGCACGCGGTGCGATTGCCACCTTGGGGGAAGTCAACGTCCGTGAAGGCATGATCGCAACCGGCGATGCGTTTATGGCAGACCCAGAACGCGTCGCCAAAACCCGTGAGCAGTTCCCCACCATGCTCGCCGTTGAAATGGAAGGGGCTGCCATTGCGCAAACCTGCTACCTATACCGCTGCCCCTTTGTGGTGATTCGCGCGCTTTCCGATATACCAGGCAGCGGCGACAACCATCTCTCCTTTGAGCAGTTTCTCGATATTGCCGCCGACCACTCCTCGCGCATGGTTGAGCAAATGCTGATTGCGCTCGGCCACCCTCAATAGCGTTCAACCCTCCCACCGTCTGTATTAATGACAACGGAGCCATTGAGGCTCCGTTGTCATTGCTATCTGCCTACCGCGTCATGTTATGACGCTTTCATCGCCCACTGAAGAGTTTCACCGGCGAGCAGCGGTACAATCGTTTGCCCTGACGCGTACGGGTAGCTCTCTGGCAGCACCCACTGACGACGCTCAAGAGTGACGGTATCAGCGTTCGGTTCTAAACCGTAGAACCTCGGGCCATTGAGGCTAGCAAACGCTTCTAGCTTATCCAGTGCCTGCATCTCTTCAAATGCCGTCGCGTATAGCTCAATGGCAGCCGGTGCCGTATAAGCGCCAGCGCAGCCACAGCTGGACTCTTTATCGCCTTTGGCGTGGGGTGCGCTGTCGGTGCCTAAAAAGAACTTGGGGCTACCACTCGTTGCCGCCTTTAGTAGCGCTTGTCGATGCTGCTCACGCTTCAGAATAGGCAAGCAGTAGTAGTGCGGACGAATGCCCCCTGCCAGCATTTTATTGCGGTTAAACAGAAGATGGTGGGCCGTAATGGTGGCCGCTACATTCTCGGAAGCACTGGCCACAAACTCAGCGGCCTGCTGGGTCGTAATGTGCTCAAACACCACCTTTAGGCTCGGATGACGCGCTAGCAGTGGCTTCATCACTCGCTCAATAAACACTGCTTCGCGGTCAAAAATATCAATGTCATGATTGGTGACTTCACCATGCACCAATAACGGCATGCCGAGCTTAGCCATCATGGAAATCGCGGCGTCGCAATGAGCTATATCGGTCACGCCTGAAGCAGAGTTGGTGGTCGCCCCCGCCGGATACAGCTTCACTGCTTTCACAATGCCGCTATCCACCGCACGCTGAATCTCTTCTGGCGGCGTGGTATCAGTTAAATACAGCACCATCAGTGGCTCAAACGCGCTCCCCTCTGGCAACGCCGCCAAGATACGCTCACGGTACGCGATCGCTTGCTCAGTCGTGGTCACTGGCGGTTTCAAGTTAGGCATAATGATCGCACGGCCCATCTGCGCAGCGGTATGCCCAACCACAGCCGTCAGCGCGTCGTCGTCACGCAGGTGCAAGTGCCAGTCGTCAGGTCGGGTAATGGTCATCGCGTCCACGGCAAATCCTATACTGATGTTGGGAGAGGATATTAAGAAAGCTTCCACAGTATACCCAATACCGAGGCGGGATAAATCTGCGTGTCACCCCCACAGATAAGCGCAAGTGTCGTATCATGGCGCCACGCTGTAAGATCAAGGATTCAGTTGTTTATGCAGAACGTACGACGCTATGCGGACTTTATCGCCAGTATAGAGGGATTAGTCTGGCTAGGACTCGCGTGGTCGATTTCGATCTCGATGTACCACGGCAGCACGGAGCCTACGCTTGCAGCCCTCTTTGTGGTGGCAACGCTGGTCCTGTTTAGCTGGGCACATCGACCTATGCGCTATTTACTGCGCCGTTACCATATTCGTAAGCGTCGCACGGATATGTGGATTCACACGCTGGCGCTTCCGCTACTCCTGGCCATGTTTTTCCATATTGTGCTGGAAGCACTGCTAGGGTCGGCTTGGCTGCCCCCTAAAATGCTTTTGTTTAATCTACTGGCATCCGCTGGCTGGATGACCTTTGTCATGACACTGTTTATCAAATTCGTTATTCACAGCGTTAAAACATCCAGCAGATAAGCCGCCATCATGCCGACCGCCCTACCCTTGCCTCTCTCTACGCCTAATCGCAACCTGGTTAGGCTCACTATCGTCCGGGGGATCACCTGGACGGGCTTCTTAATGGCCATCATTGTTGGCATTGAGTTATTGGCATTTAATTTGCCAGTGACTGCCGTGGTGAGCGTTGTGATTGCCATGGGCATTTTGAACATTGCTACCTGGTGGCGGTTAGGCAGACCAAAAGCCGTCAGCCACGGTGAATATTTATCTCATTTGTTGGCCGACATTGCCGGCCTTACCCTGCTGTTTTACTTTTCAGGGGGGTCTACCAACCCCTTTATTACCTACTACTTGGTACCGGTTACCATCGCTGCCGCGACACTCCCCTGGCGACATGCCTGGATTATTGCCGCCTGCGCCATGGCGGGTTACAGCTTTCTAATGTTCTACTACCACCCGATACCGCAGCTAGGCCATATCAGCAGTGATGGCCCCTTGAGCCTGCATATTTTAGGCATGTGGCTTAACTTCGGGCTTTCAGCGGGTCTGGTGACGTTTTTCATATATAAAATGGCCCACGCGCTGCGCAGCCGTGATAAAGCGCTTTCACGCACCCGTGAAGCGGCCCTGCGTAATGAGCAGGTATTGGCCGTCGCCACGCAGGCAGCAGGCACTGCTCACGAGCTGGGAACGCCGCTTTCTACGATGGCCGTACTGCTAAAAGAAATGCAGTCAGATGCCGACGAAGATAGCCCGTTAGGTCAAGATATTGCGCTACTACGGCAACAGGTCGATATTTGTAAGTCGCGTTTGCAACACCTAGTCACTAACGCCGACCGCCGGCGTATGGCCGAGCCTGAAGTATTAGATGCAGAGGTGTGGCTTGCTGGCGTAGTTCAACGCTGGCTGGTCATTCGCCCTGATGTCAGCCATCAGTTTGATGTAGCAGAGCGACGTGGCCGCCCCTGGCTAGCCGTCGATGCCACGCTAGATCAAGCGTTAACGAATCTGCTCAACAACGCCGCCGATGCCAACCCAGAGCACATTGCGATTCGGCTAGATTGGCAAGATGAGAGCGTGGTCATCGATATTCGCGATCATGGGCCTGGCGTGGCGATGTCGATTGCTGACCAGCTTGGCGATACCTTTGTATCCACTAAAAGCAAAGGTATGGGCATTGGCCTGTTTCTTACTCACGCCACCATTAACCGCTTTGGCGGCGGCGTTAGCCTTTATAACCACCCAGAAGGTGGAACGCTGACTGAGGTCACCCTGCCGCGCTGTTCAGCGCCCCATTAGGGTGAGACGGCCATTATTTAGACATACGAGGGTACTATGCAAAATCAAAGTACTAAGCAAAATCAAAGTACTAAGCAGACCCAAGACCAACGTCTGCTGATCGTCGATGACGATGAGATGTTTTGTCATGTGCTTAGCCGGGCGCTAACGCGTCGGGGTTTTGAGGTGATGGTCGCCCACGATGCTGACCAGGCGCTGAGCATTGCGGCACAGTTTGTGCCCACCATGGCTACCCTTGACTTGAAGCTGGAGCATAGTTCAGGCCTAAAACTACTGCCGGAATTGCTCTCCACAGTGCCCAACTGTCGCATTGTCGTGCTCACCGGTTACTCCAGTATTGCCACGGCAGTGGAGGCTATTAAACTCGGCGCGATCAACTACCTATGCAAACCAGCGGATGCCGACGACGTGATGGCGGCCTTTGAACATCCGGACGCAGACCCTAACATTGAATTGGCAGACAATCCGCCTTCCATCAACCGGATCACCTGGGAACATATTCAGAAAGTGCTTCAAGAGCATGATGGCAATATTTCCGCCACGGCCCGGGCGCTTGGCATGCACCGCCGTACACTGCAGCGCAAACTGCAAAAACGCCCGGTCCGTCGCTAACCTCGTCTTCCTTAGTGGGCGGTCCAACCCAGATCGATATTCCAGCTGGCACCGGTGACGGCGCCCGCCGCATCAGAGGTCAGATACGCCACTAGCTCGGCAACCTCTGAGGGTTCGATTAGCCGCTTGACCGCCGCATTTTTCAGCATGATCTTCTCGATGACCTCTTGCTCATCCATATTATTTAATTTGGCCTGATCAGCAATTTGGTTATCGACTAACGGGGTTTTGACATAAGCAGGGCAAATCGCATTGGCCGTAATACCCTGCTCACCACCTTCCAGCGCCGCCGTTTTAGTTAAACCAATCATGCCGTGCTTGGCACTGACATAGGCCGCCTTACCCGGCGATGCCACCTGAGCATGAATCGAGGCAATGTTCACCACGCGCCCCCAGCCTTTTTCGCGCATATAGGGCCAAGCCGCCTGAGTCAGCAAGAAAGGGGCAGTCAGCATAAGGTCGATAATTTGCCGCCACTTCTCTTCTGGGAACGTCTCAATCGAGGCCACGTGCTGAATGCCCGCATTGTTGACAAGAATATCGACCCCACCAAAACGCTTGACTGCCTCCGCAATCGCGCCGCGACAGGCGTTTGCATCGGTTAAATCTGCCTTATAGAAAGCCGCACCAGCCGCTTCTGCAATCTCTTTTCCGGCGGGATTAAAGTCGACCGCCAGCACTTGATGCCCCTGCTCGCAGAAGTGTTTAACAACCGCTTCACCAATACCACTGCTGGTACCTGTGACTACGGCCACCCGAGGGGTAGAAGGTTGTGAAGATGACATTCAGATTTCCTTTCGTTAATCCCACAATGATGGATGTAGAAATAAATGCGTAAACGCTGCTGAGTATAGGAGCCGCAGACGGCTTCTGCCTACCCTACCCTTGCGTGGCCGAAGGCGGCGTCATGAGTTGCTCCATCATGCGCTGTGCTAATCGCGCCGCCTCTTGAAGTGTCTCAAGATCGCTTAGATCGTCTAGAATTTTGCGTTTGTAAAGCTCGATACCCGTCGGCAAACGCTCAAGTGCCAGCGAATAATGCCCAGACGGCAGCGCTAGTACACACTCAGGCGCTAACGGCGCTTGTAATGTTGACTGTTCAGGCAGCGCCACCAGCCATAGCTCGCAGGGGGTGATCAATGCGCCAGCCATCACCTTTGACCCACTGATGCGCGGCTCTATGTGCTGGAAGCAGAGCGCATCCACACCCAAGCGTGGATTAAAACGCTCATGCTGTTTTAGTAGTGCGAGATGCTCATCGCGATAGCATTTCGCAAGCTCGGCTAAATAACCATACTCATGTGAAGCTAAGGTCTGCATGGATTCTCCTTTTTACCCGTGACTCATTATGCGGCTTTATAGAGCACGTAGTGTGGTGCTATTGGCGAAACGCGCCGCCCTACGCCACAATGGGCGCTTATTTTTCATTTAAGCAGTTATCTAACACTGACTTATAAAGGAGCTATCACCATGTTTGTGGTCATTTTTGGACGCATGTCGTGCCCGTTTTGCGTACGCGCAAAGCATCTCGCCGAGCACCTTGAAAATAGCGGCAAAATAGACGGTTACCGCTATGTCGATATGCCCTCAGAAGGCGTCACCAAAGAAGATATCGCTAAAACAGCCGGCAAGCCCATTCATACCGTGCCCCAAATCTTCGTTGACCAGCAGCATATCGGCGGGTTTACCGAATTTGACCAGTATGTGCGCGATAAACAGCTTCTTGCTTCGTAGCTGCCGTTAAAATCGCCGTTAAACCCCGTTGAACCGGCGAACTCCTTGCTTGCCTATACTGACCATTCGATTACCCGTTTACTCACGGACGTCTATAGGCGGCGAGGAACCCCCATGCAGCGCGAGGAGTTTGTACAACAGCTGTGGCTGGACTATATCCATACCCATCCCGACATTGGCAGCTTGAGACTATGGCCACTGAGCACCACCGCTGAATATCTAACGCTGGTGACTCTCAACTACGGGCCGTTTTCCATTACTGCATTAAGTGCTCCACTGGCGCGCATGGGTTATCGGTCAGTAGCGCACTATGCCATGGCCGATAAGGGGCTACTCATCCACTTGATGGCTCCTAGCGATGACAGCAGCTGGCTGGTCCTAGCGGAACTGCAAATGGGCACCCTTTCGAAAATACCTCGCGAGGCACTCACGTCACTGGTCCACCAAAGCCACCCAGCAGATTGCAAAGGGCAAAACTTGCTCTGTCGCGGCAGGCCGTGGCCGATGCCTACCTGGGCGCTGTATCAGCAGCTGCAAAATGCTCACCCGCTGGCCGCTTGGCTCTCTGTCATGGGACCACGTCTACATCATGCAGGCTTTGACTGTGAACGCTTCAGTGAGTCCATTGATGCCATTAGCGAACAGCTGGAAAGTGCCGGAATGCCTTCGCTCAGCGGCCCTCAAAATGGTGTTTTCTCGGTATCCTCACTGCTTGAACACCGCTTTTACCCGGCCACGCCGAGAAAAATAGTGTTTAGCGAAGGGGATGAACATCGATTATGCCTAGGCGGGCTGGCGCTCACTCAAAAGCAGATGAGCGATGACCATGAGCGTGTCGCTGAGATTTTACTACCTTTTCATACCCGCTGCGAAATGGCGTGAGCCTTGAGCTCACGCCATATAATTCGCTACCTATCTCAGGCTACCTATCTTACTGATCAAAGGTCATTTCCGGCACGTGATCCGGAACGATCAACTTACCGGCGGTTTTCTCCACAATTTCCTCAACGCTCACGCCAGGCGCACGCTCTTTGAGGATAAAAGCACCGTCTTTGATTTCTAGATAGGCTAGATCTGTTAATACTCGGTTGATACACCCGGCACCGGTCAGCGGTAAGTTGCACTTTTCCAGTAGCTTTGACTCACCGTGCTTGGAGGCGTGGGTCATGGTGCAAATAATGTTTTCTGCGCCCGCTACGAGATCCATTGCGCCGCCCATCCCCTTGATGAGCTTGCCAGGAATCATCCAAGAAGCGATGTTACCTTCTTGGTCCACCTCGAAAGCGCCCAATACCGTTAAATCAACGTGCCCACCACGGATCATGGCAAACGACTCTGCCGAAGAGAAAATGGCAGCGCCCGGGCGAGCGGTCACCGTTTGTTTACCGGCATTAATCATATCGGCGTCTACTTCCTCCTCAGTGGGGAAGCGCCCCATGCCCAGCAGGCCGTTTTCTGACTGCAGCATGACATCCATGCCGTCTGGGATGTAGTTGGCCACCAGCGTGGGGATACCGATGCCTAAATTGACGTAAAAACCATCTTGCAGTTCGCGGGCAACGCGCTGTGCCATCTGTTCGCGGGTTAAAGCCATGGTGCCACCTCTTATTTTAACGGTTAGTTGATTGTTGGCGTTGCGGCGCTTAGCTGCGCACAGTGCGCTTTTCGATACGTTTCTCGAACGAGCCTTGAATAATGCGATCCACGTAAATACCCGGCGTATGAATCTGGCTCGGCTCCAGCTCACCGGGCTCAACAATCTCCTCCACTTCTACCACCGTTATTTTCCCTGCCGTGGCGGCCATGGGATTAAAGTTTTGCGCGGTGTGGCGGTACATCACGTTGCCATAACGGTCGGCTTTCCAGCCCTTCACAATCGCAAAATCACCTTTAATGGCTTCTTCTAGGATGTAGTGACGACCATCGAAAACACGCACCTCTTTGCCATCACCAATCGGCGTGCCATAGCCCGTTGCGGTATAAAACGCAGGAATACCTGCGCCCCCAGCACGCATTTTTTCTGCCAGGGTGCCCTGAGGCGTTAGCACTACATCAATCTCGTTATTCAGCATTTGCTTCTCGAACATGGCGTTTTCGCCTACGTAAGAAGCAATGATTTTGCTGATTTGGTAATCCTCTAGCAGCACGCCCAGGCCAAAGCCGTCCACGCCGCAGTTATTAGAGACAACGGTCAGGTCTTTTACACCGCGCCGCTTAATTTCGGCGATCAGGTTTTCTGGAATACCGCAAAGACCAAAGCCACCGGCGATCACGGTCATGCCGCTTTCGATGCCTTCCATTGCTTCTTCATAAGAAGCTACACGCTTATCAAATCCTGCCATTGTTATGCCTCACATTGTTGTGGATGACGTATGGTGTCGGGAACGTTTATCGAGAATAGTGTAAGCAGCGCTTGCTGGCGTGTCGCGCCATTGTTGTTCAACGGCGATCAGAGCTGTCTTGCCAGTGTTGTCCTAGATGATATATTTGTTAAGTTTGTTTTTATTATCAATTTATTTTAATAACTTATAAAGGGTCGTCATGACCGTCAAGCAGCTTCGTGCTTTTTTGGCCGTTGCACAAACGCTTAGCTTTACGCAAGCCTGTGAGCGCCTGCACCTTTCACAACCCGCCCTGAGCCTTGCCATCAAAGGCTTAGAAGACTCACTAGGCGGAAAACTGCTTATTCGCAGCACCCGTAGCGTACGCCTAACGCCTGAAGGAGAGTCGCTGCTACCGCTTGCAAAGCACTTACTGGCTCAATGGGACAACACTGAGGAGCGCCTGCGCCAGCGATTTACGCTGCAGCTGGGGCGACTAAGCGTGGCGGCCATGCCATCGTTTGCCTGCAACTTACTGCCCAGTGCACTGGTAAAGTTTCGCCAACAGTACCCTAAAATCAATGTCACTGTGCATGATGTTATTAATGAAGAAGTCACCGACATGGTGCGCTCCCGCCAAGTGGAGATAGGCATTGCCTTCTCACCTGAGGGCACGGGCAGCCTGAGCTTTACACCGCTGTTTGAAGATCAGTTTGTGGCGGTGGTCCCGCTGAACTCACCGCTGGCACACTTCGACACGCTGCCATGGTCTCAACTGCTGACGCATGACTTTATGACGCTACAGCGCCCCTCGATGGTACGTAGACTACTTGAACAAGAGCTGAGCAAACGTCATATCGACCTACCGGTAGCGTTCGAAAGCCACCAGCTTTCTACGGTGGGTCGTATGGTTGCGGAGGGCCTAGGAGTGAGCGCCGTTCCGTCTATGTGTATCCAACAGATGCATGAGTTGGGTGCACGCTGCATTCCTCTGACGGAACCACGTATTGCCTGTCGGGTAGGTATTCTCACTCATGAAGAATTGTCCGTGGCGGCCCATGCGCTTCGCAGCGTACTTATTCAGAGCGTCAAAGCGCCTTCGCTCACTATTGAAAAGTAGCAACGGTATACGGTTATGCTGGGCAGCGTGGCGCTGATCCATTAGCATTTACCCGTATGCGCGTGTTTCCAAAGCGATTAGCACGTAGACAGACTGCTGTGAGGATTGTGGTATGCCAATTATTAAAGGGGGCGTTAGCATTCTGCTGCTGACGTTGAACACGCTGTTTTGGGGTGTCCCCCTGATTATTTTGACCCTACTGAAAGTCATCATTCCGGGGCGGAAGCAAAAAGAGTGGTTGCTCAAAGCACTGTGTGCTGTTTCGCTGAATTGGATTGGCGTGAATTTGTGGTGGATGCGTCATTGGTTAAAGCCCAACGTCTCTATCAACGTTCCGGACACGCTCAGCCCTGAGCAGTGGTGGCTAGTCATCTCCAATCATCGCAGTTGGACCGATATTTTTATCCTCTTTATGGCACTGCACCGTCGCATCCCCATGCCACGTTTTTTCCTCAAACATCAGCTCATTTGGATACCCATTGTTGGCTTAGCTTTTTGGGCTCTTGAGTTTCCGTTCATGCGTCGCTTTAGCCGAGAGCAGATCGCCAATAACCCGAAACTAGCCACGGTTGATCGTGAGTCTACCGAGCGAATGTGTCGCCGAGCACGCCATGCCCCCATTGCTATTTTTAATTTTGTGGAAGGCACTCGGTTTACGGTCGCCAAACGTGAGGCACAGCAAAGCCCTTTCCAACACCTGTTGCGCCCTAAAGCGGGAGGCATTGCCCAGGTACTTAGCCTGCTGGGTGACCAGTTGGATGGTATCCTTGATGTGACGATCAGCTATACCAACCCGTCACCCACGTTTATGGGTTTTTTATGTGGCAAAGAAGCGCCAATTACCCTCGAAGCCCGGCAGCTCGCTATTCCTGAATGGATGCATGCCGCTAACTACCATGACGAACCGCAGCACAAGGAACGCTTCCACGCATGGATCAATTCTCTCTGGCAGGAAAAAGACGCCTTGCTAGACAGCCTCAGCGACCACGACTAGGCCACTGGCTCACTATTTGCGTATTGGCCAGCGTACTCACAGGTTGCGCAAGCTCGGCACCTACGCCTAGCCAGCGAGTGCCTGCGACAAGTAGCGCCAGTGCTATTGGCGGCAACTGGGTCGAAATTAGGCGTGGGGATACGCTTGGGCAGCTGGCGG
Source organism: Halomonas sp. SIMBA_159 (assembly GCF_046536035.1). Taxonomy (NCBI): domain Bacteria; kingdom Pseudomonadati; phylum Pseudomonadota; class Gammaproteobacteria; order Oceanospirillales; family Halomonadaceae; genus Halomonas; species Halomonas sp. SIMBA_159. Next base: position 12,128 of record NZ_JAWJBT010000040.1, read on the forward strand.
CACGCGCTAACGTTCCGCTGGAGCGTCTTGAGCGCTTCAATCCTGGCGTAGACCCACGGCGTTTAATCGTTGGGCAACGCTTATTGATCCCCACTCAGCAGGAGCGAGCACCGTCAGGCGGGCCATATCGCTATCAAATCAGACCCGGCGATACCTTCTCTGGCATTGCTAGGCACTTCGGCACCACCACAGGCCGTATCCAAAGCGCCAACCAGGGAACATCAGCAACGGCCTTACGGGTCGGTCAGGTGATTAGCGTACCGTTGAGCAGCACGGCAAGGACCGCTTCCTCCAGCAGCAGCTCTAACGCAAGCAGTACCGCAAATCGCAGCGCTCCGACGCCAGCCCCGACACCCAGTGCAAGCCTGCCAGCATCCGCACGCCGGTGGCCCTGGCCGCTGGAAGATTACCGCGTGGTTCGTCGCTTTGGCGCCGATAGCCGGGGAACATTGCAGCCGATGCTGCTGGCCACGCAGGAAGGAGCCCGCGCGAAAGCGGTGGCCCCTGGGGAAGTACGTTTTGCGGATAGCATGCGCCAGCTTGGCGAGGTCGTGATTATTCACCACGCTGATAACCTGCAAACCGTCTATGCCCTTTGCGAGCGCATTCTGGTTCGCGTAGGCGACCAAGTCAGTGCGGGCGATGAGCTATGCGATATCGGGCAAAGCAATACCACGCAGCGCTACGACCTGTTGTTCGATCTGCGCCAGGGCGGCAAACCCATCGACCCCCGGCAAGTGCTTCGGTAACCAACGTAGTAGCCTTTTCCAACCTAAAAGCCCTTCTAACGCAAAAGCCCCTGCTATCGCAGGGGCTTCAGACTGCTGACAAAGCCCTGGCCCTTCGGCCAGGGTTTTGCTTTGATAAGCGTATCGTTTTTAGTGGTGGCCGA
>NZ_JAWJBT010000041.1:0-8133 GCF_046536035.1 Halomonas sp. SIMBA_159
CGAGCTGATGGCCAAGTACCATGCAAGCCCATCAACCATCCAATGAGTGTGTTGCACTCAGAGTCTGCATCCGCCCTCTCATAAGTTGATAGTGTGTCAATATGCCAATAAAAAGTCTGAGTGGAGCGTAGCATGGAGATACTCGACAGGGTGATGTACGTTGAGGATGACCCCGATATTCGTGAGATAGCCGCCATGGCGTTGGAAGACGTGGGAGGCTTGACAGTGAATATCTGTGGGTCCGGCGATCAAGCCTTGCAAGAAATCCAGGCGTTTAACCCGCAAATGCTATTACTGGATGTCATGATGCCCGGTATGGACGGGCCTGCCACCCTTGAAGCGCTTAGGCATCAGGGGCTTTTGAATGAGTCGGTGGCGGTGGCTTTCATGACTGCCAAGGTCCATCCTGAAGAAATCGCCCGCTATAAAGCACTGGGAGCGATAGAGGTGATTGCAAAGCCATTTGACCCTATGACGCTTGCTGATAAAGTCCGTGGTGTTTGGGAGACCTTTCATGAGTAATGCGGACTCCTCCAATGTACACTCAGATCGCCTGAAAACCCTATCCGGTGCTTATGCCCAGCGCCTTGTGTCTGAGCTAGAAACATTGGCGATGCTTGCCGAGCAGCTATCAGAGCCTCCGTCGTCAATGGTGCCTTATCAGCAGCTACACTCACTATTGCATTCTCTTGCGGGTTCCGCCGGTACGTTTGGATTTGCTCAACTTGGGCATCACGCCCGTGTGCTAGAAACGCAAGTCGCAGCGTTATTAGACGATCCACATGCTCATGATCAGCGGTTGCCGGTGGCGCAATGGGTAATACAGCTACAACAGGCGCTTGACGCAGATAACCGCCAAAGCGCTACAATCATAGTGGAATCAGAAGGCTCTGCCAAAATACAAGATGCACCCAGCATATGGTTTATAGAGCGGGATGCCATGTTAGCTGAATATGCCGTTCAGCAGCTTAAGAGTTTTGGTTTTCAGGTACGCCATTTTAGTGATGCACAGGAGGTTGCATCAGTTAGTGGTGTTGAACCAGACGTATTACTCGTCGACCATCGTGCTGCGCCGTTAGAGGTGCTCGAAAAAGATCCGGTACTATTCTGGCAGGAATGCTTAAAAGGTTTCACGTGCCCGATTTTATTTACAGGCACAGATGAGAATTTTACCGTCAGGCTTCAAGCTTTGCGTAGTGGAGGTAGTAATTACTTTACCAAGCCACTAGATATGATAAAACTTGCTGCCTCTATAGCTCAGTTAATTAAGACAAAGGATAGCCAGTCAGAGCGTGTTGTTATTGTTGAAGATGACGTTGAGCTGGCGCAGCATTTGCAGTGTGTGCTGGAAGAGGCCGGAATGGTGGTGACTACCTTCAATAAGGCGGAGCCGCTGTTTGAGGCTATCAGCGAGATTAATCCTGAGCTGATTTTTAATGGATCTCTGGCTGCCAGGCATTACAGGGGCGGAGACCGCCGCCCTTTTAGGGCAAATGGATCGCTGGTCTCAAATACCTATCGTCTATTTGTCTGCTGAGTCTAATCCAGGGCTTCGTGGTCAGGCGCTGTTAAGAGGGGGCGATGCATTTTTAGAGAAACCTATTAATACGACTCTTTTAATTAACCTTTGTAAGGCGCGTGTTGCTAGGCTGCGTAAGCTTGAACATACCAAAAATAGAGATGCACTCACTGGGTTGCTTAAACACGCCAGTATTAAAGAGGCGTTGCAAGACCAGTGGCAATTGGCGCGACGAAAACCTCAAGCATTTTGCGTTGTCATGCTGGATATTGACCATTTTAAACGGATTAACGACACCTACGGCCATGTAGTGGGTGATAGTGTGATTGCAGCTATGGGAACGTTACTTCGTCAGCGCTTCCGGAGTACCGATAAACTGGGCCGCTATGGCGGAGAAGAGTTTGCATTGGTGCTGCTTGATTGTACATCTGATAATGCTCTCAGCATGGTTAACAGCCTGCGCGAAGACTTTGCTGCTATTCGATTTACCGCCGGTGATGCCTCATTTTCTTGCACTTTATCAGCAGGCGTCGCGGATAATCAGCATTTTCTTGATGCTGCTGCAGAATCGCTGCTCGAAAAAGCCGATAAAGCTCTTTATCAAGCCAAACAGAGCGGCCGCAACCGTGTCTGTTTAGCGGTCAATGAGGCAGCGAGCCACTTGGTAGCTGGAGTTGATGATGAAGATACCGGCTCTTCTAAAAAATGAAGCTGAGCGTCAAGGTGCGCTGGAAGCCACTGATTTGTTGAATCGTGGTTCTGATGTGCGTTTTGATCGCATCACACACCTCGTACGTCAGTGCTTCTCGGTGCCTGTGGTGTGGGTATCGCTCATTGATGGGGATCGGCAATGGTTCAAGTCTCGGCAGGGGCTGGTGCTCACCGAAACGTCGCGACATATTTCTTTTTGTGGGCATACCATTTTACAGGCCTCGCCTCTCGTCATTACTAACACCTTAGAAGACCCTCGTTTTGTAGATAACCCGCTGGTAACGGGAGCACCCCATATTCGCTTTTACGCGGGCGTTCCGCTGCATACTCGTGCAGGTTATCCCATCGGCACCTTGTGCCTTATCGATACGCAACCAAGAGTATTGACGGCTGATCAGACCGAGATGCTCAGCGACTTTGCAGCCACCATAGAGGCGCTAATCCATGCGGACGAAGCCACACTAAACTCAGACTTCTCCGTGGCCAATAAGCTACAAAAGCATCAAAATGCCTTGGCGCTACTTAACAATATCGCTTTTTCTCGGCAGCCTTCATTAAATGAAAAAATTGATCATGCGCTTAGTGCAGCTCGTCAATACTTGAGAATGGATACGGCTACGCTAAGTCAAGCCGAAGGACAAGCCTATACCATTGACTGGAAAAACACATCAGAGGGTGTTGCGTTGGAAACAGGGCACACCTTATCCCTGACGAGTACGTTGTGTCAGCACTTATTAGGTGGTGAAGCATCAGAAGAGAAAACGCTATTTATCACTAATATCGAGCAAAGCAGGTTTTTCAATGCCTCCTATTGCCCTATACATCAGTCAGGCACCTATGCGGGAACTGCCATTGAAATAGATAATCAAGTAGTTGGCACGTTGAGTTTTACGGCGCATGCTGCCCGATCAGAAAATTATGATGAAAGTGAGCAGCTGTTCATACGCTTACTGGCGCGCTGGTTTTCAGATGTGTTGACCAACTCGCGTCACAATGAGCGCCTCAGCAAGTTAACCGCTCAGCTGCCGGGTGTTACGTATCAGTTCAAACGGTTTCCTGATGGTCGCCTAACGTTTCCTTTTAGTTCACCCCAAATTCAGGCGCTGTACGGGTTGTCACCTGAGCAGGCCGCTATTGACGCAACTCCCGCTTTTGCGCGGATTCACCCGGATGATGTCGCGGATGTAAGCGTATCAATAGAGCGCTCGGCTAATACGCTTGAGTATTGGCAGGCGACATTCCGTGTGCAGTCGGATGAAGAAGAGTATCGCTGGATCATGGGGCAGGCGACACCTGAGCGCCTTATGGATGGCAGTATCTTGTGGCACGGCTACCTGTACGATATCCATGAAAAGGAGCAAGCACGCTTAGCCTTAGAGCGTAATGAAGCGCGCCTTAGGGGGCTATTTGAGTTCTCGCCGATTGGCATTGCCTTGAACGACGTTGAAACGGGGCAGTTCATTGATGTCAATGATGCCCTTATTCAGCCCACGGGGTATTCTCGCGAAGAGTTTTTAGCACTGAGTTACTGGGATGTAACGCCACAAACGTACCAGCCACAGGAAGAGCAGGCGTTGCTGGGGTTGGCAACGACAGGCCGTTACGCGCCTTTTGAAAAAGAGTATATACGTAAAGATGGCAGTCGATATCCTGTGCGTTTACAAGGAATGTTAAGTCAAGAGCGCGATGGGCGAAACGTTATTTGGTCTTTAGTAGAAGATATCACCGAGCGCCGTAAACTCGATAAAATGAAGGACCAGTTTATTGCTACGGTGAGCCATGAGCTACGTACGCCACTGACCTCTATTAAAGGCGCGCTTGGCCTTTTGAAAGGGGGAGCAACAGGGCAGCTGCCTGACAAAGCCCAATCGCTAATCATAACGGCGGATAGAAATGCGCAGCGGCTCGCGTCGCTGATCAATGATCTGCTGGATATGGAAAAGCTAGTGGCGGGAAAAATGCCTATCAACTTAACCCTGCAGCTGCTTGCACCGTTATTAGATGAAGTCGTCGAATCTATGCAGGGTTACTGTGAGCAGTATCAGATAGCGATTAAAACGCCTACTATGTGGCCATCTGCCTGGTGTGAAGTAGATGCTCCCCGATTAATACAAGCACTGACTAACCTGCTTTCGAATGCGGTCAAGTTTTCCCCCCAAGGAAGTGCCGTAGAGCTAGCCATTATTCTGGATGAGAACGCGATTGAGATCTCGGTGCGTGACCATGGCCCAGGCGTTACCGCTGCGTTTCGCGACCAGTTATTTCAGCGCTTTGTTCAAGCCGACGGTAGCGATACACGTAAGCTAGGCGGTACAGGCTTAGGTTTAGCCATCAGTCAAGAAATCTGCCACCAAATGGGAGGGGAAATTGGTTACCGGGATGCAAAAGGCGGAGGGGCCAACTTCTTTATCGTGCTGCCAAGGAAATATCCATGATTAACATGCCACTAAGTATGCGGGTAGTATTGCTTGTGCTGGTCACAAGCGCAGTTCTTGTGGGTGGGATGTTATTGACGGTTTACCAGCTTATGATCTCTGACTATACAGCGAGCGTTGCAGAGCGCGAAGCGTCAGAGATAGAACGACTTGTGTCAGAGTTAGACCTTGTCCAGCAGCAGCGTGTGCTGGGGTTGGAGGCTTTCGCGGCACGCTTACTCACCAGCGAAGGGCAGCTACGCAGCGAGCAAGAGCTTAGCTTGCGTCTACAGCAGCCATCTATCGCCCATCGTCTTTTTCCAGATGGCCTATTTGTATTTGACGCAGAAGCGACAGCAATTGCTGAGAATATTTACGTACCAGGGCGAATAGGAACTAACTATGCTGACCGCCCGCATTTTCAGCGTGCCCGTAAGACAAAAGAAGCGGTCATTTCTCCACCTGTTTTAGGGCGCACCACTGGGCTGCCGCTGATCTCATATGTTCAACCTGTGCTCTCCGCTGAAGAAGAGATTATCGGGTATGCAGGTGGGATGCTTAACCTTGCCAGTACGCCTTTGTTGGGTACTCAGCGCTTAGATGAAGCAGCAGAAAGCTCTTCTGCAATCACCTGGGTTATTGACCCTCAGCACAGCTTGTTTGTGTCGTTGCAAAGACGCATTGATTCTCTACAGCCCCTTCCAGAAGAGGGTGCTAACACATTAGTGGATGCTGCATTGTCCATGGTGGCAGATGGCACGATGGTGAGTTATCAGCAGCGGCGTTACCTGGTGTTTACCCGTCCATTAGAGTCGGTAGGCTGGGTGGCATTACGAGCACTGCCTTTTGATGACGCTGTTGCACCCGCTAAAGCATCCTTTCACCATTTTTTACTTATTAGTGGTATAGCGATTGTCTTGGTTGGCTTGGCGGGAGTATGCATAGCTCGGAGCTTGACCCGCCCTATCGACATGATGACTCGGCGCATTGAGCAAATGGCGGATAACGCCCATTTTGATAGTGACTTCAGTGAACAAGGCGGAAAAGAAGTCCGTTTGCTAGCACGAGCGATGAATCGTTTGGCCACTGAGCGCAATGCTGCCGATAAAGCAACGCGTGAGGCTGAGCGCTTTTTAACCAATGTGCTTGAAGCTGCCTCTGAGATGGCGATTATTGCGACGGATACCAACGGTATTATCACTGTTTTTAACCAAGGCGCAGTGAACATGCTGGGGTATCGCAAGACCGATGTGGTGGGTAAGTATTCACCAGCACTGTTCCACGTGACAGAAGAAATAGAGACCCGTTCTGTACAGTTAAGTAGCGAGTTAGGCCAGACTGTTGAAGGGTTCAGAGTATTTGTGGCAAAGCCAGAACAACAGGGCGCAGAAACGCGGGAGTGGACGTACGTTCACAAAGATGGTCACTATGTGCCTGTGTCGCTAGTGGTAACACCAATGAGAAATGGTGAAGGGCATATTAGCGGTTACTTAGGCGTTGCAGAGGATATTACTGAGCGAAAACGTGCAGACAAGCTTAAAAACGAATTTATTTCCACGGTGAGCCATGAGCTTCGTACGCCCTTAACGTCTATTTCGGGTGCGCTTGGTTTGTTAGTGGGTGGCGCATTTGGTGAGCTGCCTGATAAAGCTAAAAAATTGCTCGACACCGCTCATCGCAATAGTAAACGCTTAGCACACTTGATTAATGACCTGTTAGATATCGAGAAAATTGCCTCAGGAAAGCTGCATTTTGATATGCAGGTACAGCCGCTTATGCCACTGGTTGAGCAGGCGCTAGAAGCGAACCGTCACTACAGTAGCGACAGAGGGGTAGCGCTTATTTTAGCGCAGGCGCATCATCATGATGTGCAGGTGCGGGTAGATTCACAGCGGCTGATGCAGGTTCTATCTAATTTGCTATCTAATGCCGTTAAGTTTTCCCCTAATAACGATAAAGTAATGGTCAATGTTGAAGTTGTCCGTCATAAAGCGATTGTGAGTGTGGCAGATCATGGTCCCGGTATCTCTGATGCTTTTCGTAGCAGAATTTTTCAACGTTTTGCCCAGGCTGATGCATCCGACACCCGCGCTAAAGATGGCACTGGCCTGGGACTTGCTATTACAAAAGAGCTGATAGAGCACATGGGCGGGCGTATCGGCTTTGAGTCCACTGAAGGCGAAGGCTCACGCTTTTTCTTTGAACTACCTCTCGCTCAGCTAGCACCCGTAGCCGTCCCACCGTCTGAAGATGGTGATGGCCATCGTCAATCCGCCCGTATCTTAGTGGTTGAAGATGATCAAGATGTCGCTCAGCTATTAAGTATGATGTTAAGCGATGCAGGGTATGATGTTGATGTGGCGTTTTGTGGTACAGACGCATTAAATACGATAAGCAACCACCATTATGATCTTGTCAGTTTAGATTTGATGCTACCGGACATAAGTGGCTTGGAAATCATTCGACGGTTACGTGAACATCCCAGCACGGCGGATTTGCCTATTGTGGTGGTATCGGCAAAGGTAGAGCAGGGGCGCTTAGAAATGAACGGAGATGTTGGCAATATTGACTGGCTAGCTAAACCTATCGATCAGCAGCGCTTAATCGGCATCGTGAAACAACAGTTATTAGAAAAACAAAGCCACATTCCAAGAGTATTGCATGTAGAAGATGACGAAGATCTGCATGAAGTGGTTTCTGTTATGGTGGGTACATGCGCTACTTTTGAGAGTGCGCATACTTTTGAAGATGCAAAGAGGTGCATCGAGCAGCAGATGTACGATGTGGTTCTTTTGGATATTGGTTTGCCGGATGGTTCTGGTTGGGATCTTGTGCCGATTATTCGGCGTCATTTACCTGGGGCAAAAATCATTATCTTATCGGGAGCTGATATGAATCGCGAACAGCATGAACAAGTGGAGGCGGTGTTGCTAAAGTCTCGACTGTCAGCTGATACGCTGATACAGAATGTTGCTGTACGGGTAGAAGCATATCGACCTAACAGAATCGGTTAGAAATGTTTTGCCAAATGGCCTTTGACTCTGAATGCATCTTAGGCCATTTGCATATTTTACTCCTATATCCAATGATTCTCTTCTATTGCTTTGGCAGGCATCGGCTTGGCGGTTAAAAAGCCCTGGTATTGGTCGCAGCCGATTTCTTTTAGAAAATTAAGCTCTTGCATCGTTTCAACTCCCTCTACAACGACTGACATATTCATGGAGCTACCCAGATCAATCATGGTTTTTAGTAGCCTAGAGTCTCCGGTGAGTGACCATTGATGAATAAAGCTTCTATCTATTTTTAATTTGTCAGCATCAATGCGTTGAAGGTAGCTCAGTGAGCTGTAGCCGGTGCCAAAGTCATCTAATGCCAAGCGGACGCCGAGCTTTTTAAGTTTTTGTAGGAGGTGTGAATCGCCCTGGGTTTCGTAGACACCTCCAGGCCTTATACTAAAGGTATCTAGGAGGATCCATGAGCCGTCCCCGT
>NZ_JAWJBT010000042.1:0-7967 GCF_046536035.1 Halomonas sp. SIMBA_159
AGCGAGCTGATGGCCAAGTACCATGCAAGCCCATCAACCATCCAATGAGTGTGTTGCACTCAGAGTCTGCATCCGCCTACTGATTAATAACAATAAAAAAAACGAAGGTATACGGAACATAAACCAGGATCTCCATCACCAAAATCGGGCTTACAATTTCCAGCTCCGACAAGAAACAAAGAAATGAGACTAAACGTTTTTATTTAAAAGTCTTTATTCAGCTATACCATGCACATGGAGCATGTACACTGTATACCCTAGCAGGCAGACAATGAATAAAAAGCATTATTTCAGAGCAAACACATTTCAGTTATTTTATTTAATCATTTTTAATGCTATTTTTTGCAAGTAGGGAGCTCCTAGCAGTATTAAACTAAAAGCGACTGGCCATGCAATATAAAACGCCGTCCACCAACGGTATAAAAAGCCGTCAGATAGTCCTGTATTCGCCCAAGTAATGACAAAAGTCATAATGGTCACCATATAAACTGACATGACCAAAGGAAATACGAAGCGAGAAAAACGTCGCGGAAAAATCACAGCCTCTCCTTAAAGTTTGACAGTTGAGTCAAAATCTCAATGGCTCTAAATCTTGGATACCTAGCTACATACTCACAATAGTCAGCGACCGGCCCGCAGTCATTGATCAGCGGTTCGGTCGCTGACGTCTACCACTTAAAAACTAAATACTGGTATTTGAGGATCACGCATCATTTCTGCCATCGGGCCAGGTGCTGCTACCCCTACACCATCTCGAAGATCTTCTTGAGTGTATTCAGAGTTGGGAAGATAAACCGCACAGACATCGACTGTCGCACCCTCTGCCATGAGCATCCCCATAATGCCTTCAGGTGTTACTTGCCCTGCAGGATTACTAGGAGGAGTATTAACCGCTTGCTCACTTTGGTAATCATTAGTAGCTAAATCCCCTGCTGCATCGCAAAGCAAAATGTGCAGCTCAGTCCCCTGCTGATACATGGCGTTTCCTAGTATCATTGCCATGGTTTGTGTTTGTAGCGAGTCACTGGTCAATATAATCAATGCTTTTTCGCTTTCGTTTTCATGGTGCTCAGCCACCGCCATCATTGGGAATGATAGTGTCAAAGCGCTGGCAACCAATAGCATGTTACGCATGTTGATGTTCCTCAAAGAGTGATTAAAGTTTTAATAGCACAGCATTATTGAGCATTATGCCAAGCTACTTCTGGATCTACGTTATAGCTCCACGGTAAGCCAGAGTTGCGCCAACCGTTTAAAGCACGAACCCCCTTTGAATCGCCTTCTGAGAGCGTGCTTCCTTCAAAACCATCACTGACGGAGTAAACCTGAGAAAAGCCCATCTCAGCGATCACATCAGCGGCAGGTGCGCTACGTGTTGCTCCTGAACGACACATGACAATGATCGGCGTTTCTTTATCGACTTGATGCTGGGCAAGGGCAGCTTGCACCTGATCTTCGAATTGACTGTTACGCACCATCGGCCACGTATTCTCTTCGGCATCAAATCGAGTCATATCCGCCAGCACCCAAGGCACATGAATGTCTGTTGGCTCCGCAAACCCCGTAAATTTAATTTCAATAGGGTCACGTACATCGACCAATATCGCGTTGTCATTGACCTGGAGAAGCTCATACGCTTCACGTGCGTTGACATAAAGCCCTAGCGACGTTTCACGGTAAGCAGATGCCGAATCACTTGCGAAAACCGTTCCAGCTACCATCATCAGCCCCGCCATAAGAGGGAGTGTGAATGCTTTACCTGACCTTTTCATAACAAAACCTCATAAGGTAATAACCATTTTAAGGCTAGCCTGTTTTAAGGCCAGAGGCACGAGGCATTTAGTCGCATATCGAAAAAGTGATCATTGGTTGGCACATTAGCCACTTTTAATTCTTTTTATAAACATAAGGTTAACTCCCAAGATTAAGGCAACATTAAGTACAGCTCGATAACCCATTGACGCATATCAATTTTTTAATTTAGCGACAGCGTATCTTTAACGTTATTCCGTCCTTCGTTTGTACGCGAATGACCTGTTCATCAGTTAAGGAGGCGCTATGGACGCCATACGCCGCTCGCTACTCGGCCAGCTGGCCCGATTAAGTGCAGGCGCTGCACTGGTACCCTTTTCTAGCCTTGCCCAAGCAGGCATTAATCAGCAGCCTGCCCGGCGCGAAGGTGATCCTACAAAGCGCTACGGCATGCTGATTGATCTTCGCCAGTGCATCGGCTGCCAGGCTTGCACGGTGTCGTGCCATATTGAGAACGCCGCCCCGCTTGGCCAGTTTCGCACCACGGTCTCCCAGTACGAAGTGCAGCACCAGGAGAGCGGTGAGCTGGCCACGTTCATGCTACCCAGGCTGTGCAATCACTGCGAAAACCCGCCCTGCGTGCCCGTTTGCCCCGTTGAAGCTACCTACCAACAGCAGGATGGCATCGTTGTGGTTGATAGCGACCGCTGCGTGGGCTGCGCTTATTGCGTTAACGCCTGCCCTTACGATGCCCGCTTTATTAACGAGCGCACCCAAACCGCCGACAAATGCACGTTCTGCGCGCATCGTTTAGAGGCAGGGCTACTGCCCGCCTGTGTTGAAAGCTGTGTTGGAGGTGCGCGGATTATTGGTGATATGCGCAATCCTGACAGCCAAATCAGCCGCATGATTCAAGAGCACCGTGATGCACTGATGGTACTTCAGCCAGAAAAAAACACGCTTCCCCAAGTGTTCTACCTCGGGATGGATGAACGCTTCACTACACGCCCCGTGGCGGAACCCGTGGCGCTTGAAGTGTTTGACCCCCACGGCCAGGAGATGGGCTATGAATTCCACCATTGAACTGCTCGCCCCGCGTTATGACATTGCCTGGTACCCCTGGGCAGTACAGTACTTTTTCATGATCGCCGTCTCCTACGCGAGTCTCTGGCTTGCAGCCCCCGCGTTAATCTTCGGCAAAAAAGCGTGGCTGCCCACCGCACGTCTTGCACTCATCGCTTGCGTCAGCACCACGCTGGTCGCACCTGTTGCACTACTTGCAGATCTACACCAACCGTTGCGCTTTTGGCACTTTTATGCTCACGCCAACACCCACTCGTGGATGTCCATCGGCAGCGTGGTTCTGCCGCTCTATCTCGTCAGCGTACTGGGCCTTGCCTGGCTGGCTTGGCGCCCGGCGCTCCAGGCCCGGCGAAATGCGCCAGGGCTGAGCGGATGGATGGCTAAATGGCTAAGCCTGGGCGATAGCGCTACTCCAAGGGCGCTGGTGGCCATCGTGGGGCTAGCCGCACTACTGCTTTCCAGCGGCATTATGCTTTATACCGGCGCGGAGCTTGCCATTGTGAAAGCACGCCCGCTATGGAACACCGTATGGCTTCCGCCCATGCTGGTCGCGACAGGCTTCATCGCGGCAGCAGGGCTTTTGCTGGTACTCAACCGGGTAAGCGGGCTGTGTTCGCACGCCACCGTTCGGCAAATGCTGTATGTCCTACTCGCCTCCTGTGCCGTAGCGGGTTTAATCGCGGCTAGCTGGTTCCTGGATGGTATTAACGCCAACGTTGGCTCGGTCGCAGCAGCGCTGGAGTCTGTTCGTCACAGCCCTTCCTGGCGTAGCACCGCGCTGTGGGGCGGTATTACTGGCATAACGCTCTTTATAGCGGTGGCGTGGTTACTCTCACGCTCGACCCAACGCCAACCCGCACTGCTTGCCTGGGCTTGGCTACTCGGTCTCGTAGCTATTCATATGGGCTGGATGTTCCGTTGGGTGGTGCTGATGGACGTTCAGCACGTCGCCCGTAACAGCGCAGGCTTTCACCACTATGGCATCCCCGCTGGCTCGTCCGGCACCTTAGGCATCGTGGGTACGTTTGGGCTTTGGCTCACCGCTATCTTACTGATTGAGCTATTTATCCCATGGCGGCAAGCCCAACAAGGTGGCGTTAAACCGCCGCCCTCTTTCGATACCAATACACCCAGTGACTCGCTTAACGCCGAACAAGGAGCGCCTAACCATGGCTAAGTCTGCTCAAGACCCTTCACGCCGCCGGTTTCTTAAAGGCGCTGTAGCCGCAGGCGGTGCCGCCACCTTTGCAGTAGGCTACGCTGACCCGCTTGCCAAAATGGCCAAAGGACTCAGTGGCAGTGCGGGGGAAAAACCCAAGCACAACATTCACGGCAACTCGCTCACACCGGAGTACCGCGTTGACTTAGCCACTGGCGAGCTAACCCTCACTCCCAACCAACGCACCGCCTTTACCATTTGCTACGGCTGCACCACCCAGTGTGGGGTGCGAGTGAGGGTTGATGACACAAAGGGCGAAGTGCTGCGGGTATCTGGCAATCCTTACCATCCGCTCTCTGCAGATGACCATTTACCGATGCGCACCCCAGTGGCCGATGCGCTTCGCAGCGTCAGCGCCTATGGCGAGCAAGGGCAGGTTAACCGATCTACCGCCTGCGCCCGCGGCAATGCCATGATGAGCCAGATCACTAACCCATTCCGTATCGACCACTGCTTGAAGCGCGTTGGCGAGCGCGGTAATCGGGAGTGGCAAAAAATCTCGTTTGAACAGCTGATTGAAGAGATTTGTGAGGGGGGCGATCTGTTTGGTGAAGGCCATGTAGATGGGCTGCGCGCCATTCACGACCACGACACGCCTATCGACCCTGCCAATCCAGAGTACGGCCCCAAGGCGAATCAGCTGATGGTCATGGAAGCCACCGACTACGGGCGCTCAGATTTACTCAAGCGCTTCACGCTCAACGCCTTTGCTACCCGCAACTACGGCCACCACGGTGCTTATTGCGGCTTGGCGTTCCGCATGGGGTCGGGGGCCGTGATGAACAATATTGTCACCAATGCCCATGTAAAACCCGATATTCAGAACGCACAGTTCATCATGTATATCGGCTGCGCGCCTAGCCAAGCAGGCAACCCGTTTAAGCGTCAGGGCCGCTTGCTTGCTCAGGCACGCGCTGCAGGAACCCTTGAGTACGTGGTAGTCGACCCCGCGCTAAATGCCGCCACTTCCCACGCGGCGGATAATAACCGCTGGGTGCCCATTCGCCCCGGTACCGACAGCGCCTTTGCCATGGCAATGATTCAGTGGCTGCTGGATAACGAGGGTTACGCCAGCGACTTCCTCGCCCTACCGGGCCAGTCCGCCGCCGATGCCGCAGGCGAGACCACCCACTCCAACGCGACGCATTTGGTCATTGATACGTTTGAACATCCGCGCCGTGGCTACTTTTTGCGCGCCAGCGATTTGGGCCTTGCTGAGGCCGGTAGCGATGCGGATATTCCCGTCGTCGTGTCAGACGGCGAATTCGCGCTCAGCGAAGATGTCATGGCCGCCGAACTATTTGCCGAGCGCGCAGTGGAGCTTGCCGATGGCAGCACCGTCACCGTTAAAACCAGCCTAACGCTGCTGCGTGAATCGGCCCATGAATACGACATGGACACCTATGCTGAACATTGTGGTATTCCCAAAGCAACGATTATCGACTTAGCTAAAAAGTATGCCAGCCACGGCCGTAAGGCCGCCGTTAACTGCCACGGCGGTATGATGTCAGGCAACGGCTTCTACGCTGCTTTTGGCGTTCAAATGCTCAACCTGTTGGCAGCCAACTACAACATGAAAGGCGGCAGCGCGGTGGGCGGCGGCACCTATAAAGGCACCGGCGAAGGCCCACGCTACGACTTAGCCAATTTCCCCGGCAAGCGTGGCCCGCAGGGCGTGTTTCTCTCGCGCTCACGCTTTCCCTATGAAAAATCATCGGAGTACCAGCGCAAGGTAGCGGCTGGCGAAAATCCCTACCCTGCTAAGGCTCCTTGGCGCTCGCTCGCGCCGCCAACACTCACGGAACATTTGCCTTCCGCGCTGGATGGCTACCCTTACCCCATTAAAGCGGTGATTGGCTGCATGGCTAATCCGATTTACGGCCAAGCGGGCTTAAAAGGCGTGATTGTTAATAAGTTGAAAGATCCCAATCGCTTGGGGCTGTTTGTCGCGGTTGATGGCTTTATCAACGAGACCAACCGCTACGCCGATTACATCGTACCGGATTCAGTGATGTACGAAGTATGGGGCTTTGCAGGCTCCTGGAAAGGCACACTAGGCAAACTAACCACCGCGTGCTGGCCGGTGGTTGAACCGCGCCAACAAAAGACTGCCGAAGGCGAGCCGGTGTCTATGGATAGCTTCTTCATTGCCGTGGCTAAGCGGTTAGGACTGCCGGGCTTTGGCGATAACGCCATACCCGATGCTAACGGTAACCTTCACCCGCTCAACCGCGCTGAAGATTACTACTTGCGGGCAGCGGCCAATATTGCCTTCCAAGAGGCGCCGCTACCAGAAGCGAACGAAACTGACGTTGCCCATAGTGGCATTGCACCGCTGCTGTCTAAGCTTGAACGTACGCTGAAAGCCGATGAACGCGGACGTGTGGCCTACCTGTACGCCAGGGGTGGACGTTTTGAAGATGCCAGCGAACACTTCGTAGGCCAGCATTTAAAACGCCAGTGGAAAGAAACCCTGTGTGTCTATAACGAAGCGGTTGGCACCAGCATTGATACCACCAATGGGTTGCCAAACCGGGGCGTACCGTGTCACTCGCTGCCTCAAATGGCGAATAAGCAGCCCATGCGGGAGATCTTCTCAGAGCAAGAGTGGCCGTTACTGGCCTTCTCGTTCAAATCCAATCTGATGAACTCCTACGCCATCGGTAACGAACGGCTGCGGATGATCAAGCCCTACAACCCCGTGCAAATGCACCGCCAAGACGCCGAACGCTTTGGCATTCAGCACGGTGACACCATTCGCATTGAAAGCCCTGGCGGGAGCGTGGTGGGGCTAGCCCTGGTAAGCGAAAGCGTTGTGCCCGGCGCCTTGGGTATTGAACACGGCTATGGGCACAAAGACTTAGGCGCTACGCCACACATCATAGACGGTGAATCACAGCCTGATATACCCTGGATGCGCGCAGGTATCAATATTAACGACCTCGGATTTAAAGACCCCACGCGCAACGTAGATGGCACTTGGCTCGAACCGATAACAGGAGCGAGTGTACGTCAGGGATTACCTGTAAGAGTCGAAAAATTATAAACCAAAATAAAGATCATAACCCTAACAGCTATCTTTATTTTATTGAGAATACAGGCATAAACTTTAAAAGACTGAGCTGCCCGATTGGCAGCTCTAGTAATTAATCATTGATTAACAGTTGACAATAACGGCGACTAATAGAGCCACTTTAGCTAATGCTTTTTTTCTCTCTTCAAAGTAATCGTATCTATCATAAACACCTTCGACACCCTTCAGCTTATGATTCAAGCAACGCTCAGCAACATGACTAGGTACGCCAGCCTCAGACAACAGACTGCGGCAAGTGCGTCTAAAGTCGTGCACCGTAAACTCAGGTAGATCACCCATTCTATTTTTAGGCTGCTGCTTCTTACCTGGCTCTTTACCAAATAGCTTGGCAATGGCCCTGTTCAGAGTGTCCTTGCCCATATGGGGCTGCTTGCTGCTGCGACGGCTAGGAAATACGTAGGGCAAACCACAAGCACGAATGTTAAGCTCCTCTAACCACTCTACCGTCTGCGGTGGCAAAGGAATTGCAATCCCAACCCCTGACTTGCTGCGCTCCCCGGGTAAATTCCATTTCGCATTGTTCAAGTCAAATTCTGACCATGTGGCTTCTGTTAGCTCTGTTTTACGCACTCCAAGCACAACAAGTAGTGCGCATGCGAGATAGTTGTCACGCGTAAAGCTAGTGCGATTCTCTCTGAAAACCTCAAAGACAAACCTGAGCTCCTCAAGGCTAAGTGCTCTATCACGGCTTTTCTCGACCCCGCCCGCATCGTTGACGTTGAAAGCAGACGCAGGGTTATAGGCCTGGATTCATAGAATAACCGCAGCACTTTGGATCACACAGTAGAGGAAGGAGGGCCAGCGCCGGTACCCTCTCGA
>NZ_JAWJBT010000043.1:0-6236 GCF_046536035.1 Halomonas sp. SIMBA_159
ATACTGAGTTCGAGGTAAGACATGGGACAACACCTTAGCGAAATGCTCAGGTGTTGCACTCAGTTTCTGCGGCCAAGCCCATTAACCAGTTAGACGCTACCGACCGTCGCATTTTGGCGTTGCTGCAAGAAGATGCTCGACTTACCAATGTCGAGCTTGCTGAAAAAGTACATTTGTCACCGTCTCCTTGTTTACGGCGAGTGAGGCGCTTGGAGTCGAGCGGTGTGATTCGTGGTTACCATGCCGAGCTAGATCGGCGTGGCGTGGGTTTAGAGTTAACGGTATTTGTAGGCATCAAGGTAGAACGACATCATGAGGAGCAAGCTAATGCATTCCGGCATGCTGTCGTGCAGCTGCCCGAAGTGGTGACAGCGCACTTGGTGTCGGGGGAATCGGATTTTTTACTGCAGGTGGTTGTACCTAGTTTGTCGGCGTATGAAGCGTTCTTAACAGGTACGTTGCTACGATTACCTGGCGTGAGTGATATTCGCAGTAACTTTGCGATCCAGCCGTTAAAAGAGTACGGCACGCTGCTACTAGATCATGAATAAAATACCTAGTGTGGTGAATCGCGTATGCAGATAAGCTTAGAAACGGGGTCGATGACCTTCTTCGAGCCTGCACGGCGGCTACACGCCAAGTTTGGGTTTGAGTACTGCGGGCCGTTTGGACGCTACTTACCTGATCCGAATAGCTGTTTTATGCAACTTCAACTGTTGGAAAGCTAAAGAAATCCTACATCTTTCCGATAATACAAAGGTATGCCTTTTCTGAACCACCAAAAGAGTCTGCTATGCCTAAATGTTTCGCTGTGTTTTTTGCTGCTGCTTTGCTGACGCTAACAACGCACGCTCAGGCATCTGTTCAGGCAGCCGAGGCGGCGGCGCTGGCGTGGTTAACGAAAGTAGATAACAGCCAATATGAGGAAGCTTGGGAGGCCGCTTCGCCTTTGTTGCGCACGCCGCTTTCTCCTGCCATGTTGCAACGTGTCATTTCATTGTCGCGCCAAGATTTAGGTGCCTTGCAGTCTCGCAACCGGATTAGGGTGTCACAATATACGTCTATGCCGGGTGCCCCCGCAGGTGATTTTAAAATACTGACGTTTCGTTCGCGTTTTGAAAATCAATCGAGACTGGAAGTCGTGACTCCCCATTTAGAAAACGGTGAATGGCGAGTCAGCGGTTACTACATGGAATAGGTAACGCTTTAACCACTGCGCCGCTAGTAGCGACGCGGTGGGTGGAAAACTGAACTGATTAAGATAGCTGATCTGCAAAATCGTGGTTGGTGTCTCGGTGGCCTGCCTCGTCGGCCCGAACGGCGATCACCACATCGCGTAAGCGAGCATCTTGAGGTAGTTTCCAGTAATCAATCGCGATCTGTGGCGCTGGTATGTTCTCGTATTCGCCTCGGTCAATGCCTTCTAAGTATTCGGTATAGCTATATACCGCTTCCTCTTCTAAGTATCCGACGACCCGGTGTGCGGTTTTGCTGGAGCAGAGATACAGCAGGAAAAACAGATTAAAGAAGATGCCTTGCGCGACGAGAATAAGAAAGCGCTCGAAGCGGTTAGGCTTAGCCACTTCAATAAATGTCATCAGGTGCATACGTTCGTTTTCGGCTTCATCCAGCAGGGTACGAATCCAGCCATCGTCGTCTTTGATGCGTCGCAGCGCATGAAGGTGCTGAATAGCACCACCCACCATGCCGGGAACGGCGGCCACCGTTTCCAAAATGACCGCTCGGTGACCGTAGCGGCCCGCGAAAAACGCGTCGGCAAAAAAGCGCATAAACCTCACAAGGCGATAGGCAATGCGGTCTGAAAGCCCGCGTGGCTGGTAGTGGGTTCGCTGCGTATCATTCTCAGTGGTCTGTTCAGTACGGCTCATGCCTTACTCCTACAATGGGTGTTATTTGTAAGACTTGTGTATAGCTTTTGAGTTCTCTCCCAGCCAGCGATTTATTCTCATCGATGGTTGTGCTATCGCACTAAACGATCACCCCCGCCAGCGCCTGCATCCCCAGCACTAACAGCAGCACCACGCTACCCAGTGCCAGGCTGGTTTTTAGCGCATGGCGTTTCCACATGCTTTCCACTCGGTGACCAAAGCGGTGAACCAGCCAGGCAAGGCCTAAGTAGCGCAGCCCACGGGCAATCAATGCGGCTAATACAAAAAGCACAATAGGGTAGCCGGAAAGCCCGGCAGTAATCATCGCCACCTGAAACGGAATCGGCAAAATACCAATCGCTAAAATGGCGGCGAAGCCGTATTGGTCGAAGAAGCCTTGGAACGCTTGGTAGCTCTGCTCCATCCCCATAAACTCGATAAACCAAGTACCCACAGATTGGTACAACACCATGCCCACGCCATAGCCAACGATGGATGCCACCAAGCAGCCCAGCGTGGTGGCGGTGGCAATCGCCCAGATCCGCTGGCGGTTCACCGCCATGAGCGGAATCAGCACCAGCTCAATGGGAATCGGTAGAATAATGGTTTCAAGAAAGGAGAGGATGGCGAGCAGCCACAGCATGTTTTTTGAGCCGTTAATACGCTCAAACCACTGTTTGGTTCGCTTTGATGTAAAGGCCATGAGTCGAGACCGTTATACGGAAGGATTAATGCGCCGGTAGGCAGCAGTGATAAGGCTATAAATACCAAACGCGAATAACCCGATGGCCACAAACGCCAGCAGCCACTGGCCGAACGCTTGGTTTCTCAAGGCGTTCAAAGCTTCTGCTGTGCCGCCTGCTTGGCTAGGGTTGTATTGGTACGCGGCTATGATAAAAAAGCTGCCCACAATCGCAAAGACTAAGCCACGCACTGCCAGGCCAAAGCGACATACGGGGTAAGCCCAGCGCTGCACATGGGCGGGCATAGAGAAGTGGCGGTCAAATTTTGCCTTCCAGCCTTTAATGGCATGGGCGATGCCCGCGCCAATCAATGCTGCACCCACTGCCGCCACCATCCAACGCCCTAGGGGCTGCTGCATCAGCCAACTGGCGGCACTTTCAGAGCCACCGCCCGAGCCACTGGAACTGCCCAGACGAACAATTAACTTGGCGGCAAAAAAAGCCAGCAGCGTGTGAGTGACGGCGCTGACCAGTAGGCCCCCACGAATTGCTAACCCTTTTAGGCCGCTGCCGTGGTGGTCGGTGTCTTGAAGCGCTTGCAGCGTGCGCCACATGGCATAGCCCATTAATCCAAGGGCAATAATGCCGAGCATTATTTTGCCGAAGGGGGCAGTTAATACGCTTTCCAGCGCCCCGCGGCTGCCTTCGGTTTGGCCGCCTTGGCCAAAGGCTGCCAGCGCGGCTAGGCCGCCTACTAGTAAATAAACCACGCCCCGCGAGGCGTAGCCTAAGCGTGCGAGTAGTTTCACCGCGTCTCGGTGATTGGGGGTATGACTGGCCATGGTGTCCTCCTGACGTAAATGGCAGTGCCGATCCTTTCGGCGGCCCATACTGTGCGTGTGAAGGGGTATTGTCCAGCGTAGACTATGTAGCGTGCCTGTTCGTGAGTGGGCGCTGTTTTGGCATAGAAAGCCGCTCAACTGCGCCATTGTGGTTCTGGTTAGCTGCTAATTATGCTTCTCTCACATTTTATGGATCGTCGTAGATGAGTGATCACTACATCGTTTTCATTCCAGCAGACCCCCACTACCTGCCCACTGAGCAGCAGGTATCTAGTGCGAAAGCGGCGTTATGGCAGTGGATGCCGGAGGCAGAGGCGATTGAGGCAGCGGTAGCTGAGTACGTGCAGTTTCATGACTGCGGCAGTAATTTTGAGTACGTGCGCTGCCACGTGTGCGGGCAGGAACTGACGATTCCTCAATGGCATCTTCTGATGGAGCAGGATTACGACCTGGAGCGTGGGTTCGGGCTAACGCCACAAACGCTGCCGTGCTGTGGAAGTGTTGCCAGCGTGAACCAACTCGTCTACTCCTTTGTGCAAGGCTTCTCGCGTTTTTCGCTCACGGCGATTAACCCAAGAACGGGAGCTGTGAGCGCCCAGCAAACGGAGCTGTTACAGCGGCAGTTGGGTCATCCACTGTTGGTGATTTATTGCCATTTGTAAGGTGTGAGAACAGTGCGCAAGATTCGGGTGGGGTTTGGCGCTTTAGCTGAGTAAGCTTGCATAAGCATGCACGCGATCCCGTCACTTTCTCTGTGAGATAGAAGCAATGAACGACTACGCCCGCATCGAAAAAGCCATGGCCTTTATGGTGGCGAATGCTGCCCAGCAGCCAAGTTTAGACACGGTCGCGGCGCAGGTGCACTTAAGTGCGTTCCATTTTCAGCGGCTGTTTTGTCGCTACGTAGGCGTTAGCCCTAAGCGCTTTTTACAGGCGTTGACGCTGGCGCGGGGTAAGCAGTTGATTGCCTCTGCCCAGAGCCTCACCGATACCGCCCAAGCGCTGGGGCTAAGTGGCGGCTCTCGGCTTTACGATCATTTTGTCACGCTGGAAGCGGTGACCCCTGGGGAGTTCAAGCGCCAAGGGGAGGGCGTGGAGATTGCTTACGGCATTCACCCCACGCCGTTTGGTGAGGTGCTGGTGGCCACCACGCTTAGGGGTATTTGCCGAATGGGCTTTCTTGCCGCTACACCTGAGGCGGATATTCTCGCCCTGCTGGCCGCCGAGTGGCCGCGCAGCACGTTGCACCACCAGCCAGAGGCAACCCGTTATGCGGTGGAGGCACTGTTCGAGCCAAAGAACAACGCTGCACCTGGGGCGCTGTCGCTGCATGTTCGTGGCACTAATTTTCAGCTGAACGTGTGGCGCGCGCTGCTGATGATTCCTGATGGCCAGCTAGCTAGCTACTCGCATATTGCCCAGCTACTGGGGGCACCGAAATCGTCGCGGGCGGTGGGGAACGCGGTAGGCGCAAACCCGGTGGCGCTGTGGATTCCTTGCCACCGGGTGATTCAGCAAAGCGGCGCGCTAGGCGGCTACCGCTGGGGGCTTGAGGTGAAACGCCAAGTGCAGGCGTGGGAAGCCGCTCAGCACCTTGAATCGCAAGAAAGCGCTCGGAGCTAGTGCCCAAGCCTAGTGACCAAACACAGACCAGCCGGTGCGCTGCACGAACATCTCCAGCGCCCGCGCCCCTAGCAGGCTGTTGCCATAGCGATCTAACCCTGGCGACCACACCGCCAGCGAGCCACGCCCCGGCGCGATGGCTAAAATGCCGCCACCCACGCCGCTTTTACCCGGCAAGCCGACCCGGAAGGCGAACTCCCCCGAGGCGTCGTAGTGGCCGCACATCATCATCAGCGAGTTGATCCGCCGTGCCCGCTGGGGTGACACCACCCGTAGGTTACTAGGACGGTTGACCCCATCGGAAGCCAGGAATAGCCCCGCGTGTGCGAGCTGGTCGCTGCTCATGGCGATGGCGCACTGGTGGAAGTAGGTGCCGAGCACTTTATCAACATCGTGTCGCAGCCGCCCGAAGGCTTTCATAAAGTGGGCCAGCGAGGCGTTGCGGTGTTTGTGCTCCATTTCCGATGCGGCAACTTGATGATCAAAACAGATGCTGTTGTCGTCGGCGACGTAACGCACAAAGCTCAAAATTTCCGCCAGGGTCTCTTTGGGTTCGTGCCCCATCATGATGGCATCCACCACCGCAATAGCCCCGGCATTGATAAACGGGTTACGCGGTTTGCCGCCCTCATGCTCTAGCTGAACGATGGAGTTGAAAGGGTCGCCGGAAGGCTCGCGACCTACTTTCGACCACAGCCCATCGCCCCATTTGCCCAGCGCAATGGTCAAAGTAAATACCTTGGAAATACTCTGAATCGAGAAGGGCGTGGTCGCGCAGCCAGCCGAAAAGCGCTCGCCCTCGACCGTGGCCAAGCTAATGGCGAATTGGCTGGGGTCTACGTGGGCTAGCTGCGGAATGTAGTCGGCCACTTTGCCGCGCTCGGTCTCTTGCGCAAGCTCGGCGACTATCTCGTTCAGTATCTCTTGCATATCAGGCATATTCGGTTGGTGGCGGGAGCCGCTACCCTAGCGGAAAATGCCTAAGCTGTCTGCTGGCACGGCACGCCGTAGACGTTATCAAATTATCTCAGTGGAACCGCTCTCACTCACCGGTACGATTGAATGTGTCCACCAGAATAGTTCAGCTTTTCTACTGTTGCCGGAAGCGCATTATTAATGATTGGGCGGATGCAGACTCTGAGTGCAACACACTCATTGGATGGTTGATGGGCTTGCATGGTACTTGGCCATCAGCTCGC
>NZ_JAWJBT010000044.1:0-3605 GCF_046536035.1 Halomonas sp. SIMBA_159
CCCGCGTGCTGTCCGGGCACGACCACAGAAATATGCGGTGAGTAAAAAGCCAGTCAGGCTTAACTGACTGGCATTAGACCCATGGCCCGCCTTTTTATGCGCTCACTTTACCGCTTCACTTATGTGATCGCTTCACTTAGCGCGTAAACCACGCCATCAGCGCTTCTGCAGTGGGCGCTGAGGAGGGCGGGTTCTGACCGGTAATTAGCTGGCCATCTTCACGTACATAGGGCGTAAAGATATCGGCTTTGCTGTAAATACCGCCACACTTTTGCAATGCATCTTCCACCAAGTGCGGAACTACATCCGTGAGGCCAACCGCGTCTTCTTCACCGTTGGTAAAGCCAGTGACTTGGCGACCTTTCACCAGCGGCTCGCCGTTGCTGTCTTTGGCATTCACCAGCACGATAGGCGCGTGACACACAGACGCCACCGGCTTGCCTTGGGCCATGAAGGTTTCGATCAGTTTGATGGAGTCTTTGTCGTCCACCAAATCCCATAGCGGGCCATGGCCACCGGGGTAGAACACAGCGTCATAATCGTCCGCCTTCATCTCGCTCAGCAGATGCGTATTGGCAAGCTCTGCTTGGGCAGCTTCGTCTTGCTTAAAACGACGCGTTTCGTCGGTTTGGCTATCTTCTGCATCGCTTTTGGGGTCCAGCGGCGGCTGGCCGCCTTTCGGTGATGCCAGCGTGACCACCGCTCCCGCGTCTTTAAACACGTAGTAAGGCGCTGCGAACTCTTCCAACCAGAAACCGGTCTTCTCGCCTGTGTCGCCTAGCTGATCATGTGAGGTTAGTACTACTAGAATACGCTTGCTCATCTCGATGCTCCTAACAGTGAAAGTAGTGTATGTTCCGTTGCCAACTAACCTTGGGGCACTGTCGTCGGGTTACAAGGCTTCTCGCTCGTACCAACACATAAACGACGCGCTTGGTGCTGGCCCACCGTTTTAGATAACATGATGCGACTTTCTGTTTCTTAGCGAGCACGTGGTGAGTATTAACGCCCGTACGTTTTATCGGCTTGGCCCTTCACATCGCCAAGCGCCAAGCAGCTTTGGGCTCATTCGTCGCCAGTTCGATTTTCGCTCCATCGAGATTGGCCGCTGGGTCACCAACACTGAGCGAGACCGAGCGGCCGAGCTGTTTCACGATGCGCTATGCGATCTCATGCTGATCCTTCAGGGCACCGAAACGCTGATTTCACTCAGAGGCTCTCTCGCGCTGCAGTACGGCACCGGTGGCAGACCTGGCGTTTCGGCCCACTACGACCCCAGCCAGCGCAGCTTTGCATTGGCCAAAAACGCAGGCCCTGGCAGCATTGCCCACGAGTGGTTTCACGCCTTCGACCACTACATCGCACCAAAATGTTTTCACAGCGTGCCGAACAGCGCCTTTGCGTCTGCCGCTTGGCTAGCAGACGCTTCACCCATTCAGCACCCGCTCAACCAGCGGTTAATCGCCTGCTTTCGCGCCATCCTGCTGCAGCCCAGCGGCCAGCAACCTAGCGCGCTATTTCACCACTCTGCCGCGATGGATAAAGCGCTTGGGCAGCTTTACTACAGCAAGCCAGAAGAACTGTGCGCCCGCGCCTTTGAAGCGTTCGTGCAGGATGCCTCAATCAAAAATCACTTTTTGGTGAAAGGCACCAAAAACTCGCCAGAGGCAGAGCGCGGCTTATATCCACAGGGAGAGCAGCGCGAACGCATCAACGTGCTGTTTAGTGACTACTTCTCTACGTTAGGCAGCGCTCTTAGCCACGCACGCGGATAAAAGTGTGCGAAACCGCCGGCCAGCAGCTAGGCTTAATCCACACTTATTTCTCAAAGGAAGAGAACATGCCCTCTACTACCACCATTGTTGTTGTCGTTGTTGTGATCGCCGTCGCGATTTTTGGCTTTAGCGGCGGTCTACCGTTTTAAAAGCAGCCACGTTACTAGCGCGCACGTCGCCTTTTCATTCGGTACATTTTTACATCGGCATAGTTAAGTAGCGTATCGGCATCTTTGCCGTCTTCTGGGTAGGTGGCCACACCCACACTGCAAGACGGCATGTCGATATCCCACATATCCGCCCCTCCTACCTCTGCCGCGAGCGGTTCAGAAAGCACCTCCAGTATTTGCGCAGCCTTTTCGATGGCAGCCTCCTTAGAGTGAACGTCGGTTAATATCACCGTAAATTCATCTCCCCCCATACGTGCCACCGTGTCGGTTTCGCGCACGCAGCCACTCAAACGGCGAGCTACCTCGCAAAGCACCGCATCCCCCACTGCGTGGCCATGCTCATCGTTAACTCGTTTGAAGTCGTTGACATCTAAAAACAGCAGCGCAAAACGGTTTTGATAGCGTCTTGCGGTACTTAACGATGATTCCAAACGATTATAGAACAGCGAACGATTGGTTAGCTTGGTGAGCGGGTCGTGATGTGCCAGAAAGCGCAGGTCGTCCTCCGCCTGCACCTGGGCCGTTACATCCCGCGCCACCCCAATTCTCACCTGCTCTTCATCCAACCAGCGAGCCGACCACAGCACATGCACCACGCTGCCGTTTTTATGCAGGTAGCGGTTCCGAAAATCGAGATGGGGTTGCCCATTCATCACACGCTTAATGGAGGCTTGCGTCTCGGCAAAATCTTCTGGGTGCATGTAGCCCGTGATCGACGTGCCTATCAGTTCCTCAGCACGGTAGCCCAGCAGTGACTCGCAGGCATCGCTGACGAACAAAATCTGATGATTCGCATCTACCACGAACACTGTGTCGAGAATGAGATGGATCAATTTGGGATAAAGTGTTTGCAAATCAATAGGCATGGGCAGCTTAGCTTACTCAGTTTCTATCCAGTATAGACACAACGCACCTGAACAAGCGAAAACAGCGCTAGAGAAAATCCTCTAGCTTAATAATGCTTCGAAAACACAAGACTCTACCCGTCATTACATACTATATTATTGCCTAGGGACCAGCTTAACGGTAGGACATCTCAATGAACCACCCAAACAACAGTAAAATGGAAACATTGCTCAGCGCTTATAAAAGACATCTTCTGCTTTACAAAGCTGAGCTAGAAACCACTTGGAAAGGGGCACATAAGGACACTCGGTGGGTTCACCATATTACAAGCGTGGCGCATAAGTTAAGCGGCTCAGGGAAGGCGTATGGTTTTGTCGAGCTATCCCAACTGGCCAGAGAGCTTGAATACGCATGTGAAGCCGCTAAAAGCTTGAATCAAAAAGAAATTAAATACGCACTCTCAGAGCCACTCAATGCTTTGCTAAATGCCCTAGCGCGCTACTCAGAACTACCCAGCACCGTTAAGCCCACAAGTATAGATGACCTTTCCATAATACAAAATAAGAACGACGCAGAGAAAATCGATATTCTTTTAGTTGATGACGATCCGGACTTTTCAACGCAAATAAGCGAAGTGCTTAGCCAATATGGTTATCGCGTTCATCAGCAAAAAGACATTTATCAGCTAGATGCAGCCATAATAAAGCACGAACCTTTAGCGCTGCTCGTCGATATGGAGGCGGATGCAGACTCTGAGTGCAACACACTCATTGGATGGTTGATGGGCTTGCATGGTACTTGGCCATCAGCTCGC
>NZ_JAWJBT010000045.1:0-3336 GCF_046536035.1 Halomonas sp. SIMBA_159
GCTTATATCCGGCTTAATCAGGTACTTATAGACTGAATACATAGGTTTATAAGAGCAAACCCGGGGAACTGAAACATCTAAGTACCCGGAGGAAGAGAAAGCAAATGCGATTCCCTAAGTAGCGGCGAGCGAAACGGGAACAGCCCAAACCAAGAGGCTTGCCTCTTGGGGTTGTAGGACACTCTATACGGAGTTACAAAGGAATGATATAAGCGAAGAGGTCTGGAAAGGCCCGCCAGAGAAGGTAACAGCCCTGTAACTGAAATGTCATTCCCTCCAGAGTGGATCCTGAGTACGGCGGAACACGTGAAATTCCGTCGGAATCCGGGAGGACCATCTCCCAAGGCTAAATACTCCCTAGTGACCGATAGTGAACCAGTACCGTGAGGGAAAGGTGAAAAGCACCCCGGAAGGGGAGTGAAATAGATCCTGAAACCGTGTGCCTACAAGTAGTTAGAGCCCGTTAATGGGTGATAGCGTGCCTTTTGTAGAATGAACCGGCGAGTTACGATTACATGCAAGGTTAAGGCCTATAAGCCGGAGCCGCAGCGAAAGCGAGTCTGAATAGGGCGAATGAGTATGTAGTTGTAGACCCGAAACCAGGTGATCTACCCATGTCCAGGGTGAAGGTAAGGTAACACTTACTGGAGGCCCGAACCCACGCACGTTGAAAAGTGCGGGGATGAGGTGTGGGTAGCGGAGAAATTCCAATCGAACCTGGAGATAGCTGGTTCTCTCCGAAATAGCTTTAGGGCTAGCCTCAAGAAGAGAATCCTGGAGGTAGAGCACTGTTTGGACTAGGGGCCCATCCCGGGTTACCGAATTCAGACAAACTCCGAATGCCAGTGATTTATACTTGGGAGTCAGACTGCGAGTGATAAGATCCGTAGTCAAGAGGGAAACAGCCCAGACCACCAGCTAAGGTCCCCAAATATCCGTTAAGTGGAAAAGGATGTGGCGTTGCTTAGACAACCAGGATGTTGGCTTAGAAGCAGCCATCATTTAAAGAGTGCGTAATAGCTCACTGGTCGAGTGACACTGCGCCGAAAATGTACCGGGGCTAAACGGATTACCGAAGCTGTGGATGGACATCGTAGATGTCCGTGGTAGGAGAGCGTTCTAAGGGCGTTGAAGTCAGACCGGAAGGACTGGTGGAGCGCTTAGAAGTGAGAATGCCGGTATGAGTAACGAAAGACGGGTGAGAATCCCGTCCACCGAATGCCTAAGGTTTCCTGAGGAAGGCTCGTCCGCTCAGGGTTAGTCGGGACCTAAGTCGAGGCCGATAGGCGTAGACGATGGACAACAGGTTGATATTCCTGTACCACCTCCCCGCCGTTTGAGTAATGGGGGGACGCAGAAGGATAGGGTGAGCGTGCCGTTGGTTGTGCACGTCCAAGTTGTGAGATGAGAAACGAGGCAAATCCCGTTTCTATGTACATCAAGCAGTGATGGCAAGAGGTTTAACCTCAGAGTCCCTGATTTCACACTGCCAAGAAAAGCCTCTAGCGAGGCGGGAGGTGCCCGTACCGCAAACCGACACAGGTAGGCGAGAAGAGAATTCTAAGGTGAGCGAGTGAACTCTCGTTAAGGAACTCGGCAAAATGACCCCGTAACTTCGGGAGAAGGGGTGCTCTGGTAGGGTGTTAAAGCCCGAGAGAGCCGCAGTGAATAGGCCCAGGCGACTGTTTAGCAAAAACACAGGTCTCTGCAAAACCGTAAGGTGACGTATAGGGGCTGACGCCTGCCCGGTGCTGGAAGGTTAAGGGGAGTGCTTAGCGCAAGCGAAGGTGCGAACCGAAGCCCCAGTAAACGGCGGCCGTAACTATAACGGTCCTAAGGTAGCGAAATTCCTTGTCGGGTAAGTTCCGACCCGCACGAAAGGCGTAACGATCTGGGCACTGTCTCAACGAGAGACTCGGTGAAATTATAGTACCTGTGAAGATGCAGGTTACCCGCGACAGGACGGAAAGACCCCGTGGAGCTTTACTGTAGCCTGATATTGAATTTTGGTGCAACTTGTACAGGATAGGTAGGAGCCAGAGAACCCGGAGCGCCAGCTTCGGGGGAGGCGTCGGTGGGATACTACCCTGGTTGTATTGAACTTCTAACCCACAAGCCTAAGCGGCTTGGGAGACAGTGTCAGGCGGGCAGTTTGACTGGGGCGGTCGCCTCCTAAAGAGTAACGGAGGCGCTCAAAGGTTCCCTCAGAATGGTTGGAAATCATTCGCAGAGTGTAAAGGCACAAGGGAGCTTGACTGCGAGACGGACAGGTCGAGCAGGGTCGAAAGACGGACTTAGTGATCCGGTGGTTCCGCATGGAAGGGCCATCGCTCAACGGATAAAAGCTACCCCGGGGATAACAGGCTTATCTCCCCCAAGAGTCCACATCGACGGGGAGGTTTGGCACCTCGATGTCGGCTCATCGCATCCTGGGGCTGTAGTCGGTCCCAAGGGTTGGGCTGTTCGCCCATTAAAGCGGTACGCGAGCTGGGTTCAGAACGTCGTGAGACAGTTCGGTCCCTATCCGTCGCGGGCGCAGGAAATTTGAGAGGAGCTGTCCTTAGTACGAGAGGACCGGGATGGACACACCGCTGGTGTACCAGTTGTTCTGCCAAGAGCATCGCTGGGTAGCTATGTGTGGCCGGGATAAGTGCTGAAAGCATCTAAGCACGAAGCCCCCCTCAAGATGAGATTTCCCATTGCGCAAGCAAGTAAGATCCCTCAGAGACGATGAGGTAGATAGGTTCGGGGTGGAAGCGTGGCGACACGTGCAGCTGACGAATACTAATCGATCGAGGACTTAACCAACAACTGAAATACGTTTTTCAATGTCGATTTATCCAGTTTTGAGCGAACAAGCTCAAAAGTCCAGTGATGATGGCAAAGAGGCCACACCCGTTCCCATCCCGAACACGGAAGTTAAGCTCTTTTGCGCCGATGGTAGTTGGGGGTTTCCCCCTGTGAGAGTAGGACGTCGCTGGGCATACATATGGAGGATTAGCTCAGCTGGGAGAGCATCTGCCTTACAAGCAGAGGGTCGGCGGTTCGATCCCGTCCTCCTCCACCATTTCTTTGTCTCTATTAAGAGAAAGTTAAATATCATTATCGCGGGGTGGAGCAGTTCGGTAGCTCGTTGGGCTCATAACCCAAAGGTCGCAGGTTCAAATCCTGCCCCCGCAACCAAATGGTCCCGTGGTGTAGCGGTTAACATGCCTGCCTGTCACGCAGGAGATCGCCGGTTCGACCCCGGTCGGGACCGCCATTTTATATAAAGAAAAGAACGAAACAAGTTGTTTCGTATTTTTTTATTTGTTTTAACAAAAAACTAATAAAGAC
>NZ_JAWJBT010000046.1:0-2251 GCF_046536035.1 Halomonas sp. SIMBA_159
TCCTCGATAGCTCAGTTGGTAGAGCAAATGACTGTTAATCATTGGGTCGCAGGTTCGAGTCCTGCTCGAGGAGCCAAGCTGCTGTTCTGCTAAAGTTTTTCTGTTGTTCCCTGATAGCTCAGTTGGTAGAGCAAATGACTGTTAATCATTGGGTCGCAGGTTCGAGTCCTGCTCAGGGAGCCATCTAGCGTAACACCTTCCCCGTTTGAATGATTCTATCGCCCGCTGCCATATGGCATCTTGGGTGTTTTTTTGTGCGTGGCTGTTTTTATTTGGCGCTTACGTGATGTTGTTAGCGTTGGCCTCAAATTTCCTTTCTTGCTGTAAGCGATCATCTAATTATTTGAAAGCATTGTATGTTATCACTGGCTTGGGCTAGATCGCTAAAGCCTAAGCGCTAATCTTTACGCTGCCTAAGCCTCGCCACTGCGGGGCTTTTTTGTTTCAAAGGCTCAACGTGGCTTACAGTGGTACGCGGCGGCTATATGGCAAGATTGCAGGGGGGAGGCTTCCCCCAGACCGCCGCGCCCTACGTCGCGCTACCCCCACCCGTCTGCGGTTAATTCTTCATGCATACCACAAAACGGCCCAAAGCCCGCTATTGCTAGGCTGTAGGCTGGTTTTGGGGACGTGTGAGTCATGCAAAATCATGCGAATTTATTCTGCTTTTGGTAGGTTGGTCAAACAGAAACCACTGAGGTTGCGGCATGATTTTTCATAGTAAATTTGTGCGTTCCTGAGTAGTCTTAGGAATGCCTGAATATTCTATAATCAGGTTGTGAAAGCCTAAATATGATGATAGGTGCAAAGGGGGAAAGCATGAGTCAACATGCAATTGATCTACTGATAGATTCAGGGTTGATCTCAGCATCAGGAAAAATCATAAACGTTTTCAGTTTGTCAGAAAGCGAGCTTTCTGAAAGGGTTTCACAATATATTAATGGCAGAATAGAGAGTCTAGAAGTAGAGATTTCAGGCCTTGAGAAAACAGAAAGTTTAAGTGCATTGTACAGCACTGAGTCCTCTGATGCTTTAGGGTCTAGCGCATTATCTTCAATGCTGGTTTATCAGTCAATAATATTTGATGATCCGTTAGTGAAGAGTAGAAGCTCAATAAGTCTGGATAAGCTAAAGGAAGGGCTCGAGTTTTTTGCTCACTATTTCAATTTAATTAAAATTGAGGTTGTTAAGGTTTATCCATTGTCATTTTTAAATTATCCTAGTAGTGAGGTTCCTCTTTTATTATCTGAAGATGCTTTTAGATCCAGTATTCCAGATAAACTGCATGACTATATACACGAAAATGCAATAATTAAATCTGCAATGAGAAATGATGAAGGAGATTTTTTAATTCTGAAAGAGCTAGGGAGTGTCAATCGTAGGCCAGCTTTATTTGTTAGCTTTAAAGATGACTATTGGAGAGGAGGTGTCCAGCTATATTTAAATCAGACAATGGAGAAAATCAAAAATGTAGAAGGTGGTGTAGAAGTTAGGAAAATTTGGGATGAAAGCAAAAGATTAGATAAGACGTTTTATGACGTATGGTCTTACCAGGCAGTTAATCAAGCAATGCGTGTGCGCTTAAAGAATATATATAATGAAACGGTATTTGCAAATGATTTAGGCCATACATATGTTACTGAGTCCAAGTTTGAATCTGGTTTGTTGTCTTTGGCTGGTATTGATAATGGCGTTACAGCTCAAAATCCCTGTAGATTTATTGAAGCTAATAGCTCCTTGTTAAATATCGGCTCTCCTAATTTAATAGTTGAGTTAAGAGAGAAGTATCCTGTTGCTTTTGAAAATTTTAACTCTTCACTGTTATATATGATGGAGCGTCTGAGAGAAACAAATGAAGGTGATTTTGAAGAGAGGTCGAGACTTTATTTTAAGAATGAAATACTGCCTCAAGTTGAAGAGATAAGGAGTAATGCAAAATCACTTAGTCGTTCTATAGCGAGTGGTACTGTTGTGTCTCTTGGAGGATTAGCATTTTCAATGATAACAGGAGGAGGATCGCTCCCCTTGATTCCATCGCTACTATATGTGGCTAGCCAAGCAGCGCCAGGGGTATATGAGCCATTTATGCAACAGCGGGATTTTAAGAAAAAACCTGCATATATATGGCACAGATTATCTAATAATTAATATAGTGTTTTCTTAATTTTGATCCTACTTGGCCGCAGAAACTGAGTGCAACACCTGAGCATTTCGCTAAGGTGTTGTCCCATGTCTTACCTCGAACTCAGTA
>NZ_JAWJBT010000047.1:0-1724 GCF_046536035.1 Halomonas sp. SIMBA_159
TACTGAGTTCGAGGTAAGACATGGGACAACACCTTAGCGAAATGCTCAGGTGTTGCACTCAGTTTCTGCGGCCAAGGGACTTTTCCGGGCAACGCTTTGCAGGTGCCAACCAGATAAGCATCTGGCGTCAAAAAAATGGTGCGCCTCTTCCCGTTTTTTTTATTTCAGGGTATGACACCTTTGAATTACGGTTAGCCTCGGTGCGTGCTGGTGGAACGCACTACCTCAGAAAACCGCTTGACATTCCAAAATTAGTCTCGCTGTTACATTCTGAGCTTAACCTAGCACCGAGCGAACCTTATCGGATTATGCTAGTAGACGATGACCGCGACCTGCTCAACCTGTACGGAGAATTTCTCACTAATGCTGGTTACAATGTTACTACGGTGACCAGCGCTGAAGAGGCTCTACAGACCATTGAGCAATGTCATCCCGAGCTTATTTTAATAGATGTCTACATGCCTGAATGCAGTGGTATTGAGTTGGGCAAGATGATTCGTCAGCATGAAGAGTTCGCTACTATTCCACTGCTTTTTATGTCGGCAGCTGCCGATACCGACATGCAGCTGGCCTGTGCGCGCTTAGCTAACGATGAGTTTATTAATAAGCCTATTGAGCTATGGCGACTATTAATGGTCGTTAAATCTAGAGTCACGAAAGGCCGCTATTTACG
Source organism: Halomonas sp. SIMBA_159 (assembly GCF_046536035.1). NCBI lineage: Bacteria > Pseudomonadati > Pseudomonadota > Gammaproteobacteria > Oceanospirillales > Halomonadaceae > Halomonas > Halomonas sp. SIMBA_159. The sequence continues at coordinate 674 of NZ_JAWJBT010000047.1, forward strand.
CTCTCATACAGGCACACTGACAACGGCAGAAACACACGTTGTACAAGACTCCCTCACTGCACTACCGATGCTTTCCAGCATGCGGCGAGATATTGAAGACGCCCTGCGAAACAAAACAAAAAATATTATTGTCGCCGTTTTTAAAATTGACATACGTGCCTTTCATACTATCAACAACTTACATGGCCATTACTTTGGCGATGAAATTTTACAACGCATTGCCTGGGAGTTAAACCAATACATACAACCCGGCGACAAACTGTACAGAGAGAGTAGCGATGAGTTTCTTATTTTAGCGCAGGGATGCTCACAAAAGAACAGTTACACAAATATGTTCTAGGGCTTATGTCTCTCATTGAAAACATAGACATCATCACTAAATATGGAAACCTCGCACTGTCAGCGGATATCGGTGTTGCATGCTATTCACAAGGTATCCACAATTCAGAAGAGTTGATTGACCACGCCGACATGGCCATTTTCAAAGCTAAAACGTCGCCTAGTGCGGAGATACACTTTTTTGATGGATCTCTAAAAGAGTGCCAAAAAGAACGCTACTTCTTAGAGCGCGCCATAAAACAGGGGCTTTACAACAACCAATTTATTGTTTTTTATCAACCCATTTTCACTGTTTGCAATGGGGAACTGATGGGCATGGAAGCACTCGCCCGCTGGCAACACCCCGACAAAGGCTTGCTGGGACCAGCAGAGTTCATTCCATTAATGGAAGAAAAGGGTCTCGTTTCTCAGCTCACCGAGCAAGTCATGGCGCAAGCATTATGTCAGCTATCGTACTGGCACCCTAAGCACCCCTCTTTATTTATGTCTTTAAACCTGTCCGCACGCGACATCCAAAAACCTATATTTTTGAATCGCTTAGCATCGCTCATTGAACTTTATCAACTCCCACCAAGCTGCATCGTGCTTGAAATCACGGAGTCTCTGTTACTCTTTGATTGGCCACAGGCTAACCACTGAATCGCCCCGGGTATTCTAGACACCCGTTAGGCTCTTAAAGTAACGCCTTTCATACTCAACCGGTGACAAGTTA
>NZ_JAWJBT010000048.1:0-1611 GCF_046536035.1 Halomonas sp. SIMBA_159
ACACGTAAGGATCACAATGATTTTAAACTGAAGAGTTTGATCATGGCTCAGATTGAACGCTGGCGGCAGGCCTAACACATGCAAGTCGAGCGGTAGCACAGAGAAGCTTGCTTCTTGGGTGACGAGCGGCGGACGGGTGAGTAATGCATAGGAATCTGCCCGATAGTGGGGGATAACCTGGGGAAACCCAGGCTAATACCGCATACGTCCTACGGGAGAAAGGGGGCTTCGGCTCCCGCTATTGGATGAGCCTATGTCGGATTAGCTAGTTGGTGAGGTAAAGGCTCACCAAGGCAACGATCCGTAGCTGGTCTGAGAGGATGATCAGCCACATCGGGACTGAGACACGGCCCGAACTCCTACGGGAGGCAGCAGTGGGGAATATTGGACAATGGGCGCAAGCCTGATCCAGCCATGCCGCGTGTGTGAAGAAGGCCCTCGGGTTGTAAAGCACTTTCAGCGAGGAAGAACGCCTAGCGGTTAATACCCGCTAGGAAAGACATCACTCGCAGAAGAAGCACCGGCTAACTCCGTGCCAGCAGCCGCGGTAATACGGAGGGTGCAAGCGTTAATCGGAATTACTGGGCGTAAAGCGCGCGTAGGTGGCTTGATAAGCCGGTTGTGAAAGCCCCGGGCTCAACCTGGGAACGGCATCCGGAACTGTCAAGCTAGAGTGCAGGAGAGGAAGGTAGAATTCCCGGTGTAGCGGTGAAATGCGTAGAGATCGGGAGGAATACCAGTGGCGAAGGCGGCCTTCTGGACTGACACTGACACTGAGGTGCGAAAGCGTGGGTAGCAAACAGGATTAGATACCCTGGTAGTCCACGCCGTAAACGATGTCGACCAGCCGTTGGGTGCCTAGCGCACTTTGTGGCGAAGTTAACGCGATAAGTCGACCGCCTGGGGAGTACGGCCGCAAGGTTAAAACTCAAATGAATTGACGGGGGCCCGCACAAGCGGTGGAGCATGTGGTTTAATTCGATGCAACGCGAAGAACCTTACCTACTCTTGACATCCTGCGAACTTGTGAGAGATCACTTGGTGCCTTCGGGAACGCAGAGACAGGTGCTGCATGGCTGTCGTCAGCTCGTGTTGTGAAATGTTGGGTTAAGTCCCGTAACGAGCGCAACCCTTGTCCTTATTTGCCAGCACGTAATGGTGGGAACTCTAAGGAGACTGCCGGTGACAAACCGGAGGAAGGTGGGGACGACGTCAAGTCATCATGGCCCTTACGAGTAGGGCTACACACGTGCTACAATGGCCGGTACAAAGGGTTGCCAACTCGCGAGAGTGAGCTAATCCCGAAAAGCCGGTCTCAGTCCGGATCGGAGTCTGCAACTCGACTCCGTGAAGTCGGAATCGCTAGTAATCGTGAATCAGAATGTCACGGTGAATACGTTCCCGGGCCTTGTACACACCGCCCGTCACACCATGGGAGTGGACTGCACCAGAAGTGGTTAGCCTAACGCAAGAGGGCGATCACCACGGTGTGGTTCATGACTGGGGTGAAGTCGTAACAAGGTAGCCGTAGGGGAACCTGCGGCTGGATCACCTCCTTAAACGATGCATCACTCCTCGCGGTAAGCGCTCACAATGAATTACCTGATCAGA
>NZ_JAWJBT010000049.1:0-1411 GCF_046536035.1 Halomonas sp. SIMBA_159
TAATGCCAGTCAGTTAAGAGTTTCATCAATGAACTGACAATGCGATATTCCGGTATCAGTGACTCTCTGATACCGGATTTTTATGCATTTTAGTCAGGCCATTGATGCCATCACTCGTGTTTCACCTGAACACTTCTCCAGCCTCGCGGATGTTCTCTCCCCCGAGTTGATTGATGAATGCTTAGAACACGCCGGTGTAGCCACCTTGCGTAAACGTCGTTTACCCCTTGAAATGGTGGTCTGGTCGATTGTCGGCATGGCCTTGTTTCGACACATCCCGATGGGGCAAGTCGTTAATCAGCTCGATATTGTTTTGCCCGGCCAACGTCCTTTCGTAGCACCCAGCGCCGTTGTCCAAGCACGTCAACGCCTCGGCGTGGAGGCTGTTAAACGTGTTTTCGAACAAACGCAGGCCCTTTGGCATGAACAAACTCCTCACCCTCATTGGTGTGGTCTCAGGCTTCTAGGCGTAGACGGAGTGGTATGGCGAACGCCTGACACGCCCGACAATCAATCCGCTTTTACACGGACATGTAATGCTTACCGGGAAGCGAACTACCCGCAAGTGCGAATGGTGTGTCAAATGGAGTTAACGAGCCACCTGATCACAGGGGCCTCGTTTGACAGCATCTCGACGAGCGAACTGGCGTTGACGACAGACCTGATCGCTCGTACACCTGATCATTCACTAACGTTATTTGACCGCGGGTTTTATTCGCTAGGTCTGCTGCATGCGTGGCAGCAAGCGGGTGAACAGCGCCACTGGCTAATCCCGTTACGTAAGGGCGCCCAGTATGAAGAAATCTACTCGCTAGGGCGTCAGGATCGACTTGTTCGCCTGACAACATCACCACAAGCGCGAGCTAAATGGCCAGACTTGCCCGCGACGTTAGAAGCACGTCTGATGCGTCGTAAGGTCAAGGGTAAGGAGGTTCAGGTACTGACGTCGATGACCGATCCGCTGCGCTTTCCTGCTGCTGATATCGTGGATCTTTATAGCTATCGCTGGGAAATCGAGCTGGGCTACCGGGAAATGAAGCAGTCGCTGCTGGGCAGTCGGCTGACGCTGCGTAGTCGTACTCCCGACATGGTTCGCCAGGAGTTATGGGGAACGTTGCTCGCCTACAACTTGATACGCTTTCAGATGGCCCGAATGGCCTACAGTTTGGACAGTATTCACCCCCATCAATTGAGCTTCCATCAAGCTGCCCATTTTATTATTAGAGAGTTATCCATGTTGCCTGCGGTATCACCTGGCCGTCTTCCCGAGGTGATGAGATCGATGCTAGAGATGGCACCTTCATTCTTACTACCCGATAGACGAGAAAGGTCGTACCCGCGTGCTGTCCGGGCACGACCACAGAAATATGCGGTGAGTAAAAAGCCAGTCAGGCTTAACTGACTGGCATTA
>NZ_JAWJBT010000050.1:0-1408 GCF_046536035.1 Halomonas sp. SIMBA_159
TCTGAATGGGGAAACCCACTCATCATAAGATGAGTATCTTACGCTGAATATATAGGCGTAAGAGGCGAACCAGGGGAACTGAAACATCTAAGTACCCTGAGGAAAAGAAATCAACCGAGATTCCCCTAGTAGCGGCGAGCGAACGGGGACCAGCCCTTAAGCATGCAACTGATTAGACGAACGTGCTGGGAAGCACGGCCGTAGCGGGTGATAGCCCCGTAGTCGAAAATCTGCGTATGTGAAATCGAGTAGGTCGGGGCACGAGAAACCTTGACTGAAGACGGGGGGACCATCCTCCAAGGCTAAATACTCCTGACTGACCGATAGTGAACCAGTACCGTGAGGGAAAGGCGAAAAGAACCCCGGAGAGGGGAGTGAAATAGATCCTGAAACCGTGTGCGTACAAGCAGTAGGAGCAGACTTGTTCTGTGACTGCGTACCTTTTGTATAATGGGTCAGCGACTTATATTCAGTGGCGAGGTTAACCGTATAGGGGAGCCGTAGGGAAACCGAGTCTTAACTGGGCGACACAGTCGCTGGATATAGACCCGAAACCGAGCGATCTATCCATGAGCAGGGTGAAGGTTGAGTAACATCAACTGGAGGCCCGAACCAGGATCTGTTGAAAAAGATTTGGATGACTTGTGGATCGGAGTGAAAGGCTAATCAAGCTCGGAGATAGCTGGTTCTCCTCGAAAGCTATTTAGGTAGCGCCTCACGTATTACCGCCGGGGGTAGAGCACTGTTTCGGCTAGGGGGTCATCCCGACTTACCAACCCGAGGCAAACTCCGAATACCGGTGAGTATGAGCGTGGGAGACACACGGCGGGTGCTAACGTCCGTCGTGAAAAGGGAAACAACCCAGACCGTCAGCTAAGGTCCCCAAATCCTGGTTAAGTGGGAAACGATGTGGGAAGGCTCAGACAGCTAGGAGGTTGGCTTAGAAGCAGCCATCCTTTAAAGAAAGCGTAATAGCTCACTAGTCGAGTCGGCCTGCGCGGAAGATGTAACGGGGCTAAACCAGGTACCGAAGCTACGGGTTCATCCTATGGATGAGCGGTAGAGGAGCGTCGTGTAAGCCGATGAAGGTGGATTGAGAAGTCTGCTGGAGGTATCACGAGTGCGAATGCTGACATGAGTAACGATAAAGGGAGTGAAAAACTCCCTCGCCGGAAGACCAAGGGTTTCTGTTCGACGCTAATCGGAGCAGAGTGAGTCGGCCCCTAAGGCGAGGCCGAAAGGCGTAGTCGATGGGAAACGGGTCAATATTCCCGTACCGGACATGATTGCGATGGGGGGACGGAGAAGGCTAGGTGAGCCAGGCGTTGGTTGTCCTGGTGAAAGTGAGTAGGCTGGCATCTTAGGTAAATCCGGGATGCTTTAAGGCCGAGACACGAAACGAACGGAC
>NZ_JAWJBT010000051.1:0-1367 GCF_046536035.1 Halomonas sp. SIMBA_159
ACGGTCCGGAAGTCATTGATGCCACGCTTCCAGGAAAAGCCTCTAAGCTTCAGATCATGTGCGACCGTACCCCAAACCGACACAGGTGGTCAGGGTGAGAATCCCAAGGCGCTTGAGAGAACTCGGGTGAAGGAACTAGGCAAAATGGTGCCGTAACTTCGGGAGAAGGCACGCCGGCGTAGGGTAAGGGAACTTGCTTCCTCAGCCCGAACCGGTCGAAGATACCAGGTGGCTGCAACTGTTTAGTAAAAACACAGCACTCTGCTAACGCGCAAGCGGACGTATAGGGTGTGACGCCTGCCCGGTGCCGGAAGGTTAAATGATGGTGTTAGCCCTCGGGCGAAGCTCTTGATTGAAGCCCCGGTAAACGGCGGCCGTAACTATAACGGTCCTAAGGTAGCGAAATTCCTTGTCGGGTAAGTTCCGACCTGCACGAATGGCGTAATGATGGCCACGCTGTCTCCACCCGAGACTCAGTGAAATTGAAATCGCCGTGAAGATGCGGTGTACCCGCGGCTAGACGGAAAGACCCCGTGAACCTTTACTATAGCTTCACACTGGACGCTGATGTTGCCTGTGTAGGATAGCTGGGAGGCTTTGAACTTCGGACGCCAGTTCGAAGGGAGCCAACCTTGAAATACCAGCCTGGCATCATTGGCGTTCTCACTCAGGTCCGTTATCCGGATCGAGGACAGTGTGTGGTGGGTAGTTTGACTGGGGCGGTCTCCTCCCAAAGAGTAACGGAGGAGCACGAAGGTACCCTCAGCACGGTCGGACATCGTGCAATGAGTGCAAGAGCATAAGGGTGCTTGACTGCGAGACAGACACGTCGAGCAGGTGCGAAAGCAGGTTCTAGTGATCCGGTGGTTCTGTATGGAAGGGCCATCGCTCAACGGATAAAAGGTACTCCGGGGATAACAGGCTGATACCGCCCAAGAGTTCACATCGACGGCGGTGTTTGGCACCTCGATGTCGGCTCATCACATCCTGGGGCTGAAGTCGGTCCCAAGGGTATGGCTGTTCGCCATTTAAAGTGGTACGCGAGCTGGGTTTAGAACGTCGTGAGACAGTTCGGTCCCTATCTGCCGTGGGCGTTGGATGTTTGAGAAGAGCTGCTCCTAGTACGAGAGGACCGGAGTGGACGACCCTCTGGTGTTCCGGTTGTCACGCCAGTGGCATTGCCGGGTAGCTATGGTCGGACGGGATAACCGCTGAAAGCATCTAAGCGGGAAGCCCCCTTCAAGATGAGACATCCCTGAGACCTAGAGTCTCCTAAAGGGCCCAGCGAGACCAGCTGGTTGATAGGCACGGTGTGGAAGCGCTGCAAGGCGTTGAGCTAACGTGTACTAATGGCCCGTGAGGCTTGA
>NZ_JAWJBT010000052.1:0-1262 GCF_046536035.1 Halomonas sp. SIMBA_159
GTTTATAGCTTGTTGGAGCGTATAAAAAAGGAGTAGTTATAGGGAGTTTTAAGAAAAGAACAATTTAATTACTTGTAGTTTTATCTTTTTCATTGTCTTCTGCTTCGGTTTTTCTTCCAAATAATGCAGACGCTAGATGATGAGGTGGCCAATGAGACGTTTGAAGTCATGGCTCATTGGCATATTGGTATTAAGAATTACATAATTAGTTCCTGAATTTTAAGGAGAAATTAAGATTGCTATTGTCCAGTGGTGAATATTGTTTATGTGACTATTGTTGTAAAGTGCATCTAGTATCATGAGTTTTGCTCTGTATTCATCTTCGTTATTTTCCTCGACTAGATTCCATGCTTTTTTGTACCAGACAAGAGCTTTGTCAGTTTTTCGACTTTTAAAACAGACTTTGCTAAGCATGTAATATGTGCGGATGGTGTTCAATGATTCCCTGTGTTCTGGTATATCAATTGCTTTTAGTAAATGGCTTTCAGCTTGTAATAGATCACCACGTTTTTCATAACTGATACCGATATTGTAATGAGCTAAACTTTTGGTGTATGAATCCCCGATTTCATCTGATTTTTTAATGATGGTTGCATAATGTTGATCAGCTTTTTTATAACTCATTAATTCCATTTTGTTATGTGCGATTACCAATTCGCATTGGAGTTGTCTTGATATATATTAATAAAATCTCCCTTTTATGGAAGATTTTTTAGATTGCGGTGATAAAAAGATAACAACAAATAATAAAAATAAGACTAAGCGCTGTATAGAATATTATCTTTCCTATTTTTCCAATGAAGTATATATTGGCTAAAGTGAAAAATAATATTGATGTGACTGTTAGAAATATATAAATTTCTTTTGTTTTTTTTGTATTCATAAATGTCTCTAGTGACTGATTTGAGGAATATGATTGGGTAATGTGAGATAAAGCTAGTCCTATAAAAATGAATATGCCTATTATGTTAATTAATGTTCTAGAACTTATTGTGTTTTTTTGTTCTTTCATTTTAAATCCTCCTATAGATATCTAATCAATTTGATTGTTCCAATTTTTCAGGGTGTTCCAGCATTTTTTTATTTAGTGATTCCACTGCCCGGTTCATTATACAATCATACCTTGATTATTCTAGTTACATCAATTGTTGAAAAATGTGATGGATGAAGAAAAAAATGAGAAAAAAGGAATAAAAGGAGAGGTTATTGTTAATGTTTATTTTATAAATAAAAACAAAAAATCCTAGATTAATAAATCTAGG
>NZ_JAWJBT010000053.1:0-1234 GCF_046536035.1 Halomonas sp. SIMBA_159
TGAATCGCCCCGGGTATTCTAGACACCCGTTAGGCTCTTAAAGTAACGCCTTTCATACTCAACCGGTGACAAGTTATCACTTGTGCCGTGTCGGCGCTTTGGGTTGTAGAACATTTCAATGTAATTGAACACGTCGCGTCTAGCCGCTTCCCGTGTCGAATAAATCTGTCGCTTGATCCGCTCTCGCTTGAGGAGTTGAAAGAAGCTTTCAGCAACGGCGTTGTCATGACAGTTGCCACGTCGGCTCATGCTGCCCACCAGGTGATTAGCTTTCAAAAAGCTTTGCCAGTCTCCACTGCTAAACTGGCTTCCTTGATCCGAATGCACCATCACAGTTCCTTGCGGCTTGCGTCGCCAAACTGCCGACAATAAAGCATCCAGCACTAACTCCGTGGTCATACGTGACTTCATCGACCAGCCAACCACTTGACGAGAAAACAGGTCGATAACCACCGCTAAGTAAAGCCAGCCTTCGTACGTTCGGATGTACGTAATATCCGTCACCCAAACAACATTGGGCGCTGTTACTTCAAACTGACGGTCTAAATGGTTGGGTGATACGATGGCCGGTTTTCCACCGCCATAGCAGCCAGGGCGTCGTCGATAGCCGGTCTGAGAGCGTAAACCTTCTCTACGCATCAGGCGGGCCACTCGGTGCTTACCGCAGGCTTCGCCAGCCTCACGCAAATCCTGGTAGACCTTGCGATAGCCATATACACCGCCGCTTTCAAGCCACGCATGCTTGATCAATCCCAAGAGGCGCTGATCATCCCGGTCTCGATTAGACAGTGCTTTTTTGCACCATGCGTAGTAGCCGCTAGGGTGCACGGCCATCAGGCGGCACAAGCGACGTACCGGATATTGGCCCGCATGCTTTTGAATAAACGCGTACCTCAGTCGGACTCCCTGGCGAAGTACGCGGTGGCCTTTTTTAATATATCTCGCTCTTCTGACACGCGTTTTAGTTCAGCCTTCAAACGACGGTTTTCAGCTTGGAGATCAACATCTTCTTGTCGTTGTTCTACCGGCTTATCGTAGCGCTTGATCCAGTGGTACAAGCTGTGGCCTGACACGCCTAAACGCTCAGCGACCTCGGCCACGCGATGGCCACGCTCTACCACCTGTTTAACGGCTTCGATTTTGAATTCTTCAGTGTAACGGGGACGGCTCATGGATCCTCCTAGATACCTTTAGTATAAGGCCTGGAGGTGTCTACGAAACCCAGGGCGATTCA
>NZ_JAWJBT010000054.1:0-1172 GCF_046536035.1 Halomonas sp. SIMBA_159
TTGGAGCCGTTGACGCCGTTCCGCTCTTTGACCATCTCCATCACCCGGCCCTTGACCTCCTCGGGCCTCTCGCTCGGCATGTCGTCGCGGGATTGGCCCCACTCCAAGTCCAGCTCGAAGACGTTGGCGGGTTTGTCGCCGCCCTCCGCGTGTTCCCGGGCCTCGCGCATCCCTTCGCAGAGCGGCAGGCCGTTCTCCCCGTGCGCCGCCAGCTCCATGTGGAGCATGACGTGGGCCGCGTGATTCTCGAACAGCTCGTTGACCCCTAGGGGGGCCGACGCCGCCAGCTCCCGCCGCTTTTCTTGCAGCGCATGAGCCGCCTGAGCCAGCGTCAGCATGGTGGAAACCTGAATAAACATATCGGACGCCCGCACCACCTCGTCCCGCTTGCGGGCGTCGTTCTTGCAGGCGTCGATCCGCGCCTGCTCGCACCGGGCGGGGATGTGCTTGTGGGCGCAGAGCATGATGGCGGTGTACAGCACGGGCAGCGACGCATCGCCCGGCAGGTCGCCGAGGATCATCGGCCCGTCGCCGTCACCGTCGGGCACCGCCAGCCGCATGTTCATCGAGGTGGTGTATTGCGCGTCTCCGTCCTCGCTCTCGTAGTCCATCTTGACCTCGAACCGAGACTTGTGGCCCTTGGCGAACCCGCGGACGATCCGATCCGCCTGCGCCATCAGGTCGTCGTAGGCGTCGCCCACCTTCGCACGAATAATCATCTCGGGGCTGGGTTCGCTTGTCTTGCCTGCCTTGCTCTTCTCTGCCATGGTCAGCTCCTCTGCTGGGTAAAAGGGGTATTCGAGTCACTCGATCTGATCTTTCGCTTCCGCCTGCTCGTCTCCTTCAGCGGCGTCCCGCAACGCCTGAATCGCCGCCCACTCCTCGGGCGTCATGGTGCCGCTGAACAGCACGAGGCCGCGGTGGTAGGCCCCGAACTCGCTGTTCCAGCCCCGCGTGGTGTCCTCGGGGTCCGGCTCGGCATAGTCGTCGATCGAATTTGCGACCATCACCAGCAGCTTCTCCAGCCGCTCGATCTCGGCCTTGTGCCGGATGATCGTGTCCACGGCCCGCTGGTTCATCTCCGCGAGCTCCCGAATCCACCGCTCGTAGTCCGCTTCACTCCTCGCCGACCGCCTCGGTGTCGGTGTCTTCGTGCTCCGCCGCGTCCTCCG
>NZ_JAWJBT010000055.1:0-1135 GCF_046536035.1 Halomonas sp. SIMBA_159
GTGTGGTTTTCGGAAGAAGTAGGCGAATAAAGCCTGCTTCTTTTTTATGGGGTTCGGGGAATATTTCCCCGACAGGTTCGGACAGCGTCCGAGGACTTGAATTTAGGAAAAATAATAGCCGACTTCTTCGGCGATTTTTCCAATCAGCGGAGCTGATCAGAAGGAGCGCAAGCGACTGTCGTAGCCCTCGGCAGAGCCCGCACTTTACGGAGTAAAGTATAGCGGGCTATACTTTACATGGAAGTGTCGCCGGAGAATGTGGTAAAATTGAGAGAGAAAGTTGTTGCCGGTGGGAAGGGCGTGAAGGGGAAAAATGGCGTTCATTATCTGTAATATGCGGAAGTTTAAGAGTGCGGATATAAAGGGTCTACAGATACATAATCAGAGAGAAAAAGAGAGTCACACCAACCCCGATATCGATCAAAATCGGGCGCATCTGAATTATGATTTATTGCATGATAAACGAGTCGATTATAAGGCAATGATCAACGAACATATCGAGAAGAATGTAGAGACGAAACGAGCCATTCGAAAAGATGCGGTTAGGTGCTGTTCGTTCATGATCTCGGCAAGTCCCGAATTCTTTGAAAAGCTGTCTCCAGAGAGCGAAAGGGAATTCTTCAAATCTAATCTGGAATTTATCCAGGAGCGTTACGGAAAAGAGAACGTGATGTATGCGTCAGTACATAAGGATGAAACGACACCTCATATGCACGTGGGTCTCGTGCCGATCACGAAAGAAAAGAAGCTGTCAGCAAAGCAGATTTTCAACAAAGTTGAAATGAAGCAGCTGCAGGAAGCGATCGGGAAGCATAACGAAAAATTTGGCTTGCTGCGCGGTGAGCCTTCAGATAAAAAATATCTTGAAATTCACAAGTTTAAGCTAGAAGCGGATAAAGAGAAGCTGAAAGAAGTAAGCCTTAAAAAAATAGAGATGGAACAGGCGGTTGATCAGATTTCGGGTCGATTGGATGATTTGAAAAAGACAGCATTTGAAGCGCAGGCGGTTGATCAGATCGAAGAACGAGTGAAAGAGAAGGGTTTTTTGACTAAAACTGTTCAGCTGAATAGAGAAGATTTTGAGCAGGTGAAAAGCCTTGCTAAAGCGGGCGAGGTGTTTCGAAAGGACAATAAT
>NZ_JAWJBT010000056.1:0-1067 GCF_046536035.1 Halomonas sp. SIMBA_159
AGTGGTGAGTGGTGAGTGGTGAGTGGTGAGTGGTGAGTGGTGAGTGGTGAGTGGTGAGTGGTGAGTGGTGAGTGGTGCAGTATTGGATTGCCCCTAAAAAAGTAGACACCTTTTTTCGAGAGAAGGTGTTATGAAATACAAATGTAGCCCCAGGTATTCAGATGCGTTTAAACGTGACGCCGTGCAAGCGTCACTTTCTTCGCCGCAGACACAGACAACGCTTGCTGCCAAACTATGTATACACCCGAATACATTAAGTCGTTGGCGCAAGGAGTTGACCATGGATCACACATCGTCTGACAAGAAAATTGCCAATGTTGGCCCTGAAAAAAGCGTTCAAGAACTTGAAAATGAAATCAAGAAGCTGAAAAAGCAGCTAAAAAGATCACAGATGGAGACTGAGATCTTAAAAAAGGCGGACGAGTACTTTATCAAGCACGGCAAGTAAAATTTGCTTTTATTGAGGCTCATCGCCAATGTCGGTGGCCGCTCTCAATCACTTGTGAAGTACTCGGTATCTCTCGATCAGGTTACTACCGATGGAAAGACCGCCAACGGCAGCCTGGAAAAATGCAAAAGCGTCATCAGAGCATCACGTTGTTTTTGCTAGAGCGTGCCAAGAAAATGAACAGTGTGCCGGGTTATCGGAAGTTATGGATGGAAGCGCAAGATGAAGGGTACCGCTGCGGAAAGAATCAGGTTCAACGCCTTCTTCAAGAAGCAGGCTATCGCTCCTGTACCGCCTTAAAACCTGGGTATCGACGCGCCGAGTCAACGCTCCCCGTTTTGCCTAACCTATTGAATCGACGATTTTCAATAGGCGAGCGAAACAAGGTTTGGGTCTCGGACATTACACAGATTCGCTGCCAGGAAGGATGGCTCTACCTAGCGGTTGTTATGGATCTAGGGACTCGACAAATCGTTGGTTATGCACAAGGAGCCGTCAATAGCTCACGGCTGGTGTTAAACGCGCTGGAGTCAGCTTGGAGGCATCATCAGCCGGCGGGAAGGGAGTTGCTCTTTCATTCTGATCAAGGCACACAGTATCGCAGCGAGGAGGTAATGAT
>NZ_JAWJBT010000057.1:0-1025 GCF_046536035.1 Halomonas sp. SIMBA_159
GGGGGTTTCCGCCCCTTAGTGCTGCAGCTAACGCATTAAGCACTCCGCCTGGGGAGTACGGTCGCAAGACTGAAACTCAAAGGAATTGACGGGGGCCCGCACAAGCGGTGGAGCATGTGGTTTAATTCGAAGCAACGCGAAGAACCTTACCAGGTCTTGACATCCTCTGACAACCCTAGAGATAGGGCTTTCCCTTCGGGGACAGAGTGACAGGTGGTGCATGGTTGTCGTCAGCTCGTGTCGTGAGATGTTGGGTTAAGTCCCGCAACGAGCGCAACCCTTGATCTTAGTTGCCAGCATTCAGTTGGGCACTCTAAGGTGACTGCCGGTGACAAACCGGAGGAAGGTGGGGATGACGTCAAATCATCATGCCCCTTATGACCTGGGCTACACACGTGCTACAATGGACGGTACAAAGGGCTGCAAACCCGCGAGGGGGAGCCAATCCCAGAAAACCGTTCTCAGTTCGGATTGCAGGCTGCAACTCGCCTGCATGAAGCCGGAATCGCTAGTAATCGCGGATCAGCATGCCGCGGTGAATACGTTCCCGGGCCTTGTACACACCGCCCGTCACACCACGAGAGTTTGTAACACCCGAAGTCGGTGGGGTAACCCTTACGGGAGCCAGCCGCCGAAGGTGGGACAGATGATTGGGGTGAAGTCGTAACAAGGTAGCCGTATCGGAAGGTGCGGCTGGATCACCTCCTTTCTAAGGAACATATCGGAACCGATTCTGACGAATCGGGTTGACGTTTTGCGTTCAGTTTTGAAGGTTCACTCCGCAAGGATTGACTTTCAAACTTGTTCTTTGAAAACTGGATAGATCGACATTGATTAAGAAACAAGCATCATCAAGTAGTGCGATCGCGCAAGCGATCAACTTATTTTTTTGACCATTCAGTGGTTAAGTTAATAAGGGCGCACGGTGGATGCCTTGGCACTAGGAGCCGAAGAAGGACGGCACTAACACCGATATCCCTCGGGGAGCTGTAAGTGAGCTGTGATCCGGGGATTTCCGAATGGGG
>NZ_JAWJBT010000058.1:0-954 GCF_046536035.1 Halomonas sp. SIMBA_159
GTTATCGGGCAGGAGTCGCTGCGCTCCGGCCTAACAGGATGAAGGGTTTCGAGGAATGCAGTAAGGGGAGCACCGCACAGGTGCGGGCTACGGGCCAGTGAGCAGGGAGTTTACAAAAGGGCGCGGAGATGGCCCTTATATGCCTGTCGGCATCAGGTTAGCTGAAAGCTAAGGCACCTCCCCGCGATGCGGGGCGCCCCTCCTTAGCTTTCATCAAAATGATGTGACGGTTGATAGTGGGCCATCTTGAATCAGGCCGCGACTTTCGTTACAGACGACAATCGAATCGAAATCATGGTATTCGAGCGAGTAGACACATTTGCCGATAGCGTGAATGTTGTAGCCCAGTTTGCGCAGCTCCTTAGAGTTGACCGCGAACTGTTTCATTTCGTCTTTGTAGGCTTCCAGATAAATCACATCAAAGGACAAATCAAGATCAAAGGTCTTGTCTGGCCGGAGTGCTATCTGCCGGGCAGCGCCAGTAACGTACAGGTCAAAATCCGCTAACGGATGCTTGCCGTGGGTGCGTTTCTTCGCTGGCACCTCAGGAACGGGAGTCGGGGAGCCGTCCGGCTGGATGTGTAATTGCTTGACTGGCTCAGGCTGTTCTTTTACCCCGGCTGAGAGTGGACTTTTAACATTACCAGTAGCAAACATACCCACCACAAACACCAGGCAAATCGCGCCGCCAATAAAAGACCAATGTTGCCAGATGGGCTTGATATCCGCCGCCGTGGCTTCGGACACTGCACCGTTTGAGGCGGTGTGCGATTGGTAAAACGGAAAGTAAGAGGCTTTGTATGTGCGCTGGCTGGTATTGACGACTTCACCGCGACAGCCGTCCTGAACCTTGCGGGTATAGGTTTTCTCGCTACCGAGCGCCGTATTCTTTGAGCAGCGGTACTGCAGTTGAACCATGTCACGCACATCTTTGTGTATCTTCCTGTCAGACTG
>NZ_JAWJBT010000059.1:0-863 GCF_046536035.1 Halomonas sp. SIMBA_159
CGAGGCGAGCGGCGACCCGTGCTTGGCCGCCCTCCGGCCGCTGCCGACGCTCGACGACCTCACCGACCGCACCAACAGCAAGTGGGAGCTGGTGGTCTACCCCACGCCCGAGAGCGACGAATATATCACAGGCCGCTGCCGCGTCTTTCCCAACAAGCTGGTGAACGACGACGACTACCACGCCGCCGGCTTCCAGTACGACAACGCGGTGCTGGCAGCGTGCTTGGCCGAGGCGGAGAAGCAGCAGGAGCACTCCGCCGGCGAGAAGCATCAGCCCTACATGGCGGAGCTGCAAAAGGCCATTCTGCTCGCCCGGGAGAGCAAGCCTCGCTTCATGGGGTATAACGCAGACCACTCTGACGCTCCGGGTCGCCCGAGGCGTGTATACACCGGCGTCGATTCCTCCGTCTCCGGCTCTGCCGGCACCGTCAACTTCTAAGGAGCACACCGTGGCCACCAAGAACATCCTCCATCAACTCGACAACGCCGTGACCGACGAACTCGGTGACGGCATCCTCGTCTCCCGGCCGGTTCTTCTCAGCGAGATTGAGCTGGGGGCCAACGTCGCCCTCGCCGCCTACGAAACCAACGCCCGCGTGCTTCAAGTCACCAACGCGAACGACACGGTGGGCTACCTGACGTTCCCGATCCCGCGGGATTACGACGAGACGCAGGACGTGCTCAAGGTCCGCGTGCTGGCATCCATGGTCACGGTTTCGACCGACGACGACGTGGAGCTGGACAGCGAGCTGTACGTCAAGACCGCGGGCTCCGCCCTCGGCTCCGACCTCGACCCCACCGCCCCCGGCACCGTGTTGAGCGCCACCGAGCAGTGGTTGGTGTTCGACCTCAGCGGCAACGGC
>NZ_JAWJBT010000060.1:0-858 GCF_046536035.1 Halomonas sp. SIMBA_159
CAAGGCCTTGTTTATCGGCTATCTGTTTGGCATTCGTAGCGAGCGCCAGTTGATGCGCGAGATCCAAGTCAACGTCGCCTACCGCTGGTTCCTCGGCTTGCGCTTGACCGACAAGGTGCCCGATGCCTCAACCATCAGCCAGAACCGACGCCGCCGCTTCTCCGATAGTACGATCCACCAAGAGATCTTCGATACCATTGTCGAGCAAGCCATCGCACAGGGCTTGGTGGGCGGCGAAGTGCTCTACACCGATAGCACGCATCTCAAGGCCAATGCCAACAAGCATCGTTTTGAGCGCCAAGCGGTCGAGACGACGGCACGGGACTATCTGGACGCACTGGATGTGGCGGTTGAGGAGGACCGCGCTCAACATGGAAAAAAGCCCTGACGCCGCGTGCTGAGGCACCGGCCACTGTCGAAAAGAAAATCAGCCTCACCGACCCGGATAGCGGCTATATGGTGCGCGATGGCAAACCGACCGGCTTCTTCTATCTGGATCACCGCACGGTGGACGGCAAGCACGCCATTATTACCGATACCCATGTCACCCCGGCCAGTGTGCACGATAGCGTGCCTTACTTGGCGCGACTGGACCATCAGTGCCAGCGCTTCGGGCTGGACCCGGTCGGTGTCGGCCTCGACGCGGGTTACTTTACGGCGGCTATCTGTCATGGACTGGAGGAGCGCGGGCTTTATGGTGTCATCGGCTACCGCCGTCCCAGTAAGCCGAAAGGGTATCTACCCAAACGTGCCTTTACCTATGACGCGGCGACCAACACCTATCAGTGCCCAGAGGGCCAATCGCTGATCTATGCCACCACGGATCGACATGGCTACCGCCACTATCGCAGTGATCCT
>NZ_JAWJBT010000061.1:0-841 GCF_046536035.1 Halomonas sp. SIMBA_159
AGACGGCCTTGGCAACCTGTCGGTGCTCGGCGAATTCCGAACCGTTATCCAAGGTGATGGTCTGCACTGCACCTCGGCGTGGTTTTAATAACCGGGTCATCGCTTTGGCCGTTCCTGTGGCCGTGATTGTCGGCAGGCGCGCTGCCAAGAGGTATCCGCTGCGTCTCTCGACCAGGGTCACCAGGCCGGATTCTTTGTGGCCCTTGAGCACCGTATCGCCTTCCCAATGGCCGATATGGCGCCTTTCTTCCACTTCGGCGGGACGTTGTTCAATACCTACCCGGTGTGGAATTTTGCCCAATCCCGCATGCTTGGCCAATCGGCGCTGATAGCGCCGCTGGTGTGGTAAGCGGAGTCGCTTCCATAATTCGCCGCCGTGTTTCTTGTCGTCCCAGATTAACGCATAGATCCACTGATGGCTTACGCAAACGCCGTTGGCATTCGCCATGAAGCCACTAATTTGCTGGGGGCTCCATTCGTCCATCAGTTGATCAGTGACCCATCGAATTAGGCTGGGCAGTCGCTTCGTCACTTTCCAGGCGCTGCGTCGACGCTGATCACTTCTCAATTGAGCCTGCTCAGGCGCATAGCCAGCAGTAAGCCCATTGCGCTTTATCTCCCGGCTAATGGTGCTGCTGTGAACCCCAATAGCCTTGGCTATCTGTCGCTGGCTGATGCCAGTCTCGAGGTAAGCGAAAATTTGGTATCGTTGGGCCTGGGTCAGTTGTCGGTATCCCATTCTCTGCTTCACTTTGGTCGGTAAAGTCGAGAGGGTACCGGCGCTGGCCCTCCTTCCTCTACTGTGTGATCCAAAGTGCTGCGGTTATTCTATGAATCCAGG
>NZ_JAWJBT010000062.1:0-824 GCF_046536035.1 Halomonas sp. SIMBA_159
ATATGGTGTGCTAAGTTTGTTTGTATTTGTTGAGTGTTTGTTTTAGCTTTTTAAAACAATGAGATAACAATATTATTTTTAGTTAATAGTTTCAGTTATATCAAGGGAGATACCCCATATGCATCAAACCTCAGATGTTTTTGGCGTTCGTAGCCGTCTAATTAAGACCTACTTGGAAAGGGAGGCTGTTGACAGTAAGTTTAAGGAAGCTTTGCAAAGTGGTAATGAAGTAATTGTTTATGGTTCATCCAAGCAAGGTAAAACATCACTAATACTAAAGCATTTATCAGAAGATCAATATGTAAAAGTTGAGTGCTCACCTAATACGCAACCTGTTGATATTTATAAATCTATATTGCGGCAAATTGGAGTGACATTCATTGAATCTGAAACTACAGATTCAGGATATGAGCATGGTGGCAAGGTTAGCGGTAGTTTCAGGGTGAAAATTCCTTTTATCGGTGATACAAAAGCCACATTAGAGGCACAAGATAAAGCGTCAGAAAAAAGCAGCGTTAAGGAATCTCACGTTGAGTACAACTTAGCACTTGCACAGGATGTATCAGAAGTTCTTCATTCAAAGGACTTTAATAAATATGTTGTGCTCGAAAATTTTCATTACCTGAGCCACGATGTTCAAAAATCATTTTCTTATGACCTTCGAATATTTCAAGACCATCATTTAGTCTTTATTGTTCTAGGTATTTGGCGCGAAGCTAATAGATTGGTTCAATTTAACGGCGACCTTTTGGATCGAGTAACAGAAGTTGCTGTAGAACCTTGGGATAGAGATGATTTTTTACAAGTCATTTCAAAAGGAGAAG
>NZ_JAWJBT010000063.1:0-791 GCF_046536035.1 Halomonas sp. SIMBA_159
TCCCCTGGTTCGCCTCTTACGCCTATATATTCAGCGTAAGATACTCATCTTATGATGAGTGGGTTTCCCCATTCAGAAATGTCCGGGTCACAGGTTGTTGCCACCTCACCGAACCTTATCGCAGGCTACCACGTCTTTCATCGCCTCTGACTGCCTAGGCATCCACCGTGTGCGCTTCATTGCTTGACCCTATAACCCGAAGGAGTCTGGGGTTCGCAATGATAACGATTGCCGGATACGCTTGAGACGTATCACAAAACAATTTACGTAAGAACGTTCGAAAACGTTCTTGTCAGCATGATATACATTGTTAAAGAGCAGCTGTTCAATGAACAGTGATAAGAAGACGCGTTACGTCGTGCTTATCAATGGTCACGAAACAATCACAAACGGGGTTTATCTAAACGAGAAGATAATGGTGGAGCCAAGCGGGATCGAACCGCTGACCTCCTGCGTGCAAGGCAGGCGCTCTCCCAGCTGAGCTATGGCCCCATTGTTTTTGCAAAACCAACCTCTTGTATAAATTTCTGTGACACAAGACGAAACACAGCAGCGCATAGCGAAACTATACGAAGCTCGTTTTAACACTTGGCACAGGAATTTGGTGGGTCTGGGCAGACTTGAACTGCCGACCTCACCCTTATCAGGGGTGCGCTCTAACCAACTGAGCTACAGACCCAAGAGGGGATCGTGCATCAACCGTTTGCTCTACTATCTGATCAGGTAATTCATTGTGAGCGCTTACCGCGAGGAGTGATGCATCGTTTAAGGAGGTGATCCAGCCGCAGGTT
>NZ_JAWJBT010000064.1:0-718 GCF_046536035.1 Halomonas sp. SIMBA_159
TGCTTTAATGGAGATAGACGCAGAGAGTGACCGTCGAACAAAGGCTAAGATTATCAAGGCAGCACGACAACTTAGAAAGATTCCACAATATAGATAAAATTAAGCCCCAAATATTTGGGGCTATTTTATCCAATTGCTTACCATCATACCCTGATTAAATATCTTCAACAGGATTCGGAATATCTCCTAGAATCTCGTCCCTGTCACAGTGTTTAAGAAAAAAATAGAGAGAAGAGTCAATGATTTTAAGAATTTTCCCACCTCTATCATAATCGACAAATGGAGGTTGAATTCCTTTTGAAACCTGATGTTGAGTGAGATTATGAAGAGACAGCCCTAAATCACTTGACCTGACATCATCTCGACGATGGTGAATGGAACGTATGGCATCAAGAAGGTATCCTCTTGCCATACCTTTTTGGATGTCATCAAAATCTTCTGTTAGCAGAAGTTTAATAAAATAGTATGGATAAGCTAATGATGGTTTCCCACTTTGAGCACTAACACGAACACGAATATCAACAAAAGACTCGAAGTTTCGAATGTGACGAACCCCATACTCCCGAGCCTTTGTGGCCATCGCCTCAGCCAAGTGTTCTCTCGTAATAGGAACCTTTGTAGGGCTTGTGGCGCTGACACCTGCTAACTGGCAACAGAGCTTACAAATTTCTTGAACAACGCCAATACTATCAAATGATTCATCGACTAATTTGTCTGC
>NZ_JAWJBT010000065.1:0-676 GCF_046536035.1 Halomonas sp. SIMBA_159
GCATCCTGCGATGCAGATCCGGAACATAATGGTGCAGGGCGCTGACTTCCGCGTTTCCAGACTTTACGAAACACGGAAACCGAAGACCATTCATGTTGTTGCTCAGGTCGCAGACGTTTTGCAGCAGCAGTCGCTTCACGTTCGCTCGCGTATCGGTGATTCATTCTGCTAACCAGTAAGGCAACCCCGCCAGCCTAGCCGGGTCCTCAACGACAGGAGCACGATCATGCGCACCCGTGGGGCCGCCATGCCGGCGATAATGGCCTGCTTCTCGCCGAAACGTTTGGTGGCGGGACCAGTGACGAAGGCTTGAGCGAGGGCGTGCAAGATTCCGAATACCGCAAGCGACAGGCCGATCATCGTCGCGCTCCAGCGAAAGCGGTCCTCGCCGAAAATGACCCAGAGCGCTGCCGGCACCTGTCCTACGAGTTGCATGATAAAGAAGACAGTCATAAGTGCGGCGACGATAGTCATGCCCCGCGCCCACCGGAAGGAGCTGACTGGGTTGAAGGCCCTCAAGGGCATCGGTCGAGATCCCGGTGCCTAATGAGTGAGCTAACTTACATTAATTGCGTTGCGCTCACTGCCCGCTTTCCAGTCGGGAAACCTGTCGTGCCAGCTGCATTAATGAATCGGCCAACGCGCGGGGAGAGGCGGTTTGCGTATTGGGCGCCAG
>NZ_JAWJBT010000066.1:0-655 GCF_046536035.1 Halomonas sp. SIMBA_159
CATGCCGGCCGCGACCTCGACGGCCACCTGCGTCTTGCCGGTGCCCCGGCTCCCCACGAACGCCAGCAGCCCGCCCATCTCGCACGCCTTCTCCGCCTTGAGCACCGATTCCCTGTACCCCGTGTGCTGCCATCGCCGCTCGTCCTTGAGGGCTACGAGGTGCCGCTGCGGCAGCTTGGACGCCACCAGCTTCTCGTGCTGCTCCCGTTCGAGGCGGGCGGCCTTCGCCTCGGCAATGCGGTCGGGGCTAGAGGATGTGGGTGTCGATGCTCTCGTCGAGCCCGTGGGCACTCCCGCTGCTGGCACGCCCTTCTCGCCCAGCCGTCCACCGCCCGAGCTGGCCAATGAACTGGCTGAGGGGGTGGCCCCGGAAGAAGGGCTCCCGGCAGGCGAGGTAGCTGGTGAGGGCGTTCTCGACGCGGGTGGGGTCGTCCCGGCAGGCTTTGAGGGCCGATTTGATGTGGTGGGCGTCTCGCTGGGTGAAGGGCGGTTTCTGTCCATATTGCTCCTCGTAGTGCTTGAACCAGTGGTCGATAAGCCGCTGCACGTGCGGCTGCTTCGCCGGGGTCCGCCGCCGATCTTTCTTCTTGGGCTTCTTCTCGGGCAGCTCCTCGCCCCACAGGCTGCTGTCAGGGCCGACGGCGGCCTCATCGAC
>NZ_JAWJBT010000067.1:0-626 GCF_046536035.1 Halomonas sp. SIMBA_159
CTAAGGATTTATTGAATTACTTAATGTCTATTAATATTGAAGACGAAGAGGTAAAAGATGAACCTTCAAGGGTAGAGAAAAGCGAAGAAGTAGTGCTATTTTCTGTCGATTATTTGTTTAGTCAAAGGGATCTGGATGAGTTATTGTCTTTCTTTGAAGAAGAAGACATTAAAATTGAAGTTACGGTAAGAGAACGGTCTGCTTTTGAAAGAGGTGCTGAAGATTACCATGAGAACATAGTTATTGCTTTCTTTACCGGAGTTGGGCAAGCGGTTGGGGAGAAAATAATGAGTGCTTTATTCAGCAGATATGATGAAGTTCACAGTCCGAGATTTAATGAAGTTAAATCAAAGGAAGTTATTCGATACATCTCTGAAGAAACGGGTATTAACATACATGATTTAAATATTGTTTCTACCAAAATAAGCCAAGAAGACGATAGAATTACGGAAATAAAATTGACGAGTCGCTACAAAGACATTTTTGTCTCTTATAACAAAGCGACTAAGGATATAAGTTATGAAGTATTCTCAAAATTTCAAACTGGTATCTAAAAGCATCTAATCTTAAGCTGCAGAATTCTCTCTTTTAACTGAAGCGAGAATTCTGTTTTAAATACTTGATAT
>NZ_JAWJBT010000068.1:0-625 GCF_046536035.1 Halomonas sp. SIMBA_159
AATAATGATCTCTCCATTTGAGTAAAAACTAATTAATCCCCTATCGAATACTCCATCGTGATTTGCACAGAGCAATAGCCCATTATTATCATCGAGGCGTTCAAAGTTGTCTGATTCACTCCAAGGCTTACAATGGCTTGCAATAAGAAGCGATGGAACATCTAAACCACAAATTTCACACTCCGGAGATCTGTTAAGTAGTTTTTGCTTAAATAACCCCTGACCAATTCGTGTTTTTATGATTCTTTCTTTTTCAGTATTGGTAGTTGTCTGATCTATCAACTTTTCTATATCCTCAATCTCAGCAACTTCTTTCTCATTACTTTCATTAATTAATAGATTATTATTTCGCATTACTAAACTCAGAAAGTACTCACCAAAGGCTTGGTCAATCTCAAACAAGTAGCCCTGTGTTCCACCTCCTGTGCGAGTGAAAGGAGAATATTTAGGAGGACAGTGACTTAGAATATCTTCTATATGCTCTCTCATTGACACAGGATGAGATAATTCGAGATATTTAGCCTTTACACACCATCCAATACGCTCCCAAGGGTTTCCTTCAGCCTCAGCAAAAGGATTGCCATCTTCAAAAGCTCCGAAAGTTGCAATATTAACGGAAACTAGA
>NZ_JAWJBT010000069.1:0-621 GCF_046536035.1 Halomonas sp. SIMBA_159
CAATTGGGCCAATCACAAAGTTTAATAACCATAGAATACTACTTTGCCCAAAGAAAACATTGGGAACCCACAATAAAATACCAATAATAAAACAAAGAAATGAAAGATTCCTTAAAGTTTTTGTATTCAAATTATCACTCTCTCAAAATATTATTTTAATAACAACCGTTCGCCTTCACTTGGACCAAAAAATACGCCCAAACATTTCTGGCTACTACCTTTTCAACGAACCCCATCTTTTTTAGATCTCGTTGTATTCGACCCATTAACCTAGCATCACTCTTACAATCAAAATAACCATATTTTTTATAATCGAGATCATGTTTTTTACATGCAGCATCTAGTAAACCTTTTGTTGGACCACCGCCATAACCAGGACCACACCAATTACCCCAAACAGGAAGTGATATTTTAGTTGTTATACGGTCACTATCAACTGAATTATTGTAGAACTTAAAATAAGAATTACTGAAGTCATTAAACGCTTTACCTTGATCTAAGAGTTCTTCTGATTTTCCATCTAGTCTAGCCTGATCAACATCAAAGTAAAGCTTTCCATGTTCATTAGAACTTATATAATTAAACATCTCTTTAAGAATTTCGTCGTCTAGCATATCAATG
>NZ_JAWJBT010000070.1:0-613 GCF_046536035.1 Halomonas sp. SIMBA_159
TGCGTCAGGTGCTGGAACTGTCACCTGAACAGGTGGTCAAGCAACTGACCAGCCACCTTGAACCGTATGAAATCCCAGACCGACTCAATACGCCTGTTACGGGTGATTCTGACGCGTCTGACAAAGTCCCTCTTGCGGATTTGCTGGCTTTGCGTCAGCGGTCCCAACGTAATGCAATTTATCAGCGCCTAATGACGGCGTAACTAAACGGAGAAAACACAATGTCTGGATTAACTGTACTGGTTTCGGGTGTGACGATGGGTAAAGGGATTTCTAAGAAATCCGGCCAGCCAAAGCCCTATGCCTTTGCGCAGGTGCATTATTTGGTGCCGGCGAAATCTTTCCTCAACGATGACAACAACATTAACAAGCTGGGGCTGGAAGAAAAAACCATTTCCATGTCTGAGAACGCCAGCTTGTTTGCGAAGTTTGGCGAACTGACGTTTCCGACTCAGCTCAAGTTGTCACTGGACGCAGATCCTGAAAATCCTTCTCGCAACATTGTGGTTGACTACGCCAAGGCGTAACGAATTCGGGGCGGCATCATGACAGACACATGCGTACAGATAAATGAGCAAGGTTTTTTGTATGCCGTGCCCACCCCTATAACGGA
>NZ_JAWJBT010000071.1:0-599 GCF_046536035.1 Halomonas sp. SIMBA_159
AGTTTAAAAAACAACAAGAGGAATTCAATAAAGAATTAATTGATCAGTTGAAAAAACAGCAAGAATACATACAAAGTAGTCTTCTTGAAAGAGATAAAAAGCTGTTAGAGGCCATAAGAGAAACACAAGAAACGAAAAAATTAATTGCATCAACGAAACAAGAGGAAAAGGAAGGGCAAAAAAAATCTTGGTGGCAGTTTTGGAGATAGCATATAGATGGATTTTTTTGAAAAGAGCATAAGGGGTTTTTGTCCCCACTTATGGTGTGGAACTAGGCAAAGCCTAGCAAAAAAAAGACCCCAAAGAAGTGGTGGAAATCACTCCTGCAGCAGTGGCGATTTTTGAGGTGATCACTTCCCGATCACTACTGAAAAACGGGCCGGTCACTGGCGGATCTGTGATGGAAAATGATCGACCAGTTGTCAATCACTTGTCAAAGTGCCCAGTTATACGCACCAAAAAATGTGCGTGTTTTTAGAAAAGCCAACGAGGGTTTTTTCACGAAAGTTTGGTAACGTTTTGTAAAAAAATCAGTCACAACAAGGGTTTAAAACCTGTGAATTAAGTTCGTGTTTGTTTTGTGTTGTTTCGGAAATGTG
>NZ_JAWJBT010000072.1:0-596 GCF_046536035.1 Halomonas sp. SIMBA_159
ACGCTGACGGCTTCTGTACCGATTCCGGCTGTAATAACTCAGGCGGTGGCGATAAACCCGGTGATGGTGACAAACCCGGCGACGGTGAAGAACCCGGTGATGGCAGCGGTGAAGAACCCGGTGACGGTGAAGATCCTACCGATTCCATTGAGGGACATTTACGCAACATCGACACCAATGTCGGTAAGCTGAATGTGGATATGAACAAACTGCTGGATACGTCCATAGACAGCAATGCCACCCTTGAAGACCAGCTTGCTCTGATGAATGACTTCAACAACACGGTAAAAAAATCTGATAACACCTTGGAGGCCATGGCGAATTTTTCCGAACAGGAAATCAAGCTGTTGAGCAACATTCAGGGGGATTTATCTGACTATTTCGATGACCAGTATCAGCAGATGAAAAACCTGTCTAACAAGCTGAGTGATTTGAATGCCGATCTCAACGCTAACTTTGACAACTTAGGCTCTGGTAACGACAGCATCAAGGAAGTGAAGAAAGTCGTTGAGAAAACTGAGCAGGTTGCACAGAACACGGCGGAATCGAATACCCTGCTCAATGACATTAAAAATGAACTGGTCGCCAATCGTATA
>NZ_JAWJBT010000073.1:0-591 GCF_046536035.1 Halomonas sp. SIMBA_159
CTCTGGACACTGGCCTTGCTTCAAGCCATTCCATCGGGTCACCTCCTTTTTCCTATAGCTAAAACGGAATAGAATTGTTGATAGTTTCATTTACTTCAAATTTCCTTAAAATAAAAAGAGCATTCTGCTCTTCTTAAGCAGCTGCCCAAAGTTCAGTAAGCTATGATAAGTAAACTGGTATATACCGAAGAATCCTTTAGGTCACTTCGATTGCTCCATCCCTTTTGCCCTCGATTAAGAACATGCTTATTATGGTACCAATCCCTTTCTAAAGGATAATCGCGTAATTGCGCACTTTCATACCAGTTTACAAGTGTGGCGAAAATAAACACCACAAAAGCTCCTATCAAAGACACCACATTCCGAAACGACATAGAACCCACTTCTTTTCTATTTTAATTACCGGTGGACGTAAGAAAAGAAATACAGTTCCAGTTATAGAAATTATTATTTCATTCCGTAACCTCATATACCATTTAAACTAGCTCTCATTCTTAGAATTGACAAGTGCTTTTCAAAACCTTTTATCTAAGATAGCAGTTTTACAACTAGGCCTGAAATTTTTAATTAAAAATATGTCCGATGTGTGCG
>NZ_JAWJBT010000074.1:0-589 GCF_046536035.1 Halomonas sp. SIMBA_159
AGCCGGGGGAGGACGGCACGGGCGGAACCGAGGTCAGCGGCGGCGGGTACTCCCGCGTCACGACCTCCGCCACCGACTGGAACGCCGCGACCCTCGCCGACCCGTCGGTCCTCGACAACGCCAACGCCATCGACTTCGGTTCGGCCAGCGGGGCGAACTGGGGCACCATCGTCGCCGTGGGCCTCTATGATGCGAGCACCGCCGGCAACTTCCTAGGCGCTTTCGACCGCGCCAGCAACGTCACCGTCAATGACGGCGACAGCTTCTCGATCGCCGCCGGCGACTTCGACCTCAAGGCCGACTGAAGTTCCCCGGAAGTTCCCCGGCAGCCCGGAGTAGCTTATGGTCCTCGGTGGCGGCATCCTCCCATTCAACCTCGGGCCGGGCGTCGCCTCGCCCAAGGTGGACGCCCTCGCGCTCGACTCGACCGGCTCGACGGCCGCCGGCACGGGCGATTTCGTCGGCATCGTCAACGCCACCGCCTTCGATTCGCAGGCGTCCGAGGTGCTGTTCCCGATCGTTGTGGACGCCCTCGCGCTCGACTCGACCGGCTCGACGGCCGCCGGCACGGGCGGCGGATTCTCGCCCG
>NZ_JAWJBT010000075.1:0-577 GCF_046536035.1 Halomonas sp. SIMBA_159
TATAGTTTTAAAGAATACAACGGAACTGGATATATTGGTTCCTATGCTCGTGTAAATAGAGTTAGTGGAAAGGTTAAAAAGGTAAATGTATGGAGTGAACAGGTCGGCGTAATTTTTGCTATTACTTGGACACAAAGGTCAACATGGTATAATTTGAATGCGAAAAAAACAGGTGGGAAGGCTTATGTAAGAGGTACTAAGTTGTATGGTATGAATGTTGTAGGCCAACCAGTTGGGTATTCTAAATCAGTTACTTATACTGTTAAGTTTTAAAGGGAGGGATTCTTTTGGTTGAAGTATCTCAGGTAAATTGGTTTGACGTTGTTTATAATTTTTCTGTGCTTGGAGCTTCTATTCTTTTGATTTATTTCATTGTCAAGATTGTAAAGAGGAAAAAAGCTAATAAGAATAGTCATTATTAATCCAAAGTAAAAAAGGTTTAGCTTCATATTTTAATCTGGTTTAAATTGAAAACAGCAGACTTGAAAGAAGAGTCTGCTGTTTTTGTTACACGCCTGCCGAAAATCGAGAGATTTTAGCACACACAGGGGTGTGTATAAGTGCGCCATAAATGGAC
>NZ_JAWJBT010000076.1:0-561 GCF_046536035.1 Halomonas sp. SIMBA_159
TTAGTAAGCCGCGGGATAATGCCCGTCTGCCACTTGACACTCTTCAGTGTCAGCAATGGGCAGGCCGAGACCTTCCGTCAGGATCTGGTAGGCAGCCATTTCCACGACGGATCGAACACCAAGTTGAAGAGGCTCATTCCTCACCGACCCGGCATCGAATTCAACAAGCTGATTGTCAAAGAAGCGGTAAATACCAGCCTCTACTTGGTTACCCACAATCTGCTTTTGTAAACTGGTGACATAGACGGTTTGGAAGGTATTGGAGTCTATGACCCGAAGATCTAATCCCACATTAATCACCGCTTCTCGCGTGCCGCCGCCTACTAAACCGACATATAGACGAGCGCCCTGGGTGAGAATGTTGTAGTTAAGCTCTGTAAGCGCACCTAAAATGACAAAGTTAACGGGTTGTACATTCAGCGGTGCCGCAGGTATTTGCATTGCTCCGGCATCTTGCAGCTGACGCTCAGCCAGAGGAATGCGAATATCTAGGCGCTCCGCCAGCCTAACTTTGCGCGTTTTATAAAGTGCACTAATCAACATTTCTGATACGCCTTGCGT
>NZ_JAWJBT010000077.1:0-559 GCF_046536035.1 Halomonas sp. SIMBA_159
CGCGATGTTAAGGGGCAGGTTGGTGATCACCTTACGGCCAGCCTGAACCGCCGGGATGATATGATAGACCACCGCCTCATAAGACTTGCCGCCACCGGGGCGACCGATAAGCAAGTTAATCATGTCATGACCCCAGACGTGTGAACGGTATCAGCTGCAGTATCAGGCGAATGGTGATGGCCGTGATGATCATAGTAATGGCCTGGGGCAAGCCGAGCTGTCCAAACACCCAGCCAATCTCAGTGGGCAACCCCGTCAGATACTGGCTGAGATTAATCGGGGCCAGCAGGTTAGCAATGGAACCAACCAGCATCTTGGCCCCTGCGAGAATTTGCTCAAACAGCAAGTAAAACAAGTCTTTGAGCATTTCCAGCCCTGAAAGCAACATGCGGTACAGGAACTCAAGCAGCATGTTGAACAAAATCACTATCCAGTCAAACATTCCAACGTACACGTTAACCTCCAAAGACTAAGCGACGACAGAGCAGGGCCGCAGAGAACAAAATACATGCCCGGATAAAGCTCCAGACCCCATAACCAATGTCAAAACTGAATCGGC
>NZ_JAWJBT010000078.1:0-558 GCF_046536035.1 Halomonas sp. SIMBA_159
TAGTGCTGATTGTGGGAGGATGAAGGTGTTTTGGAAGAGGAATATAATCGTGTAAACAATTCCCCAGTATCTAATTCAAAGGCAACAGAATTAATATCTAAACGATAACATTGATCATAGGAGGAATGAGACTTATTGGGAAAACTTGTCTTATATTCCTTATTATAAACAGGTTCAAAATATCTAATAAGTGCTGCCTCGGTAAAAGTAATTTGTTGATCAAGCGTTATCGAATTCTCTAATACACGGTTCATATGTTTAAGTGAGTCTTCTAAATCAGTAGGTGCATTGTGGAATCCACTACCCATCATTGAAATAACGTATGGTTCAAATTTCCATAAAAGAATCCAAACATCTTTGTTTGGAAAAGTTTTTATTGTATCAACATAAATTTTCTGGAGTGTAGAATGAGAGGATAGCCTATCAGTAGCTATGCGGTCTCCACCTTCTCCGAACGCCTGACCAATATACAAAACTTCTAAGTCCAAACAAGAATTATACTCTGTTTGTAATATTGGAAATAGAAGTGCTGATTTTCCACCAGATACTACTTCTCCT
>NZ_JAWJBT010000079.1:0-552 GCF_046536035.1 Halomonas sp. SIMBA_159
TTAGACCTCACTTACCATGTCGGCATTTATTTGCATAACGCAAAAAAATTGCAGTTTGCAATTCAAAACTTGCAAACTGCAAGAGAAAACTCCGCAATCCATTTATTAAAACCCACCCACCCACCAACAAAAATACGCAAGCAACTGATGAATATATAAAAATATAAACATGGCATCCCTCCTGCTATTAGTTATACAACAACAGGAGGAACCAAACATGAAGTTTCCAACTCTCCACAAGATCACCGCCGCCATTGCATTAAGTGCTTCTATGAGCGGTTGTGCTTCTATTGGAACTGATCCTATCGCACCGCGAGAAGGCTCTCCAGTGATGTCAAATCACACGCCTTACAGCCGCTGCTTAAGTGCTCTCAGTCAGCAGCCAGGTACCAATCTGCCCACTGTTAGCGTTGGTCAAATTCTCGACCAAACGGGCCAAGTCAGCTACTCCACTATTACTGATAGCCGCACACTAACGCAAGGCGTATCAGAAATGTTGATTAGTGCACTTTATAAAACGCGCAAAGTTAGGCTGGCGGAGCGCCTAGATAT
>NZ_JAWJBT010000080.1:0-552 GCF_046536035.1 Halomonas sp. SIMBA_159
ATTCTAGCGTGTTAGTCCCGAATTTTGGCTATTTACAATCCCGATTCTTTTCATTTACGCTGTACACAAATCGGGATTAATAGACATCAAGTTGCCCATGACTCAGCCCCTGTATTACGAACAAAACGCCGATGGCTCTGGCTTCGCCTTCATTGACGGTGAACCTGAGTACTTCCGTTCGTCCGCTGAGTTACATCAAATCGGTCTGGAATTTTACCCTCAGGGTTATGAGCTGTATCTCGTTACGCCTGAGAACTGGCAGCAACTCTACGACATGGGAGTCTTCGAACATGAAAACGATTATTGACTTCCTGTCCTTCACTTGGACGCCTGTCGAACTGGCCCATGTACTGGAACTTGCCAAGGCTGGCGCGACCGTCAAGGCCGTCCGTCACTTCGACTTTGTTGAGTCCGGCAAGCGTGTCGATAACTTCGCACTGGATACGGGCAAGATTGATTATGCGGCGGAAGTTCGTCGCCTGCTGAAAAACACTGACTTTGTCATTGGCGGTGATGCGCGCCGTTTTCATGAGGTCAAATCTGACCTGCTTG
>NZ_JAWJBT010000081.1:0-550 GCF_046536035.1 Halomonas sp. SIMBA_159
CGAGAGTAATTTCCCTCTTTAATTTCCTTCATTCCTTCTCTGATTTCTTGTTTTGTTTCTTGGTCTAAATCTTCCATGTGTTCTATATCGTAGCCTTCCCGTCGCAAGCCTTCCAAGACAATTTCTCGATATGCGCTCAAGCCTAAGTTATGCGTAGCAATACATTGAGCATAGGCATAATCATGTTGACTATTGTTCCCAAATTCAATGTCATAATGCTTTAGTTTTCTGAGGTTACTAAGATTCTGTTTTGTTCGTGCTTTGTTACTTCTTAGCACTTCATTAACTTCTGTCTCTCCTCCATCGAGCTTACCGTTCCCAATTTTTTTAAGGAATAAGTGAATGGGGGTATTATCTCTTAATCGAGATAGCATCTGACGGGTACTATTTTCTGATTGTGTCCCTTGATTAAAGGAGTAAATAGCATCAAAATAGTCTGGGAGGTCAATACTCACGCCAGTGCTTAAAACAGGCGTATAAATAATAATATCGTATTGCTTGATTTCTGCTTCTAAATTATCAATAATGCGATAAGCAGGATGATTTTCAT
>NZ_JAWJBT010000082.1:0-549 GCF_046536035.1 Halomonas sp. SIMBA_159
CTTGGCCGCAGAAACTGAGTGCAACACCTGAGCATTTCGCTAAGGTGTTGTCCCATGTCTTACCTCGAACTCAGTATTGAAGAACGTGCCAGCATCCAAGTGGGTCAAGCCCAAGGGATGAGCCTTCGGCATATTGCCCAGCTCCTGGGGCGAGCTCCTTCAACCATCTCTCGTGAAATACGCCGTAACCAAATGGCCCAGAACGGTTACTGCGCCCGGTACGCCCAACGTCAGCGAGAAAAGCGTCGAGAGGTCTGTCGTCCTGCGCGTAAGCTTTTGCCAGGCACCGAGCGGTTTGATCTCATCGTGCATATGTTGCGGCGACGCTTGTCTCCCGAACAAATTAGCGGCAAGCTCAAGACGATGAAACTACCTGATTTGCGCGATGCCTACGTCTGCCGAGAGACCATCTACACGGCCATTTATGCCTTGCCTGTTGGCCACCTTCGCAAGGAACTGATTCACTGCTTGCGACAAGGTAAAACCACACGCAAGCCTCGCCGTGGCGAAGTGGATCGACGTGGACAGATCCCTGACATGGTCAGCATT
>NZ_JAWJBT010000083.1:0-548 GCF_046536035.1 Halomonas sp. SIMBA_159
CGCGGTGATGAGGCGTGAGGGCCGGGATTCGCCGCTGGGGGAGGTCATGCTGGAGCAGCCGTTCCGGGGGCAGAGGAAGGTGCGGTCCGTGCTGGCCTTGATGACGCAGATGCAGCATCCCGCGTCCGGCCGTTTCGTCAAGGTTACACCACTACGGCAGAAACCGGAAGCGAAACACGACCTTTTGGTGCTGATGAGCCGCCAAGAGCCGGTGCCGGAGCCTTCGGATACCGTCCGGATGAAGCGGAAGAACCTGTACCAGCCCAAGTTGTGGGAGGGGCTGGATACCGGGGGTGTGGTTTTCCCGAACCACGGGGTCGATTCGCGGGGCTACGTCTGGCGGGTGACGCTGCCGCTGTCGCTCGGTGGGGCGAAGGATGCTCGAGAAGTGCCGCGGGACGAGCTGGCGGAGATGCTGGCACCGGAGCAGTGGGTGCGGTGCGCCGTGCAGGCCCGCGAAACCGAGCACATGGCCCCCCGGTTCGTGGTGCAGCTCCGGCCGCGGACCGGGAAGCGGGCGGCGCTCACCGTGGACGTGCTCAAGCTCG
>NZ_JAWJBT010000084.1:0-530 GCF_046536035.1 Halomonas sp. SIMBA_159
ATCCAGTTATGACAGCTATCTGGCTGGCTCTGAACTAACGCCCGAGGATGTAGGTGCGGCGTTTTCATTCGGCTTTGCCGCTATCTTGGTGAGCTGCTATTTCGCGGCCTATCCGGTAGGCATTGCCAAACGTTTAATTAACAAACTTTAGAAGGAAACTCTCTTATGGAAACTATTTTTGCAGCGGTTGATATGGCAGGTGTAGCGACGTCAGTAACCGCGATTGGTGTGGCGATTGTCGGTGTGGCCATGGGGATGATAGGTATCACGCTCGCGAAACGCGCCGTTAACAAAGCGTAATGCTGCCCCTTCTGCATGACCTGACGCTCACGCTCTGGTCACTCATTGGTGCTATCGCAGCGTATGCGGTTATGCAGGGATGGCGCTAAAGTTCTGACTCTTTGGGCGGCTTCGGCTGCCCTTTTTTTTGGCTGAACCATGAATAGATTCATTTTAATTCTGTTTGTTGCTCTGGTTGGTTTGCTTCCCTTTTTACCAATTAAGGCCCATGCGGTGATGTATTACTTTAG
>NZ_JAWJBT010000085.1:0-525 GCF_046536035.1 Halomonas sp. SIMBA_159
CGGCGAAGACGACGGCGAGAAAGAAGGCAAGCGGAACGAGGAATGCGCTCATGCGTCGATTCTCCCGGATGGGAAAAGCGGGCGGACCATGGAAGGATCCGCCCGCTCGGTACATCGCATCGCTGCCGCTCGCATCGGCGGTGGCAGGAGCGACGATGGGAGCGTCGGCGCTGGGTCCGGCGCTCCCATCGAGATTTGGCTCAGAGGAGCGAGATGCCGATGTTCGACGAGGTCGAGTTGTTGCCCGTGACCGAGTCGCCCGAGACGGTCGCGGTCATGACCTGCTGGGGGCCGCCGAGCAGTGTGGTGAGAAGCGTGATGTTCAGCAGCGAGTCGAGCGTGGTTCCCAGCCCGATCACGATGTTGCCTCCGGCGGGGATCGACGGGAGGGTCAGCGTGTAGTTGCCGTCCGCGCCTCCGACGGTGACACCGCCGACCGCCGCGATGTTCAGCGACAGCAGGGAGGAGTTGTACTGCACGACGGCCGTGGCACCGGCAGGCGACGCATCGGTGCCACTGTTCGTG
>NZ_JAWJBT010000086.1:0-520 GCF_046536035.1 Halomonas sp. SIMBA_159
CACGATATTAAAATACTCACTTATTTGAAAGGCAATTGCCGATTCACGGAACAAACTCGGCCAGGCTATGAAGACTGTGATGAATGGTTTGCAAACGTAAATGAAGAGCTTGTAAACAATAAACCAGATCTTCTATTTACTATTGGCAATGTCGGCAGCCCGAAAAAAGCATTTTGGGAGGTTCCGGCTGGATTTGAAGACGCCTGGCGCTATTTTGAAGAACAGGATATTCCACTAATGCTGGTAAGAGACACGCCGTGGTACGAAGAGAGCGTGTTGAATTGCCTCAGTGACAATCTCGAAGATCCGGGAAACTGCAAGTCGAAGCAAGAAGAGATTATTGTAGAACCGAATGCGTTGGAAGAGGTGGCGTATATGCCAGAATCGGCCACCACTATGGATTTAACCGATTATTTTTGTGACGGGGAGTCCTGCCATTATGTTGTAGGAAACGTCGTCACTCATTTTGATGGAAACCATCTGACTGCCACTTTCGCGAGGAGTTTTGCGCCAGTATTTG
>NZ_JAWJBT010000087.1:0-517 GCF_046536035.1 Halomonas sp. SIMBA_159
CCTGTTCATCATTTTTAGACGGCAGAAAGCGAATAACTGCCTGACCATTACCTGCATTATCCAGTTTCAGTTTCCATTCGCCTTTATCTTCTGAGCTAAAGCCTTTATTACCATTCAGTTTTGCCATCTGTGCTGCCAGTTCTGCGGTTGATTTACGTTTAAACATATGTATATCTCCTTCTTAAAGTTAAACAAAATTATTTCTAGAGGGGAATTGTTATCCGCTCACAATTCCCCTATAGTGAGTCGTATTAATTTCGCGGGATCGAGATCTCGATCCTCTACGCCGGACGCATCGTGGCCGGCATCACCGGCGCCACAGGTGCGGTTGCTGGCGCCTATATCGCCGACATCACCGATGGGGAAGATCGGGCTCGCCACTTCGGGCTCATGAGCGCTTGTTTCGGCGTGGGTATGGTGGCAGGCCCCGTGGCCGGGGGACTGTTGGGCGCCATCTCCTTGCATGCACCATTCCTTGCGGCGGCGGTGCTCAACGGCCTCAACCTACTACTGGGCT
>NZ_JAWJBT010000088.1:0-508 GCF_046536035.1 Halomonas sp. SIMBA_159
GCCTCCGCAACGACGGCAGCTCGGGCGAGGGCTTCGACGGGCAGACCATCCGCTACGCGGGCGGCACCACCAGCACCACCAAGGCCGGCCTCGACGCCTCGACCGCGGCCAACGCCAAGTGGCGCAACTACGCGGCGACCTACACCGCGATCAACGCCGACTTCGTGAAGAAGATGCGGCGGGCGTTCCACGCCACCAACTTCCGGTCCCCGATGCTCGTCAAGGACATCGAAACCGGCAATTCGCGGTACTACATCTACATGGGCCTCGACAACCTCGTGGCCTACGAAGACCTCGCCACCAAGCAGAACGACAACCTCGGCCGTGACCTCGATCCGTTCCACGGCATGACCACGTTCCGCCGCGTGCCCATCCACTACACCCCGGTTCTCGACGACTTCACCGTGGTCGATGGCGGCGACACCGACTTCTCGCCGTCGCCCATCTTCGCCATCAACCACGACAAGTTCTTCCCCATCGTGCTCGAAGGCGACTGGATGCGGGAGAG
>NZ_JAWJBT010000089.1:0-506 GCF_046536035.1 Halomonas sp. SIMBA_159
GCCGCCCGCGACGACACCGGCCCCGACCCCGGCCTGTACGCCAACCTGATCCGGGCATCGCAGCAGAGCACCGAGCCGGTGCAGGCGTTCCAGTCCAACTACCACACCGGCGAGAGCCTGTTCCGCGAGCGGCTGCGGAAGGCGTCGCGCGGCGGCGGCGGTGGTGGCGGGGGCACCAGCGGCTACGGACTCACCGGCGGCGGGGGCGGCTCGGGCGGGACCGGCCACGCCAAGTATTTCCCGGCTCAGGGCGGGGGCGCGACGACGGCAGGCAGCCCGGACATGGTGGACCTGTCCGCGGGGCAAGGCGGGTCGAGCGGGGGCGGCGGGTACGGCGCGATCGGCGCGACGGGCGGCCGGACGTTCACGGTCGTCGGAAACGCGCGCAGCGGGAAGCCGGGCCAGACGAAGACCATCAGGGCGGCCAACATCAACGAAGCGCTGAAGAAGGCCGGATACGGGTGGATGAGCAAGTCGAGCGTCGGCAGCTAAGGTTGATACATGGC
>NZ_JAWJBT010000090.1:0-506 GCF_046536035.1 Halomonas sp. SIMBA_159
TTTCACTGCTGAGTTTGGCACGGTATACATCCACCAGCTGATCCAGATACCAGGGCGACTGGTAGCGCTTGCTGTCCATATAATCGACCTGGAGGTGCACCGATTCAGAACGCAGGGCGGCTTCCAGCCCGGCCTGCTGGGCATCCGTCCATTGCATACCTTGATGATAGGAATGAATCACCAGCACATTAGCTTCAGCCAGCGCCAATCTGGGTAGGAGAAGTACCAGTAGCAAGAGAACTAAGCGCATGAAGAGACAGTGATATCCTTTATTGATGCTGTGATTGAGAGCCAATCCTAATCCGTGCGTCATGAGTCAAGCCAGTATATGATGCAGTAGTTGCGAACTACCACGGAAAGATGCCATGACCCCGCTACCTCGTCTTGATGATTTAGACCGAGATATTCTGAATGCCCTGATGCACGATGCCCGGATCCCCTATGCCGAAATGGCCAAGCGCTTCAATGTCAGCCCGGCCACCGTCCATGTCCGTGTCGAAAAAATG
>NZ_JAWJBT010000091.1:0-496 GCF_046536035.1 Halomonas sp. SIMBA_159
GTTCGACGACGGTGATTATATTGAAGATGGCCGTTTCGCAAACGTGGAAGCGGGAGATCTTCCAGCTGATGGCGTCGTGACGGCAATCGGCAAAGTGAATGGCGAAACGGTCTGTGTCATGGCGAATGATTCAACGGTAAAAGCAGGATCATGGGGTTCACGGACAGTGGAGAAAATTATCCGCATACAGGAAACCGCCGAAAAAATGCAAGTGCCGATGCTGTATCTGGTCGACTCTGCAGGGGCGCGCATCACCGATCAATTGGAGATGTTCCCGAACCGGCGCGGCGCTGGGCGAATTTTCCACAACCAAGTGCGCATGTCCGGCATGGTGCCGCAAGTATGCTTATTATTCGGCCCATCTGCAGCGGGCGGGGCTTACATCCCTGCATTTTGTGATATCGTCATCATGGTCGAAGGCAATGCTTCGATGTATCTGGGCTCGCCGCGCATGGCTGAAAAAGTCATCGGCGAAAAAGTTTCTCTCGAAGAGATG
>NZ_JAWJBT010000092.1:0-494 GCF_046536035.1 Halomonas sp. SIMBA_159
CATGGCAAAACCACCCGGATATGGATCCGAAACTGCGTGCCTTTTACGACTTTAACTCCATGCACATGGAACCGTGGGACGGCCCGGCCGGGATCGTGATGTCAGACGGCCGCTATGCCGCCTGTAACCTCGACCGCAACGGTCTGCGCCCGATGCGCTATGTGGTCACCGGCGACGGTCTGGTCATTGCGGGCTCCGAGGCAGGCATGGTGCCGATCGACGAAGCCTCTGTGGTGGAAAAGGGCGCGCTGGGTCCGGGTCAGATGCTGGCCGTGGACATGAAGAAGGGCGAACTCTACCACGACGTTGAAATCAAGGATAAACTTTCCCGCGCGTTGCCCTTTGGCGACTGGGTGGCGAAAGTCAACGATCTGGACGCGGTGCTGGGCAGCGTGCAGGAAACGCCCCTGTTCTCCGGCGAGGAGCTGCGCCGCCGTCAGGTTGCAGCCGGCTATACCATCGAGGAGCTGGAGCAGATCCTGTCGCCGATGGCC
>NZ_JAWJBT010000093.1:0-483 GCF_046536035.1 Halomonas sp. SIMBA_159
CTCACATTTGAGAAACTTTCTTCCTTAATTTCTGATGTGCGTTCACTTTTAAGTGATCTTGTTGAATCACAACTTTAAGGTGAAAGTTTAGAAGCTTACTGCAATCAATTATTAGAAGAGTCTAAACTCCGTTCGGATAGAATTGTAGAAAATTACTTTGTGCCTTTTAATACCGAAATTATATAGTTGTAAAATTTAAAGGGGAGTTTTAGATTAGAATTTTTAACTAGGGGTGTGACATGAATTATAAATATCAAATTGAAAATAGTGTAGCTATGCGAGCTGTTTTTCATAGATTGATACAACAACCAGATTTAGAAACCCTTGAAATAAAGAAACGGGTGCAAGGGGAAAAATGTCATTTATATATGATTTGCTCAAGACCAAGGATTACAATTAATCCAAAAAAACTAGACATAAATAATGAAAGAATTTCGGGAAGTTTTATTATTGATAAAGGGGAAATAAAGGATGAAGTACCTT
>NZ_JAWJBT010000094.1:0-472 GCF_046536035.1 Halomonas sp. SIMBA_159
CGAGGGGTGGCTCATCATCGAGTGCGACAGCAAGGAGTTCCACGAGGGTTGGGCCAAACAGGTCGATGATCGGCGGCGGGATATGGCAGCTGCGATGCAGGGGTATGTGACGATCCGGCCCCTTGCGGTCGACATTCTGCGGAACGATCCGACCGTCCGACAGGCAGTCGCCGAGGTCATCCGGGGAATGGGACCGCGCTTTCGGCCCACGACTCGCTCATGACTCCTCAAGGATTGGCTGTAAGGGAGCCCAGATGCCGGCGAAAGCGAGGTCGGTGCGCTTTCTTGAGGAGTTGTGAACACCGGTCGCGACGAACCCCCGCGAGACCGACCGGCCGTCAGAGACGGGCGGCGAACTCGTGGATCAGGCGGGCAGCGGGCTCGGAGTCGCTGATGAGTGTGCCGTGTCCGTGGTCGGGGATGACCTCGAGCGCGGCACCGGGGATCGCGTCGAGGATCTCGCGGCACCAGC
>NZ_JAWJBT010000095.1:0-469 GCF_046536035.1 Halomonas sp. SIMBA_159
GAAGTTGATATTAAAACAATAAGTAAGTAAAAAAAAGTCTTTTTCAAAATAAGGACCCCCTTCAAGAAATATCATGCATGTATGAAAGTAATTGAAGTGTTTTTATTTAATCACCATTGAAGTCATTTTGCTTATCCCCTGGTTTACGACCTTCCTGGAGTCTTAGTGCTCTTTCAATTCTTTCAATTCTCTTTTCTATATCTGTATTTCCATCACTTGCAGCAGTAGACGCGTTGCCTGATCTCAGAAGTTGTTCTGCTTCATACCGATAATCTTTTCCAGTTAGCAAATAATCTGTAGATACCCCAAAAACCTCAGCGATCTTCACAATTTCAATATCAGTTAAAGGACGTGTTCCTTTTTCTATTCTGTTCATTACACTGACATTCATATTGATTTTTTGAGCCAACTCTTTTTGGTTCCACTGTTTTTTTTCTCTTAATTTTATTATTCTTTCGCCTACAGCCAG
>NZ_JAWJBT010000096.1:0-468 GCF_046536035.1 Halomonas sp. SIMBA_159
GTTTTAATTTTTCTGGCCGCTGATAAAGCCAAGGATTACAAGGTTCAGTGTATGTGGCAGGACATCACGGCAAAGTTAAGGAGCCAAGGGATTAAGGGCTTAGCCCTTGGTATGACTGGAATTCTGGCCCTAAACCACCCCCAAGTTAAGTACGCATTATGGTCACGTTATGTTAAACAAGTTTAAGCGTACTTTTTTAGTAAACACTAATATGCGCGCGCGTTACTATGCAACCGCTCACAAAGAGAGTATTGCAGTAAGTGACACCATGACTAGAAAAATTACAGATAACTACATTTTTAGAAAATTTAAGTGCGGATTAAGCAGGGCTGAGACAGCAAAATTATGTTTTAAATCTGTGAGAACCATCACACGATGGGATGCTGGACAGGAGATACCGCCAGAGTGCAGGCGACTCATGAAAATTTACAGTGGATGTGATCTTGAAACGATAGATGAAGCATGGCG
>NZ_JAWJBT010000097.1:0-467 GCF_046536035.1 Halomonas sp. SIMBA_159
GCTGGACGCGATGAGTTAGGACAATAACTCGTGTTCCATTTTTAATATAGTCTTGTGCCAAGTCTGCGACCGCTTCTGTCTTGCCCGTTCCCTTAGCTGATTTGACTCCCAATAGCTTGGCGGTGCTGCTAAGGTCATCTTTGGTTAGAAATGGCTTTCTCAGTTGCTTATCAATATGGCTTAGCTTTTGATTCCAGTAGAGCCAAGCGGATAACGACAGCCGTCGCTGGTAAGTTTGCTCTAGCCATTCTGATCCGTTCTTTGCGATCGCGTCGTCAATGCCTTTCCCATCTTCTGGATTCCATGAAGCGATGCTGACTTTGCAGCCTTCTTTGGAAAGGACTTTCCCTAAAACCTTTTGGGCGTGGGAAACATTCTTACAGGTCTTAGCCTTCGTATCTTCATCAAACCAAAAAGTAACTTCTCTCTGGATTTGGGTTAGAGGCTTAATGAATCGAGTTAGCTCT
>NZ_JAWJBT010000098.1:0-464 GCF_046536035.1 Halomonas sp. SIMBA_159
GTTTCAGTCTTGCGACCGTACTCCCCAGGCGGAGTGCTTAATTCGTTAGCTGCAGCACTAAGGGGCGGAAACCCCCTAACACTTAGCACTCATCGTTTACGGCGTGGACTACCAGGGTATCTAATCCTGTTCGCTCCCCACGCTTTCGCTCCTCAGCGTCAGTTACAGACCAGAGAGTCGCCTTCGCCACTGGTGTTCCTCCACATCTCTACGCATTTCACCGCTACACGTGGAATTCCACTTTCCTCTTCTGCACTCAAGTCCCCCAGTTTCCAATGACCCTCCACGGTTGAGCCGTGGGCTTTCACATCAGACTTAAAGGACCGCCTGCGCGCGCTTTACGCCCAATAATTCCGGACAACGCTTGCCACCTACGTATTACCGCGGCTGCTGGCACGTAGTTAGCCGTGGCTTTCTGGTTAGGTACCGTCAAGGTGCGAGCAGTTACTCTCGCACTTGTTCTT
>NZ_JAWJBT010000099.1:0-463 GCF_046536035.1 Halomonas sp. SIMBA_159
TGTGAAGTCTGTTTTTCAAGGGTAGGCTAAGGAATAAGAGAGGTGGAATGAAAATGAATAAGTTGTATGTTTATCAGGTCAAGCAAGCAGACGGTAATATGGAATCTCTAGAGAATTACAAAGGAAAACCTTTAGTTATTGTGAACACGGCAAGTAAATGTGGATTGACTCCACAATTTAAAGGCTTGCAGCGATTGTACGAAAAATACCAAGAACAAGGTTTGGAGATTCTTGGGTTCCCTAGTGGGCAGTTCAATGATCAGGAATTCCAGACGCAAGAAGAAACTATGGAGTTCTGCCAAAAAAACTATGGAGTGAGTTTTCCAATGTTTGCGAAAGTAAACGTCAATGGCGAACTCGCTGAACCGCTTTTTGATTACTTGACGTCGTGGGGAGAAAACGGCGCAGATGGAGAAATCAAATGGAATTTCACGAAGTTCCTTATCGATCGACAAGGGAATAT
>NZ_JAWJBT010000100.1:0-451 GCF_046536035.1 Halomonas sp. SIMBA_159
GCGCGCATTTCTTTTCCTACCTCGTGCTTGGGCTGCTGCTAGTACGGGCATTCAGGGCAAACGGCACAGGATTCAAGAGTGCGCTATGGTGGGCGTTTGCCTTCAGTGCCTTCTTCGCGGCGACGGATGAAGTCCATCAATTATTCATTCCGGGGCGCAGCGGGGAAGCCCGCGACGTTTTGATCGACAGCACAGGGGCGGCGGCTGGTTTGACGTGTTATTGGCTCGTCGCCAAGTTCAACTGGCAAAATAGGAAAACGGCCCAAACCAATTGGTGAGGGGCCTTTTTGCCGTACGGCGGTTTTTGGTGTTTTTGATAGCGGACAAGGGGGAATAGCTAGGCAGGAGGTGGATACTCGATGGAAGATAAGTTGAAAGACAAGGAAGAAAAATTTGCGGCCACTACGGAGTACCGCGAGAATTTAAAGCAGACAATCCAGGTCTTGCAAGA
>NZ_JAWJBT010000101.1:0-451 GCF_046536035.1 Halomonas sp. SIMBA_159
CGACGACCTCAAGCACGACACCCCGGCGGTGCAGAAAGACGACACCGAGTGGCGCAAGCAGCTTTCCGACATCGAATATCAGGTGACGCGCCACGCGGCCACCGAGCGCCCGTTCACCGGCCGTTATCACGATCATTGGGAACGCGGCATTTATGACTGCGTCTGTTGCGGCACACCGCTGTTCGAATCGGATACGAAGTTCGACGCCGGCTGCGGCTGGCCGAGCTACTTCAAACCGATCAACGGTGAAGTGATTGCCGAAAAAACCGACCGGTCGCACGGCATGCTGCGCATCGAGGTTCAATGCAAGAATTGCGGCGCGCATCTCGGCCACGTGTGCGAAGACGGACAGGCGCCAACGGGTCTGCGCTACTGCATCAATTCGGCTGCGTTACAATTCGACCCCAAGTAACGCAGCGTCCGGGTTTGGCGCTCTCTGTGCCTGTGCTGG
>NZ_JAWJBT010000102.1:0-448 GCF_046536035.1 Halomonas sp. SIMBA_159
ATTCCTTTCGGTAAATATTGACGGATAAGACCATTGATATTCTCATTGGCCCCACGTTGCCAGGGGCTGTGGGGATCACAAAAATAAATCGCAACGCCCGTTTCTTGAGTGATTTTTGCATGCTGTGCCATTTCACGCCCCTGATCATAGGTCATGCTTTTTCGAGCGGTGGCCGGCATTCGGTTCAGGGCGGCACTAAAACCTGCTACGGCGGATGTGGCGGTGGCGTCGTCCATTTTTGCGAGGATCAGATAGCCACTGCTAAGCTCTACCAAGGTGCCTACCGCGGACGCGTTATTCTTACCTTTGATCAGATCGCCTTCCCAGTGGCCGGGCATTTCACGCTTACTGACCTCGGGCGGACGTAAGTGAATGCTGACCATGTCAGGGATCTGTCCACGTCGATCCACTTCGCCACGGCGAGGCTTGCGTGTGGTTTTACCTTGTC
>NZ_JAWJBT010000103.1:0-448 GCF_046536035.1 Halomonas sp. SIMBA_159
GATTGATATTAATATTGACATAAAAGAAGACCAACATAAATTAAAACCTGAAAATGATGATGAATTGTATTCAGGTGGAGAGAGTACTTAGTAAAAGTAATTTTGCTTATGAAACTATAAAGCTATTTTAACTAATGTAAAATTATAAGAATGAACCTCATTGCATGTAGCTAAAAAAACCAGCATAATTTGTACTGTTAGAGTAAGTACAGTTTTACTAATATCGCAAAGAGTATGCACCTTTTAGTAAATAAAGTGTTCGACGTTATATCAATAAAAAATGGGGTAGTTTTTGACATGATATAAAGAAGTTAATCTGTAAAACAGAAACACTTGACCCCTGCAAGGCAAGTTGTTATCTTATGTATCAAAAATTGAAAAGATTTTTGAAAATAGAATAGAAATTAACAACCTAACTCATTAGAGATTCTGGTAATACAGATTTTCT
>NZ_JAWJBT010000104.1:0-442 GCF_046536035.1 Halomonas sp. SIMBA_159
GGCTTTTCAGGAAGCAGACATCCGCCGCCCTGCTGCACTCGCTGAGATGTTGTTTGTCGAGGAGCTGTTCATCCGCGACTTAATCGACAAAATGCACCATACGCAGCTGATCCGCCTCGATCCCAAAGGCTATCGGCTGACCGATAAAGGCTACTGACAGCTGGAAAAAGGCATTTTTGAGGAAGCGATGGTAAGCGATGAAGCTATTGCTTCTTTTAGTGCGGCCCATAACCGCTATTGGCTAGCAGAAGAGCCGCCTGGCCAAACACAAACGGAAGGGCCTGTTTACCGCTACGCCGTGGAACAGGCGGCTGACGAGAGCCGCATCCGCGAGCTGCTGGGCCAGGAAAAAAATACCCCAGAAGAAGGATATCAAGTGCTGGTCGCAGATGTCTTGGCGCTGGACGAGCTTGGCAATGACTCTATCCCGTGCATCGAATTT
>NZ_JAWJBT010000105.1:0-442 GCF_046536035.1 Halomonas sp. SIMBA_159
GATCTAAGTCCTTTCGCCGGCCGGCGGGCTTAGCGGCTCGCCGGCTGGCTTCCACGCAGAGCGTTTCTGACGATGGATGATGCTTTCACCCCAGCGAAAGGAGCTAGTAATGGACGGCCGTTTGACGCAGCAGGACTTGGAGAAGGTTGGCCGGATGCTGTCCCGCGACCACGGGA
This sequence comes from Halomonas sp. SIMBA_159, assembly GCF_046536035.1. Classification (NCBI taxonomy): domain Bacteria; kingdom Pseudomonadati; phylum Pseudomonadota; class Gammaproteobacteria; order Oceanospirillales; family Halomonadaceae; genus Halomonas; species Halomonas sp. SIMBA_159. Next base: position 177 of record NZ_JAWJBT010000105.1, read on the forward strand.
TCACCTTGAAGTGCGAGGGCTCACTGGCGTATGCCTCGATGAGCCAACGCGAGATCACGCTTCCGGCCATTCCCGATGCCGGCATCGCCTCGCCGGAGCTGCTCCGCAACATACGGTTCTTCCTCGATCACGAGGTCGGCCACCTTGTGGGCAACAGCAGCGACAACGCCATGGACGTGCTCACCGCCGAGTACGGCGCGATGGGACGCCACATCATCAACGCGCTGGAGGACATCCGCGTCGAGGCGATGATGGCCAAGCTGTGG
>NZ_JAWJBT010000106.1:0-437 GCF_046536035.1 Halomonas sp. SIMBA_159
TCTGTGATTACCAAACCCAGTCCGGCACATCCCAGTCACTGAAAAAGCGTTACGGCCTTGTCCCTGAGTCCGGCCGCTCGTTCTATGTCGGTAGCCGTGATGCGGGCAAGATGTTGCGTGTGTACGAGAAAGGCAAACAGCTTAAATCAGACCAGCATCCTGAGTGGGTACGCTGGGAGCTGGAACTGCGCTCAAAAGACCGTGTGATCCCGTTCGATATCCTGATTGATGCCGACAAGTATTTTGCAGGTGCATACCCTGCCCTGAGCCGTATTTGTGAGGCTGAGCAATGTGCTATTGCCACACACAAACGCCATTACATGACCTCAGTTGAGAATGCCGTCAAACACGGTGCCACCCAGTGCGGCAAGCTGGTCAATTACATGCGTCAGTTGCTTGACCACCTGTTCAGGTGACAGTTCCAGCACCTGACGAGA
>NZ_JAWJBT010000107.1:0-437 GCF_046536035.1 Halomonas sp. SIMBA_159
ATTGATGTATTTTTCAGCATCTTGGTCAATCCAGTTCCAAATTCCAGGGACAGCGATGGCAAGATAACCTTGGCTGCACAAAGATGCTGCTTTCTTGAATCCTTCTGTAACTTGCAGCGCGATCGCGTTGGTCTTAGCGAATTCCCAGATGGCAAATTCTGGACTCCCTTCGTAGGAATCTCGGAATTTTTCCCAAGCCATAAAGGTTTCACCACCAGCACGGAAAGCAATTGTGTTGGCGGTCGGTATAGGAATCGCAGGAACAAAAATTTCTGTGGGACGATTGCGGGGGTGCTCATACTTAATTAGCTTCCCATCGCGATCGCGTCTGGGAGAGTCGGGCTTTAAGCATAAGAAATCGGATCGCTGACCAGTGATTAAATCGAAGCCTTGCGCATACCAACCACCATCATTGAGATGGTCATATTTTTTGAGTT
>NZ_JAWJBT010000108.1:0-437 GCF_046536035.1 Halomonas sp. SIMBA_159
CCGCGGCCTCCGTCCCGTCGTAGGCTTGCAGCGTGCCCGCGTTCGTGCCGGCAGTAATCAGAAGGAACAGCACGTCGCCGTCGGGGTGGAAGAACGGCCACGCGTTCGTCGGGGTGGTGTCGGAGCGGACGACGGCGTTGGACACCTCGGCGTTCTGGTTCGGGTCAATCGACTCGATGATCGTGTCGAGAAGCTGTATCTGGCTGCTGCCGCCGCTTGGCCGCGTTGCACTCCACCTGCCAATCCCCGTCCGCTGCCCGCCTCGGTTGCGTCGCTCCAGCGCGTCGTAGGAGCGCACGTTGAGCGCGTCCGGTGTGGTCGTCGGCGGCTGCACCCCGTAGGGCGAGTTCTCGTCGATGCCTTGGACCGGGAAGGGCAGCGGGATCGGGGACTTGGCCGGCCGGCCGTTAGCCAAGCATCACCTCTCAGGCGCGATC
>NZ_JAWJBT010000109.1:0-433 GCF_046536035.1 Halomonas sp. SIMBA_159
CCCCTCCTCGTTCACGGATTTCCTCAGGCGTCTCCAGCCAACTTGAGGTCTTCAAATCAAATTCGCCTAAAGTCTGAAGCACCCGGTATTGATCTTCTGTCAATAAGTCTATGCCGATTTCATTAGCGCTGTCGACTGCCGAATTTTCAGGTTTGTTCTTTTTGCGCCCTTCAAGCGCAGCCCGGTCATAGCATAGGCTTCTGCGTCCTATAGGGCTTTCTGTAGCACAGTCGCAAAACAAAAACATGCCGGTCTCAGGTTCATAGCCGATGACATCCGGTTCACCGCCCGTTTCCTCCATTTGATGCAAAATCGCCAACTTCTCCGGATGTTCCTTCAGCTTCAGTAAGACATTGTCCCAGCCCATCTTCTCGTGGCGCTGTTCATTTTGCTCAAAACGTTGTTTCAAGGTGTCGAGCAGTTGTTCGCTTTG
>NZ_JAWJBT010000110.1:0-432 GCF_046536035.1 Halomonas sp. SIMBA_159
CCCAAGGACGCCGGATCAGCCGAGTCTTCCGCCACTTCTACCCTCACGGAAGGCGGGCCTCAGCTCGAAAACGAGCAGGAGGTCAACGGTGCGTTTGAGCGCGTGTTCGGCGGGGATGGCGACACGCCTACCCCCGCGCGACGCAACGCCGAGGATCACGACGAACCCGAATCGACCGCTTCTCTGGAGCGGGCCGGCGAGGACGACGTGGACCCGTCGCTGCGTGACCGCGAGCCAGCGCAGGACCGTGAGGATGAAGCCGGAGGCGAGGAAACCGGCGAGGCGACCGAGGGTGCCAGCGGACGCGGCAAGCCGGGCGAGGATGGCGGTGAGCCTACCCTCGACCCCGTGTTGCGGCACGCGGCGAAGCGTGCAGGCTGGAAGGACGACGAAATCGACGAACTCGTGGCCGCAAAGCCCGAGGTCGCCGAG
>NZ_JAWJBT010000111.1:0-425 GCF_046536035.1 Halomonas sp. SIMBA_159
CGCAGCGTGACCGCTACACTTGCCAGCGCCCTAGCGCCCGCTCCTTTCGCTTTCTTCCCTTCCTTTCTCGCCACGTTCGCCGGCTTTCCCCGTCAAGCTCTAAATCGGGGGCTCCCTTTAGGGTTCCGATTTAGTGCTTTACGGCACCTCGACCCCAAAAAACTTGATTAGGGTGATGGTTCACGTAGTGGGCCATCGCCCTGATAGACGGTTTTTCGCCCTTTGACGTTGGAGTCCACGTTCTTTAATAGTGGACTCTTGTTCCAAACTGGAACAACACTCAACCCTATCTCGGTCTATTCTTTTGATTTATAAGGGATTTTGCCGATTTCGGCCTATTGGTTAAAAAATGAGCTGATTTAACAAAAATTTAACGCGAATTTTAACAAAATATTAACGCTTACAATTTAGGTGGCACTTTTCGG
>NZ_JAWJBT010000112.1:0-422 GCF_046536035.1 Halomonas sp. SIMBA_159
AATGCAGCAGTCAGTTTAATCCAGAAGAGTACGACATTAATCCTAACTATATGTGTGACAGGCAGTTGCAAGGTGTCAGCGGGACCTGTAACGCCGTCAAAAAAGGTGATGGCACGGGTGACGGTGACGGCGGCGGTGATGACGGCGGCTCTCCCGGTGGTGGCGATGATGGCGGCGGTGATGACGGCGGCGGCGATGGCGATGATAACAACAGTCCCTGCAACGCCTATCTCGGGATACGTTTTGACGTGGGTTGGAAATCCGTTAACCATGGCACTACCCCCGGTAACTATTGGTGCTCCAGCAAAGGCGGCGGCTGCCAGGCTAAGTATGTATCCGGCTCTAAATTTTGTGGCAAGCCCGGTGCCGGTTTTGACTGTTTCGCTGAATTTGAGGTTATCGGCCCTGAATGTAATCTTTCG
>NZ_JAWJBT010000113.1:0-421 GCF_046536035.1 Halomonas sp. SIMBA_159
GGCGGGGAAGCGGATCCACGTCCAGAAGCCGACGCCGGCCCGGTCCATATCGGCGAACCGCTTGAGGTACTGGCCGGATTGCTTGCCGAGATGGCTTATCTCCGCGAGCTTGCCGATGCCGGGGATGGCCGCCTCCAGCGCGTCCTCGCGCCGCTTGGCGATATCGGCGGCGTTGATGCCCTTGCTGGGGGCGACACCGTAGGCCGCGCCGCCCGCCTTGGGCGCTTCAGCCGTGGCGGATGCTGCGTGTTGATACAGCGCCTTACGCCCGCTGGACGTGGTGCGCTTCGCCTTGGCTTTCGCCTTCACCACGTCGGCCTCGACTGCTTCATCGCCGGACAGGGCGGCCCGAACGGCTTGCGCCACGATGGCATTGAGCTGGTCGGGGGTGAGGTTGACGGTCTGTTGGGTCTTCGAGGCC
>NZ_JAWJBT010000114.1:0-421 GCF_046536035.1 Halomonas sp. SIMBA_159
GATGCCTCCCATGCCGGGTCTTCCTCGCGGTGGGCGACGGCGAGCAGGTGAATCTCGCGCAGGGCGTTGCGGACCGCCTCCCATTCCGCCACCGACCAGAACATGAAGGTCGCCGGGAGGTTGTAGTCGGCGTGCTTCACTGCTGGGCCGGTCCGAGCCAATTGCGGAGGGCGTTGAGCGCGCCTTGCAGGGATTCAAGCACTTCGTCCGGCACCGTGACTTGGGTGGTGACGCTGATGTTGTTGACGGCGGTGATGAGGTCGTCCATCTTGCCGTTCTGCGCCTCGACCGCCGCCGCCAGACGGTTCATGGCCTGCGCCTGCGAGGCGATGGCCCGGCTCTGCTCACGGATCGCCTCGATCTCCAGCCGCTTGTGGGCCACGATGTCGTGGCTGAACAGGCTCATCATGTAGGTGTCGCC
>NZ_JAWJBT010000115.1:0-420 GCF_046536035.1 Halomonas sp. SIMBA_159
GAGAGGTGATGCATCGTCCCTCTTGTTTACCTGTTCCTGAATTGGCGTTGAAATTACTTTTAGGAGAAGCAGCGCAAGCGATTCTCGAAGGGCAAAAGGTACTTCCGAAACGCACCCAAGAACAAGGCTTTACTTATCAATATCCCACAGTTAAACCAGCACTGGCTAATATCGTTAAACAGTGATTAGTGACCCCCTTCTTAACTTTAATCAGCAATCAGAAAAGAGGAGATAACAAGAATGACGGAGACGACACTGCCAAGTCAATATGATCCTTCAACGACAGAAGCGAAGTGGCAAGAGTTTTGGGCGGATCGAGAGGTCTTTAAAGCCCATCCAGAAAAGGGAGGAAAACCGTTTTGTATTGTGATTCCTCCCCCAAATGTCACGGGAAGCCTCCACATGGGTCACGCTTTTAAT
>NZ_JAWJBT010000116.1:0-420 GCF_046536035.1 Halomonas sp. SIMBA_159
TAATTCTTCTTCAATCTGGCTTTGTTTGGACTTTTCTTGTGCTGCTATATCAAGATAAATATCTTCAAGTATCTTATTCAGTACTAATACACTTTCACTTAGGTCAAACGATTGTAGTTATAAGAATCAACCTATTCAAATTGAAAAGTTAAATAAACCAAAAAAGCACTATAGAATTTTTAATCTAAAGTGCTTTTAGAATAATGCGTTTAGCTATATTGAGTTCTACAATATTAATACAAGTTCTCTTTCTAATTCCTCTAGTTTATTTTCATCCCATACTTCCATCATATAATATTCGTTTGTTAAATCTACTGTGGCTAAAGCTTTTTCAAAAAACTTTTCTGCTTGTATAACTCTATCTGGCTGTTTTCCTTCCATAACTATAATGAATTTTATATTTAAAGAATGTTTAGGTGC
>NZ_JAWJBT010000117.1:0-418 GCF_046536035.1 Halomonas sp. SIMBA_159
GTGCCTAGAGAGAAGAACTAATGCAGAACGACGAGAACAACTCTATCAACCATTCCTCCACAACCCACGTGAACGGATCGGTCTTCTCGAGCACTCAGATGGACGAGAACAGCTCCGTCAAGAGCGAGGCTCCCCACAATCCGCAACCGCGCAAGCCTCTCCGCAGTCGCGCAAAACGCGCGATCCCTAAGTCGACGAAAAAGCACTTCGTCGGCGAGTTGGTCTTCCACCGGGGTGAGAGCCGACAGCGTCTCGGCTTCGCGAGCTTGTATGAACACAACGCTGCCCTGTGCTTCATCTACCGTCCTGACTTCCTGGACATTGAAGAACAGCTGGCATCGCTGCCGTTCGTCTTGCCCAACGGTAAGCCTTCGGAGCACTTCTTCGATTTCAGGGTGACATTCCAAGGTGGTCGCCG
>NZ_JAWJBT010000118.1:0-416 GCF_046536035.1 Halomonas sp. SIMBA_159
ACTAGCTTGGTCACCGTCGTGGATAACCTGATTATCCCGGTGCTCAGTGGTAACTCCATTGATGACCTTGCATCCGTCGAAAGTGCGGCTACGTCTGTCGGTAATAACGGGGCTATCACCTCCGATGTATCTATGCAAACGGACAATAGTCAAGTCTATGCAGGCGTAGACCTAAGCGTAGATCCATTAATTACCACAGCACTCATACCTGGGTCTGTCCTCGCGTCTTCGTCAGTGCTGGGTGTCACGAATGCCACAGTGGACAGTTCAGCCACTGGCGTAGGAAACAACTTGAGTCTGGATCTCACGACTATCTCTGACCAAGATGCTTTCGCCATTGCCAACAATGAGCAGCTAGCCGTTGCCCTAGTGACCAGCACCTCGACGGTTGACGCCGTGCTGTTCGATGGTATCAG
>NZ_JAWJBT010000119.1:0-416 GCF_046536035.1 Halomonas sp. SIMBA_159
CGGTTAATCTAGAAGGAATGGGCACGCGCTATCCCAACGAACTTTCTGGCGGACAACAGCAGCGAGTGGCGTTAGCGAGGGCAAAAATCAATCAACCCGATAGTTTACTCCTCGATGAACCCTTTTCTGCTTTAGATACTTATTTGCGCGATCGACAAGAAAAACTGCTGCGTCAAAACCTCAGTCATTACGAAGGCGTAACCCTATTTATCACCCACAACTTAGAAGAAGCCTATCGCGTTTGTCCTAACTTAGTGATTATAGACGAGGGAAAAGTTATCGCCAACGGGTCAAAACAAGACATTTTTGAACGTCCCCCCAACTGGCGTACCGCGCAACTAACCGGCTGTAAAAACTTCTCTCGTGACGTTGCTCTTGAGCATAACAAAATTAGCGCGATCGACTGGAATTGTACC
>NZ_JAWJBT010000120.1:0-415 GCF_046536035.1 Halomonas sp. SIMBA_159
GTCCGCCAGCAGCTGAGGATCACCGTTGTAGTCTTGCTTCAGCTCTTTCACCAGTTCTGGGGTGATCGCACTGTTTTTATCGACAATCGCATTAAATTCAGGCACTTGTTCATACAAACCCAGCAGATACACCACCTGCAACCCCCGCACGTTACCGATAATATCGGCTTGCGCCTGGCGAATCTGGCTGATCAATTGCGATACTTTGTAGTTATGCTGGTAAAACTCACTGAAATTGCTGCCAATGCGGTCATTGGCTGATTTAATGAATAACATTGCAATCACGAACATCAGTGAGACTGCACCACCTAAAACCAGAATTTTATTGCGGATAGAGAAATGACTAAGCTGCATTGACGCGCCCCAAACAACGATTTGATGTGATTTTGTCCTCACTATTCACAAAAAGAAAAAT
>NZ_JAWJBT010000121.1:0-415 GCF_046536035.1 Halomonas sp. SIMBA_159
CTGGGGGTGTGGCTGACAGCGCCTTGTCACCGATGCCGTGCTGGCATCAGCCCTTCTCCGATGCTGGCACGCCGCCACGCCATGCGGCCTTCAGCATCGGACGCTGCCGTAGGGGAAAACCCCAACCGAGCCGCTAAGCTCGGCGTGGGGCTGTGGTTGGGTTGAGTACGGCTTTCGCCTTTCACGCTTCGCGACCATCAATCCTCATCCGCGAACGCCACGCGCTCGGCGTGCTCGCTCTTGAAGCCGCGACCACCGCGGGCGGGTTGCCCGTTGCACTTCGTGCGCCACGCCTTGGCGTTGCCGCTCCACGCATAGCCGCAGGCCCGCAGCCGGTTGCCGACTTCATCCATGGACAGCCCGAGAATCGACTTGCAGGCTTTGTCGGCCTCGGCCTTGTTGCGGGCGGGGAAGC
>NZ_JAWJBT010000122.1:0-414 GCF_046536035.1 Halomonas sp. SIMBA_159
GCACCGAGGTAGTGCACGCCGGATACGTCAGAGCGCCGCAGCACGTCGCCGATGCCCTCCGCCTCGATGCCGACAGCGATGTGTTCGCGCTCGAGCGCGTGCGATACCTCGACGGCCAGGTAGCCCTCTTCAGCACGAACTGGTTCCCGCGCGCTGTCGGCGATGTCGTCGCCGGGGCGAAGGATGTGCTCGACGGCGCGGAGTCGCTGAACACCACGCTGCGTGAAGCCGGTCACATCATCGCGACGGCGCAGCGCGTCATCCATGCGCTGTCGGCGCCGCCGGAGGTCGCATCGAACCTGGGAGTGGCCGAGACTCAGGCGCTCCTCCGCATCCGTTCCCGATCCTGGGATCAGAACGACGTGCTCTTCGACTACTACGAGACCTGGGTCCTGACCGACGTCGTTCCGCTCG
>NZ_JAWJBT010000123.1:0-413 GCF_046536035.1 Halomonas sp. SIMBA_159
CTTGTGCCCGCGCCCCCGGTGCCAGCCCTTGGCCGGACGGATGCGCGCGTCGAGGTGATCGAGGTCGGCGTGTGCGGCTCCGACATCGGCGCCTATCGCGACCTTCCGGGGACGCTCCGGACATGGGGACACGAGATCCTATGCCGGGTTCAGCATGTGGGCCAAGATGTCTCGGGTGTGGCCGCCGGGGACTACGCGGTCGTCCGGACCACCGCGCCCTGTGGCCGATGCGAGAAGTGCCTCGCGCACCAACCGGAGGCGTGCCCTAACTTCAAGCGGCACGCCTTCAATGGCTTTACGAGCGCGTTGGTGCTGCCGGCCCGGCTCTTGCTGCGGGTGCCGGACCGATCCGCCGCGCCCTTTGTTCTGACAGAGCCCTTGAACGTGGCGATTGACCTTCTGAGGGACGCCTG
>NZ_JAWJBT010000124.1:0-412 GCF_046536035.1 Halomonas sp. SIMBA_159
TGATATATCCAACAGTTGCGGATATAAAGCAATTTTGGGACTGGCAGTGTTACGGTCCTGAAGACATTGCCTTTTATGTAGAAATCGGTTGGATTAACAAAGAAGATTATCAAGAAATAACGGGAGAACAGTACGAAGCCTAAAAGGGCTTTTTATTTTGCCTTCTTTAAGGGGGTGGAAAAAGTGAGGTAGGTGAGTATGGTGGAAATGGATTTGGCTCAATATCTGATGACACAAGGACCCTTTGCGGTTCTTTTTTGTTGGGTATTGTTTTATGTTCTCAACACGACAAAGGAAAGAGAAAACAAGCTCAATGAACAAATCGAAGCGCAAAATGAAGTGTTAGCAAAGTTTAGTGAAAAGTATGATGTCGTGATCGACAAGCTCGATAAAATTGAACGGAATTTAAAAT
>NZ_JAWJBT010000125.1:0-412 GCF_046536035.1 Halomonas sp. SIMBA_159
GAGTTAAACCAGTGCATCATGGCGTTGCTTGAAGAGTTGAACCAGAAGCCGTTCAAACAGTTGCCGGGCAACCGCAAGGAAGCCTTCGAAAAGTTAGACCAGCCAGCACTCAAGCCCTTGCCGTGCATGCCTTACCGCTATGTAGCTATCAAGCAGGTAAAGGTAAATAGCGACTATCACATCCAGTATGAACATCACCACTACTCAGTTCCGCATCAGTATGTTGGTGAGAAGTTGGAGCTGCATGCCGGAGACCGGTTAGTCCAGCTCTATTATCGTCAACAGCTCGTCGCCTCCCATCCCCGAAAACGCTATCCCGGGATAACAACCGATGAAAGTCATATGCCAAAACGCCATCAGAAGCATCAGCAATGGACGCCCGGTCGCCTCAAACAATGGGCCAGCGCCATCG
>NZ_JAWJBT010000126.1:0-412 GCF_046536035.1 Halomonas sp. SIMBA_159
TGTGATGATTGAAGCAGAGCTTGTATGTTGAGGGGATCATTGCACCACACACTGAGCACGAAAGATTCCCTCCCCTTGGCAAGTAGAGGGCTAGGGTGGGGTTCGTACGGCGTGCACCGATTTGGCACTTGTGCTCGATAACCCCCTCCTAGCCTCCCCCTTGAAAAGGGGGAGGGATCAACGAAGCTTGCTGTCACGGCTGATACTCCCTCCCTTTGAAAGGGAATCGAAACAATAACGACTCAGAAGTAAAAGGAAAGATGAATGAGCCTCAACGTTGAACTGAATGAACGCCCGCAGCCGGATGAGCTGCTGGTAAAAATTGCCGATTATGTGGCCAATAGTGAAATTACCTCAGCCGAGGCCTATAACACCGCCCGTAACTGCCTGATGGATACCCTGGGCTGTGGCC
>NZ_JAWJBT010000127.1:0-412 GCF_046536035.1 Halomonas sp. SIMBA_159
GTGTATACACCAATCCCTTCATCCTGCAGTATTTTAAATATTTGACCAGCCTTTAAGTTTCTAAATGACTGATCAATCCAAGCACCCTCAATATACACATGCACTTGCGATTGTTCATTTCCTATTGCAGTCATTTCATCACCACTTTCTTGTTTTTGAAAATAAGTTCTGTATAGGATCAGGCTTATCCACTTTTTTGCTTTCTAAAGTATTCACAAACCTTACAATTTCATTGACTTTGTGTGCAATTTCTTCATTGTTTGGTAATCTGCTAATCTCAATTCCTTCTTCGGTACTTTCAACTATCACTCTCTTAAGTGGCTTTATAGGCATCTCATTCTGTCTCTCCATTCCAAAGTGGTCGAAACCTACCAGATTCCTCATCGACAACAACCAACTCTACTGTACCAAT
>NZ_JAWJBT010000128.1:0-411 GCF_046536035.1 Halomonas sp. SIMBA_159
TGTGCCCGCTGGAACGCACTCATGCGGCCCTGCGGCGACAGCATGAACACCGCGACGCGCTCCTTGCCGCGGAGGGCGTGCTCGGCCGCAGAACCGGTGTCGCCCGAGGTCGCGCCGAGGATGTTGAGCACGGCGTCGTTGCGCTCCAGCGTGTACTCGAGCACCTGTCCGAGGAACTGCATCGCCATGTCCTTGAACGCAAGCGTCGGCCCCTCGGAGAGTCCGACGAGCGTCAGCTCGTCATCGATGGCCCGCAGCGGCACGACGCCGTCGGGGAAGCCGGCGTATGCCGCATCGGTCATCCGCGCGAGATCCGCGCGCGGGATGTCGGTCGCGAACAGCCCGAGCACCTCGGTCGCCAGCTGCGGGTACGTCAGCGCACGCCAGCGCTCGAGCGTCTCGCCGTCGACG
>NZ_JAWJBT010000129.1:0-411 GCF_046536035.1 Halomonas sp. SIMBA_159
GTTACTGCTATGGCAATTGGATCGAAAAGCCATGCTCTCGGGCTAGGCATTGCAGCGTTGTGTGATCGGAGAATAGAAGTAGTTTGTAGGATTCCTACGGCATATGCGCCTCTAGACGTTGAAGCTCGCGGTGACGTTCATTTTTTTCGCGTCAGAGATAGATTCGAGCCGCTTGCTTATGTGAGGTTATCGGACCTGGAAACTTAGACACTGCTATTTTCTTACAGGCATTCTAAACACTCCTGACATTATAATCAGGATTGATGTTGTCTATATGGCTTTTGCGGTCGCCAATTGTTGTACATTATTTGAAAAGGTATTTGAGGGAAGCTTTGCAAAGTCGGTCAGCTATGGGCAGTGGGTGTTCCTCTGAAAGGCGTTTCAGAACTTCGATGTGGTTGTCTAAAAAAT
>NZ_JAWJBT010000130.1:0-408 GCF_046536035.1 Halomonas sp. SIMBA_159
GACATTGCTGAAGAATTAGAGTGTTCACAATCGCTTATCCGCAAATGGAAGAACCAAGACTCTTGGGATGAGAAATTGAATGGTAACGTTACTAAACCGAAAGAAAAAACCAATGGTAACGTTACTAAACGCCCTGGTGCTCCAAAAGGGAGTAAAAACGCTAAAGGCAATAAAGGTGGGAAAGCACCGCCAGGTAACCAAAACGCTAAAGGGAATACTGGTGGTGCTCCAAAAGGAAACAGAAATTCTGTGCGGACAGGTGAATATGAATCTATCATGTTTGATTATATGGACGAAACAGAAAAGGAACTCTTTGAGCAGATTGAGACCGATCCGCTCTATCAAATTGAATTGACCATACGTGAGCTTAGTATTCGAGAGCGGCGTATGATGCATAGAATTATGAAG
>NZ_JAWJBT010000131.1:0-406 GCF_046536035.1 Halomonas sp. SIMBA_159
CTTCTAAGCCAACATCCTGGTTGTCTAAGCAACTCCACATCCTTTTCCACTTACCGTATACTTTGGGACCTTAGCTGGCGGTCTGGGCTGTTTCCCTTTCGACTACGGATCTTATCACTCGCAGTCTGACTCCCAAGGATAAGTCATCGGCATTCGGAGTTTGACTGAATTCGGTAACCCGGTAGGGGCCCCTAGTCCAATCAGTGCTCTACCTCCGAGACTCTTACCTTGAGGCTAGCCCTAAAGCTATTTCGGAGAGAACCAGCTATCTCCAGGTTCGATTGGCATTTCACCCCTACCCACACCTCATCCCCGCACTTTTCAACGTGCGTGGGTTCGGGCCTCCATTCAGTGTTACCTGAACTTCACCCTGGACATGGGTAGATCACCTGGTTTCGGGTCTACG
>NZ_JAWJBT010000132.1:0-406 GCF_046536035.1 Halomonas sp. SIMBA_159
GTATTGGTCATAACAAATCACGCTTATATCATTGATCTCTAGGTATTCGGATCGTCTCTCTGAAGTATAGAACACTCTCATTTCTGTGGGTGACGTGACCGAGAATAGTACAGAATCTACAATTTTTTTATGACTTTTATACATCTCGCTAGACGCCAAGTCGGGCAATGAGCGTCTCGTCGCCGCAATGTACCTATCAATCTCGTCCAAGTAGAATTATTCCTTTTCTGACAACTCTTTGATCATATTCATTGCCTCCTTTTCCGTGTTTGCATTCACTTCAACACCGTTGACCTTGACGGTGACCTGTTTCTTCGTAGCCACTTTCGCAGCCAAAACAGCAGCAATAGGTGGCGCAAGCGCTGATGCTAAGTCGACGATGAGAGTAGAAATTGTAACTCCATCG
>NZ_JAWJBT010000133.1:0-406 GCF_046536035.1 Halomonas sp. SIMBA_159
GTACGGTATAGGCATCATAAATAATCTGACGAATCAGATTGTTATTTGTATAACTGTACTTGATAACATTTTTCTTGGTTGTATCGGTAGACTCAGCCAGCAGCCACACTAAATTATCTGAGTCATTCTTATAGGTCAGCACATCGCCAGATTTTGTTTTCACAATAAACTGGCTACTAGTGCCAAGCGAATCACCACTCAGCGTAATCTGGCTATATTGATCAATTTCAGTTTTGTAGCTTGACCCACTCTTACCACGCTGGCCTGACACTGAGATCAGCCGAGAACCGTCAAGGCAAAAATTATCTTCATGGGTGTAATTTGGTGAACGTTTGAAGCCATCTGTGCCTATGGTCGAACCACAGCGAGTAATTGCACTCAACCCTGACAGTGAAAAACCTGGGCC
>NZ_JAWJBT010000134.1:0-405 GCF_046536035.1 Halomonas sp. SIMBA_159
GCTTGTTGCCCCTGTAATCACGTATGTTTTTCCTTTTAATGAACCGATGCGGTCCGGTGTCCACCCTTTTTTCCCGAATTGTAAGTCTGCCATTTTTTTAATCTCCTTTTAGTCTATTTTGAGCATTTGCTCCGCCATCGACTAGATAGCAAGTTCTCTGCCGGCTGCGACTGGATGATTCGATGCGAGCCTTAAATGCGAAGTTCCTATCAAGCAAACATTCATCGTTGTGCATTTCCCCTTGGCCGCTCCAACAGATCATTAATATCTGTTTCTATATCTATCATAACTCTCGAAACTGATAATAACGAGGTGCGATTCTCTCTTAAAGTTGCCTATTTGTATCAATGGCATTGAATATTGTACATAATCATGCTAAATTGAATGTATGAGCAAACAACTAAT
>NZ_JAWJBT010000135.1:0-396 GCF_046536035.1 Halomonas sp. SIMBA_159
CCATCAAGAATGGGCAGCACCTTGGCCGTACGATCATCAAGTGCTGAACAAAGTGAGCTTCCGTTAATTTCATGAAACCAAAAAATGTTCGTAAAATGCTTCGGCATCTTTACGAACGTTTTTTTTGATTGGCCATAAATCAGTAAAGGGAATATAAGCTCCCCTTCAAGATGCGGAAAAACAGCCTCGAAAATCAGCGCCGGGAAAATTTATGCCATTTACCGGCAAGAGGGATATCACAAGATTTTCAAAAATCTTCTGATAAAATGAAGAAGAGCCGTTTTGAGCGGGTTCATAAAATGGAAATAGGAGGAGACGCGCAGATGAATAAGAAAATGATAGGCCTCGCTTTAGTATCTTCAGCAGCGCTATACGGCTGCAGTTCGGGAGCAGAGT
>NZ_JAWJBT010000136.1:0-395 GCF_046536035.1 Halomonas sp. SIMBA_159
CTTAATATCGTCGGCATTTGGGCACGACGAGGGTGCCGCAATGCGGCGAACAAATTACTGACAGAAGGCGGCAAAAGGCTAGGAGCGCCCCTTGCCTTCCGGTCAGGCCCGGACTTTGCAAAGGTCACGTTCTGCGCTCCGCCGACAACTGTTCCTAGCGCTGCCTCGCCTTGACCACCAGAGCAGCTCGAATGTCCGTTCCTGGGAAGCGTTTTGCGGCTACAGCGAAGTCTTCGCTACGCCTAGCACTAATGATTTCAAAGGGCCGATGTAGCGTGCATCGGGAAGGCGATTTCCTAGTTCGCAAGGTCGACAGCTGGCCGCCATCCACCGTCACTATCTGATGGAGATGGGCCAAATTGGAGCGGTGTTGGCGCGGATCGAGGCGGCTGGTG
>NZ_JAWJBT010000137.1:0-395 GCF_046536035.1 Halomonas sp. SIMBA_159
GTCAAATTCGTTTTTTTCAGTCATCTGCACTCGCAACAGAGAATTAAATTAATTGAAAAACGGCTTGCCGTGTGTTGCACACGTCTGGAAAAACAAAAGTGTGAGGCGAGACCAGAGGACCCTTATTTTGCTTTGGTTTGTGATCGCCATCTAGAACTGATTCAAGATGAGATGGACTGGTTAAAAGTCCAACTCAATCAAGAACAATGAGGCTTCATTACGATAGCTTCTCTCCCACAAAGGGGGTAACAACGACTAATACTTTGACGAGCAAGGGAGCAAACCATAAGCCTGATAGCACACAAACAATAGCAATGAAGCCTGCTGCAATTTTCAACATTTCTTCTTTCGTGTTGAAGTAAAAGTAAATCGCTGCAAGTCCAGCAATGAGAGCC
>NZ_JAWJBT010000138.1:0-394 GCF_046536035.1 Halomonas sp. SIMBA_159
GAAGCTTTTTTGATAAGTATTTAAGTATTGATTATTCACCGATGCTTGATAAGGTAGCGAAACTTTTCAAAGATCAGCATATTCCTTCGATTGAAGATTGGAAGCAATTAAAGAGTGATGTACAGAAATATGGACTTTATCATAGTTACAGACAAGCCGTAGCACCTACTGGAAGCATTTCATATGTACAGTCATCTACCGCAGGCGTAATGCCTATCATGGAAAGAATTGAGGAAAGAACCTACGGAAACAGTAAGACTTATTATCCTATGCCTGGACTGTCTCCGAACAATTGGTTCTTATATAAAGAAGCTTATGATATGGATATGTTTAAGGTTATTGATTTAATTTCAACTATTCAAACTCATGTTGATCAAGGTATCTCGTTTACATT
>NZ_JAWJBT010000139.1:0-393 GCF_046536035.1 Halomonas sp. SIMBA_159
GGCAAAAATGTGCTCCCGCATCGCTGCGCTACTGCGTCGCAAACGAATCGTGTTAAGCACGATTCGTTTCCTGCGGGGATAGCGCGAGCCGAAGACCCTGGACTGAGCGGAGCGCATCAACCAGGAAATGTTCTTTTTGTTCATACTGTGCGCTTCACTCGTGAACGTCTATACAATAAAGTGCCGAATGCGATAAAGCCAAGGCCAATCGCCATATTCGCCGCAAACTCACTGGCTGTTTTCGGCAACTTTCCGCCTTTGACGGTCTGATCGGTGTTATCTGCAGGTTGTTTAGGTGACGGTGTAATCGCCGGTGTATTGCCTTCCAATTCTTTTCCGGTATCGATGATCAGGTCCGAGCCGAACATGTCAGCGGTCAATAGAATATCTGCA
>NZ_JAWJBT010000140.1:0-393 GCF_046536035.1 Halomonas sp. SIMBA_159
ATTATTGTCATGGTAATTTTGACAACATTTGTCGCTCCTCCGTTCCTACGGGTAGTCTTTCCGGAAGCAGCGGAAACCGAAACCGAGACTTCAAAAGCAGAAGAAAGCTGAGATTACAGAGCGATTGCTCTTGATTAGGATAAACTAATCTTTTAATTGCTACGGTTATTCTATGATGCGTCATCATTAATTTAAGGCGCGATCGCGCGTGTGAGGAGTAGGAGTGGTGAAACAAGCCTCAATATTAATCGGTTCTTTAGTGGCAACTGCACTGACAGCAACCCCCGCTTATGCAGGAAAGCTCACCTTTTGGCGGTTTAATGAAAACAACAACCGTCTTCTGTTTCAAACAGAGGAGAGAGTTCAACCGCGAGCACAATTGATTTTTAATCC
>NZ_JAWJBT010000141.1:0-393 GCF_046536035.1 Halomonas sp. SIMBA_159
GGTGGGGTATTGCATCTGGGGAAAACGGATGTGCTGGGCCATCACCCGCTGATGATCATCACATTTGTCATCCCTCTGATTGCCATTGGCGCTTTGTTTAGCCGTGTACTGCAATCTGCAAAACTGCTGGCAGCTTCTAACCTGCCCTGGCGGATTGCACTGCCTGCAGTTAAAACCTGCCTCTTATTACTGTTAATGTCGGCGATCAGCGAGGTGGAGTATTGGCATGTGATTATGACCGGAGGCTTAACCGTTGCCGCCATCGTGGTCTGGCAATGGCATAAAATCCGTCAATTAGACTTGATCAGTGCTGACCACTCTCGCGCAAATGCCCTTGAAAAACGCAGACTGTTAAGTCTGTCCGTTCCTATGATGCTCGCCATGATGGTGACC
>NZ_JAWJBT010000142.1:0-391 GCF_046536035.1 Halomonas sp. SIMBA_159
CACCCATTTTTTTAGCCAATTGAGCAACCCCCGACGCGGTCTTGCCCATGGAAGTTTGGCCGTCTAACTTACCTTCTCCTGTCACAACGATGTCCACATCTTTGATTTGTTCTTCCATTTTCACACTTTCAAGGATCAATTCTATGCCGCTTTTCAATTCGCCTTCCAAAAATCCGATAAAGGCAGCTCCTAGCCCTCCTGCAGCTCCGGCCCCTGGTGGATTTTGAATATCTTTGCCTAAGTCTTCCGATGCGATGCGCGCAACATTGCGAAGCCCTTGGTCAAGTTTCTCTACCATCTCCGGTGTGGCGCCTTTTTGCGGGCCAAATATATATGCCGCCCCTGTTTCTCCATGGAGTGGGTTGGTCACATCACATGCAACGTTAAATTG
>NZ_JAWJBT010000143.1:0-390 GCF_046536035.1 Halomonas sp. SIMBA_159
CGATTTCTAATCTATGGAGGAGAAACCAAATGCCTAAAATGAATATGAGAATAAAAAAAGATGATGATCAAATCAAATATATCTCTATTCTAAGAAAACATACGGATAAAAGTATTTCCGAAATAAAAGAAGTAATGAATAAAAATGATTTTATTTTATCTTATAATTTATTAGATATTGATGAATTGAAAGAGATGAAAATCATTATAAGTTTACTAGCAAATGCTGGAGCTGAAATTCATATATATGAAGATAATCGAGAGGTTAGTGTCGAATTTTTAGATAATCTTATTGAATCTTATTTAGATACAGAAAGATATCACGAAGAAGTTGATGAGCAAATAAATGAAGATTAAACTTCACCGATATTAAAATTTTTGGAATTAATAT
>NZ_JAWJBT010000144.1:0-389 GCF_046536035.1 Halomonas sp. SIMBA_159
AAATCAGTGGTGGCGAAACCCGACAGGACTATAAAGATACCAGGCGTTTCCCCCTGGCGGCTCCCTCGTGCGCTCTCCTGTTCCGACCCTGCCGCTTACCGGATACCTGTCCGCCTTTCTCCCTTCGGGAAGCGTGGCGCTTTCTCATAGCTCACGCTGTAGGTATCTCAGTTCGGTGTAGGTCGTTCGCTCCAAGCTGGGCTGTGTGCACGAACCCCCCGTTCAGCCCGACCGCTGCGCCTTATCCGGTAACTATCGTCTTGAGTCCAACCCGGTAAGACACGACTTATCGCCACTGGCAGCAGCCACTGGTAACAGGATTAGCAGAGCGAGGTATGTAGGCGGTGCTACAGAGTTCTTGAAGTGGTGGCCTAACTACGGCTACACTA
>NZ_JAWJBT010000145.1:0-389 GCF_046536035.1 Halomonas sp. SIMBA_159
GTTTTGACCTTTTTAGGAGGTCAACGAGTTGTCCAAGTTTTGTGTATGCGTTTTTGGTGTGGCTGTCTTTTACTGGATCAGATCAAGCCAATCGGGCGATTAGTACCGGTCAACTGAATGCATTGCTGCACTTACATCTCCGGCCTATTGACGTGGTGGTCTTCCACGGCCCTCAGGGATACCTTGTTTTGAGGGGGGCTTCCCGCTTAGATGCCCTCAGCGGTTATCCTTTCCGAACATAGCTACCCAGCACTACCGTTGGCACGATAACTGGTCCACCAGTGGTTCGTTCACCCCGGTCCTCTCGTACTAGGGGCAACTCCTCTCAAGTATCCTACACCCACGGCAGATAGGGACCGAACTGTCTCACGACGTTCTAAACCCAGCTC
>NZ_JAWJBT010000146.1:0-388 GCF_046536035.1 Halomonas sp. SIMBA_159
CTGGCTAAAATTCATAAAAGTCAAAAGCCGATAGCTTGGCTAACGGCTTTTACAAAATATTTCTTTGTAGTTTATTAAAAACTTAATTGTTTAGTCGAATAAGCTATAGCTAATACGTTCAATGATCGACCTTGGACTAAGAATGCGGTTGGATTAAACAAGGCAATTTCGAATTCTTCATTCTCATTAGGTGCTCTCACTTGTCCCACTACGACTAATAGTGGCGGTTCAACATCCTCTGCGTATTGAGCCACTAAAGCTAATTGACTTCTTAACTCTTCTGATTCTGAAAAGAAAGCTTCTTCAAATACTAAATTACCATAAACTTCATTTCTGTGAATTCGGATTTTTGGCCGGGAACTTGAAAGATCATCGTCTACAAACTCAC
>NZ_JAWJBT010000147.1:0-388 GCF_046536035.1 Halomonas sp. SIMBA_159
TAGATCCGCGATTGATTTTAAGCTGATTCGCAAGCCAATTCGCTCCAATGTATTTTTCAGTTTTTGAGCGTGCTTTGTGCATGATCCACCATTCCTTTTAATCCAGATTTAGGCAATGAGAACAAAGATTCTCCAAAATACCATCCCCACAAGGGAAAGCGGGGGATGAAACAGGGACTTAGAATCCCATACTCTTTGATTTTTCCTAGCGATCGCAAATCAACGTTTTCATAAGCTGATCAGGATATTGGGTAATATTTTCCCCACTTGCCAATACTCGGATCATAGCTCCATGCTTTTCCATCTGGATCGCGTTCTTGCGACCACTGCTTAAATTTTTCTTCCCCTTTCTTCCACTGCTTTTTAATTGCCGTGGAAGAAACTCCTC
>NZ_JAWJBT010000148.1:0-388 GCF_046536035.1 Halomonas sp. SIMBA_159
CGGACGCGGGGTGGAGCAGCTTGGTAGCTCGTCGGGCTCATAACCCGAAGGTCGTTGGTTCAAATCCAGCCCCCGCAACCAATTTTCTTTTTTAAGAAAATATGCGACACTAGCTCAGTTGGTAGAGCGCAACCTTGCCAAGGTTGAGGTCACGAGTTCGAACCTCGTTACTCGCTCCAACTCTTTCAAAGAGTGAAAATTGTTTGATTGGCGGGTTGGCAGAGTGGCCATGCAGCGGATTGCAAATCCGTCCACCTCGGTTCGACTCCGGGACGCGCCTCCATATTTGATTGAAGTGATGCGCTCACTTTGGTCCAGCAAGACATCAAGAACCCAGCTTTCAGGCTGGGTTTTTTGATCTCATCTCTATTGAATTCAGCCGTTTTCA
>NZ_JAWJBT010000149.1:0-387 GCF_046536035.1 Halomonas sp. SIMBA_159
GGACCAGGCAGTCTGACTGGTGAATATTCCGAGCAGCCAGCTGCTCCTCAGCGGTATCAACCAGACAAGTCCAGCTGTGCAGTGACGAGGGCAAGCGGAAGCGTACCGGATAATCATCAGGGTTGAGCAGATAAAGCAGGGCGTTGTTTTCGCTGGCCTGAATCAGACAGGAAAAAGGCTGGCGTCCGGCCCAATTCTGGTCATCCATCGGTGTTCCTGTGGGAGTCAGCCAGCTAATCGTGGCTGGCGCAGACGTCTTGTCTGTGATTGCTCTCATGATAGCTGGCATGACAGTCTGACGTTGCTGAATCAGAGACTGCAGCCAACTTCTGAACTTGTACTCTTCTCTGGATAGTGCCCAGTTTACCCAGCTGGTGTCATTGTCCT
>NZ_JAWJBT010000150.1:0-387 GCF_046536035.1 Halomonas sp. SIMBA_159
AGCCACGTGCCACCGCGCTTGAGCCGTCTTCCCTGCGGAGCGACCCCCGGCGGAGGCGTGAGCAGGCCCGCCGGCGCAGCGAACGGCAGCGCCCGGCCCGGAACCGCAGCAGATGCCGTGGCGCCCGGGTTCTCGGCGACCAGGCGCTCGTCG
Organism: Halomonas sp. SIMBA_159; assembly: GCF_046536035.1. NCBI lineage: Bacteria > Pseudomonadati > Pseudomonadota > Gammaproteobacteria > Oceanospirillales > Halomonadaceae > Halomonas > Halomonas sp. SIMBA_159. The sequence continues at coordinate 154 of NZ_JAWJBT010000150.1, forward strand.
CGCCACCGCGCCCACTGATCGAACTTCGTCAGCAGCGCGCCGACCGTGCCGAAGTGCCTGGCGGTCTCCAGGTCGGCATGCGCCTGCTTGGCCGCCTCTTCCTTCAGCGCCCGCTGCAGCTGCTGCCAGCGCTTGTCGGTGCGGAAATACGAGGGGTCGACCAGGGTGATGCCCTGCTCCTTCGCGAACGCCTCGGCCCCGTCGCCCGCCATCATCACGTGCGGCGAATGCTCC
>NZ_JAWJBT010000151.1:0-385 GCF_046536035.1 Halomonas sp. SIMBA_159
AACCGACTGAAGCGGGTATAGCTGTCGAAACTCCCCGGCCCTTCCAGATCGACTTGTGCCGCCCAAGGCAAGACTCGGATCACTTTGATGACATCGCTTACGTCTTCCTTGGTACAACCCGAAAATGACAGCGCGTTTCCCCGCAACTGGAACTCGGATACCCAAGTTTCATCCGATAGTGCCGCTGTCAAATCAGTGAGAATGTTGAGACGATGATACTCCCCCGCGAATTGCTGTAGGTCTCCTTGAATATTGGCGCGGACCTGGCTTTGCTCCTCGCCACGGCTGCGCAAATCAACTGCTTGTGCTGTGAGCTCGGCCTTCTTTGCTTTGAGGGTCGCTAGATGCGCGTCCATGTGAGAGATCTGACGCAATCCACCAAACA
>NZ_JAWJBT010000152.1:0-384 GCF_046536035.1 Halomonas sp. SIMBA_159
GTATGCGAAAGTAGATAAGCAAGTTCTTTTCCAATTCCTGAGCTCGCTCCGGTGATCAAAATAGTCTTCCCGGCCACTTCTTTTTGCAGCTTTTTAAAATTTATAGAAGAAGGGATAAACAATGCCCTCTCCATCAAAGTATAGTTATGCATTTAGCCAGCACCTTTTCAAGAATTTTCAGACACTTCATTATAAATTTTACCAGTTAAACTCAAAAATGGAATAGAGTCCGTAGAAGAGTTAGAACTTATTTTCTGGGTTGGATGCTGGCTTTTTTCATAACAGTCTATGCCTAGGAAGAATTTTGAATAGAAGGATCACTGCTTTTCTTTTATTTACGTTTATTGCGCATATTTATGGACGTCACAGATTAAATCCCCTGCC
>NZ_JAWJBT010000153.1:0-384 GCF_046536035.1 Halomonas sp. SIMBA_159
CCTGGTTGTGGAATGCGCAGAAAAAGGTGTTTCTGTCGGTAGAGACTGCACAGAGCATTGCCGCCAAAGCGCAATATGTGATTGATAACGTCATTGGTGGTGTAATGTTCTGGGAGCTGGCTGGCGACTATGGTTGGAATGCCGCCAACGGTGAGTATTTTATCGGCGATACACTGACAACACAGTTTTACAACAGCTTCAGAAATGCCAGCCCTTACGGCGCCGTTAAAACCAACCGCACTATGCCCTCGCAGGCGGCAGATATCCGCCTGAGCATCAGTGACTTTAAACTGGGCGATCAGAACTTCCCCATCAACCCCAAACTTACACTGACCAACCACGGCGAAGGCGCTATCCCGGGCGGCGCCAGCATCAGCTTTGATG
>NZ_JAWJBT010000154.1:0-383 GCF_046536035.1 Halomonas sp. SIMBA_159
GGCATTGGAACTATGATGTTAGAGTAGAAGCTGGTGAGGAGGCTTCCTCTAAAATTAAACCTATCTACAATATTGAAAACTATAACAATCGTAAAAGAGTGTTTGAAAAGCAGAAAAAGGAGAATAACATGAAAACTGACGATACTAGAATCGATTATGAAAGTTACTTAAACAAAACAGATGTTATTGACAAGTATTTTAGAATGGAGTGGGGTAAATACACATCTGTTAAATCAGTTGCAGACTTCTTGAATGTCAGTTATCCATACTTAACTTCAATTATTAGAAACAACTTCAAAGAATTGAAAAAAGACGGGGTTAGAAAACTGACAGGATGGGATTTAATTAACTTCAAAAAAGAACATGACTTAAATGGAGTGAAG
>NZ_JAWJBT010000155.1:0-383 GCF_046536035.1 Halomonas sp. SIMBA_159
ACATCGACTAATCCTTTCATGCTGGCGAGATCCTTGATCAGGTTATAGCAATAACCAGATTGCGTTTGAATGCCATTCAATGTGAACAGGCGCTGATTTTCCTGACTGTTTGCGGCCAGGCCTTGCGGGTAATGAATGCAGCAGGTCTGACAGTCGTCTTTGGCTTTGCCTTCCGCCCGGGCGGTAAAACAGCGGGCGGAGTAGGCCAACGGCAGAAAGCCGTAACTGAACACTTCGGTCTCGAACTGCTGGCGAATACCCATGGACGTACAGTCGTTTAAGGTATGGCTTAACCAGTCTCGCGACAGTTCAACCGGCATGCACCAGCGAACCATTCCCTGTTTCACGAATAGCTGTAAGGTCTGCGCGTTATAACAGTTAAC
>NZ_JAWJBT010000156.1:0-381 GCF_046536035.1 Halomonas sp. SIMBA_159
GGGCCTTCGAGGCCTGGGAACGGGTCGCCAATCTGGAATTTGTGGAAACCGGATCCTCCTCTGCCGATATCACCTTTGATGATGCGGCAAGCGGCGCCTATGCCCAGTCCGTGACCAGTGGCGGCACCATCCTGTCGTCGGAGGTGAATGTCTCGACCAGCTGGCTCGCCGGCTCCGGCACGTCGATCAACAGCTATTCCTTCCAGACCTATGTGCATGAGATCGGCCATGCGCTGGGGCTTGGCCATCAGGGCGCCTATAATGGCAATGCCACCTACGGCACTGATGAAACCTTCAGCAATGACAGCTGGCAGCTGTCGGTGATGTCCTACTTCGACCAGGACGATAACAGCACGACCACAGCCTCCTTTGGCTATGTGG
>NZ_JAWJBT010000157.1:0-380 GCF_046536035.1 Halomonas sp. SIMBA_159
GCATTGACTGTCTATTACGCTCTGCTGCTGGAATCCTTCTTGGAGCTCGGCAATGTGCTTGGCTTCTCGGAAGAACAGATCGTGGAAGCATACGAGCAAAAGAATCAAATCAATTGGGAACGCCAGGGGTCCGGATATTGACTTGGATAAAAGGTAAGACCTACACAGCTGCACAAGAAGAACTGTCACGGGCTCTTTCGTCTCAACAAACTATTAGTGTTAAGAAACTTACGCGACTGCTGAACAAGATGAACATTTCTGTTCAGCCGGGGAACTCTTCAGAGAATACCGAGATTGCTTATCTAAAATCCGAAATCCGAAAACGGGATAAAAAGTTGTCAGCAATGGGGGAAAGGCTGAAGAAGTTGAAAGGAGCAAAG
>NZ_JAWJBT010000158.1:0-379 GCF_046536035.1 Halomonas sp. SIMBA_159
TATGTTTACCGGGAAAGACGAGGTGCGCGAAGAGTTAACTAAACTAAATTTAACCCAAACGGAAATTGAGAAATTTCATGATATTCTTGAAAATGAAGGAATTGTGCTATATGCAGAACATCGACCAGATGGTCAATAGTTTCTGAACACGACAGGAGTCAGCTTTGGTTTTACACTTTTTAATCCTCACACAAAGATTTGTGAAAAAGAATTTTATTGCGCAAAACAAGAGGCGAACTTGCTCTGCCTGATTCTGTTGGAGATTTATTGGAAATATCAAGTAAAACCGAAAAAACCCGCATCGGCATGTGCTCACTTACACATGGCGTTGCGGGTTTTCTAATTCATTCCTTCAAAAAATCCTTATCCAGATAACGCG
>NZ_JAWJBT010000159.1:0-379 GCF_046536035.1 Halomonas sp. SIMBA_159
TCGGCATCGAGCCCGGCCCGGACACGCGCAAGCGTTTGATCGAGGCGGTCTTGGCGCAGAAGGAGCGTGACCTGTTGCAAGACCGGGACAAGCTGACGGTCAGCGACCTCGACGAGTTCAAGGGCCGCATCCGCAACGCCGAGATCACCCCCGACCAGATCACAGCCTGATGACGGTCCATGCCCGACCCCGACCCCCTCGAATTATTCCGCGAGGCGGTGCAGGACGAGCTGGGCCGCCGGTTGCCCGCGTGGGCGAGGGACGGCGTGGCCGACGGCATCGTGTACCGCCTGATGCGCTACTGCTGGCGGCAGAGCAGCGACGTGCTCGGCACCGAGGACGACCTCCAGCGGATCATGCCCGGCATCCCCGGCGAAGT
>NZ_JAWJBT010000160.1:0-377 GCF_046536035.1 Halomonas sp. SIMBA_159
CTTGATACCAACTTGAGAAGAACCGGCATCCCCTTCCATTCTCTATAATGACATATATTATCATTTTCAGAATAATTCCACACCGAAAAGAAACCGCAATTATTCTATTAAACCAAAATACATTGAAATGAATACATGAATCTATCTCATATTATAAAAAAATACAGTTCAAAGTCACCATTAACGCTTAATATGGATTTTGTAACAATCTTTGTAATATAAAGTGAAGTGATTTTAATACCAGTAATATAAAGAGAATAGGGAGAATTTCACTGTTTTTTTTGATACATTATTTTATAATTGAGGCATAAACAACAAGACTTTTCTAACAATATAAACAGCCTCTTCATTAAATTTTTCGGAGGCGAATTTAACAT
>NZ_JAWJBT010000161.1:0-376 GCF_046536035.1 Halomonas sp. SIMBA_159
TTACTATTGAAATTCCGTTTTTATGAAGAGGATACCCGATTAAATTCGCAAGTGCTGGCAATAACAACATTTCGGATTCACCTTCAACAAATATAATCCCCTTCGCAAAAAACAAGTTGCTTTTAGTAGCATCCAGAAATCTTTCTAAAAATTCGTAATCTTCTGAATCTAAATCCGTGAATTCTTCTACAAAGGGATATGCAACTCCATCATTCATCAAAATAACATGCTTAGGATCTATAGAAGACACCAAATTCGAACTATGGGAAGTCAATATATATTGGTTTTTATTTTTTTCAAGTTCTTCTTCTATATACTTCACCAATCTGATTTGTGCCTGAGTGTGTAAATGAGCTTCTATTTCTTCAATAAGGGT
>NZ_JAWJBT010000162.1:0-376 GCF_046536035.1 Halomonas sp. SIMBA_159
CGCGTGAGGCAGATACATCGCGCAACTCGGCGTGCGGCGCATTCGCCAGTTGCCATGAGTTACAGCGAGTTACTGCCTGTCACCGCCGGGACGCTGTGGCGGCATGCACTCTGTGCGTGGCCGCGCTCTATGCTTGTCGCGCAATGCGTTCGTTCAAGCGAATTGACGCAGGAAACGCAGGTCGTTTTCGAAGAACAGACGCAGGTCTTGCACGCCGTAGCGCAACATGGTGAGCCGTTCGAGGCCGCTGCCGAAAGCGAAGCCGATGTAGCGCTCCGGGTCGAGGCCCATGTTGCGGATCACGGTGGGATGCACCTGGCCTGAGCCCGAAATCTCGAGCCACTTGCCCGCGTTCTTGCCCGTTTCGAACAGCATG
>NZ_JAWJBT010000163.1:0-375 GCF_046536035.1 Halomonas sp. SIMBA_159
GTCGCCAGGTGCGCGACGAGCTGCTCAAGGATCGCTGAGGGGTCGAACCCACCCGTCAGTCACCGGACCGGCCCCGGCCGTGGGCGAGTGCACCAGAAGTGGCTCGCTACTTCGTCGCGTTCGGGTGATGCGTGTGCACCTGCTCGATCAACACGTCGCCACCGTCGACGTAGAACCAGATTCGCGCATCACCCTGGGCGGTCGGCTTGTGCTGCCAGCGCTCGTGACGAGCGTTGCCGCGCTGGATGAACTGCAGCTCGCCTCGCAGCGGATAGTTCGTCGGTGTTCGCTCGAGAGGGCTTCCCGTGAGGAAGTCCCATGTATCGGCCATGGGGTTGCGGATGGTCGCGACGAGGTCGCGCCAACCCCTGCAGG
>NZ_JAWJBT010000164.1:0-373 GCF_046536035.1 Halomonas sp. SIMBA_159
TGGGGGAAACCATAAAATACTTCCATGGCTCACCTGGTCTACCTACAGTTCCAGCGGCACCATTTGAACCAGGGGCATATGATTCAACTAATCTTAACGAAGCTGTGCAATAATCAGTTGAGACTATTGAGTTTTTGTCTGTGATATCAGTTGCTCTCATCTGAAATACAAGTTTTTTATCTCCTGATTCTCCAGTAGAATAAAAGACATCATAATCAGAAGCGGAGTTAGAGGATTTGTTTTCCCATCCAGCATTAATTAAAGAATTCTTAATCACTGAGTAGAGGTCGCTCTTAAGACAAGTCCCAGTTGTAAATATGTATCCCATAAATAACCTCCTATAGTAAGTTTGTTGTTTTGATTTTTAGTGTTA
>NZ_JAWJBT010000165.1:0-373 GCF_046536035.1 Halomonas sp. SIMBA_159
GCCGCCGCGGTCGACGACCACCAGACCCGCAACGCCGAATACCTGGTCGATGCCGGTGCCGCGGACCTGCTCAAGCAGGACGAGGCGCTGGCCGAAAACCTCCAGCCGGTCCTGCGCGACCTGCTCGCCGATCCGCAGCGTCGCCTGGCCATGGCACAGGCCGCGCGCGGGCTGGCCAAACCCGATGCGGCCGACCGCATCGCCGACATCATCCTCGAGGAAGCCGTATGAAGTGCTTTACCGCGAAGCCCCGCCGGGCATTCGCACCGCAGCGCGCCGCCGCGCGGGCAGGGCGCGCATGATCCGCCGCCTGCAGGACAGCCAGGACCTGGTGCGCGCGTTCCCGCGCGTGCACTTCGTCGGCATCGGCGGC
>NZ_JAWJBT010000166.1:0-371 GCF_046536035.1 Halomonas sp. SIMBA_159
GAACACGGACGGCCACGGGTAATAAAGCAGCCTTCCTTTGCCATTTGACGCGCCAGATTGATCCCGAATTCACCGTTGAAACAGTCATAAGCGACATCGGCGCGGGTAATTTTTGCACCTGGCAAATCATTGAGCATCTTGTGCACTTCAGGCATGTCCAAAGCGACACAGCCCGTACCGGAAAACGACACATAGCAGCCATGTTGTTTGGCACCCCAAGCACACAGGCCCGCTTGCTGGCCGTTGACCATGATGGAGGCGGATTGCGGATAACCGGAGAAACCGCCAGCACGTAACGTGAAGGTCCATTCGTTGCCGAACTTGCCGAGGCCATGGTTCAGGCGATTGATAAAGCGGTCGATTTCACCACG
>NZ_JAWJBT010000167.1:0-371 GCF_046536035.1 Halomonas sp. SIMBA_159
TGCTGCGACGATGGCCAGCCAGACCGGCGTGTGCCGATGGTGAGCAGTCATGTGGATCCTCAAGTGGTTATCGAATGATTACTAGAGTCAGAGTAGTAATCGGCTGATAACCTGTCAACTGTGAACGAGACCCCGATCAGCCGCATACCAGCGAGCGAACGTCGCGAGCAGATACTCGCGGCGGCGAGCATCGTATTCGGAGAGCGCGGCTACTTCGGTGCCACCACCGATCAGATCGCGAAAGCTGCCGGCATCAGCCAGCCATACGTGGTGCGGATGTTCGGAAGCAAGGAGAACCTCTTCACCGAGGTGCTCTCGCGAGCCAGCGACAAGGTGCTGACCACTTTCGTCGAGGCGATCGAACGGTGGAG
>NZ_JAWJBT010000168.1:0-370 GCF_046536035.1 Halomonas sp. SIMBA_159
CTCAGATGGCCGTCAGCAAAACCGTCGGGTAGAAGTTATTATTGCTGATGTGCATGAATAGATAACATCGACGCTAAGCGCGCTGGCGCACCGACATTGCAAGACGGAGCGGACATACTGTAGTTGAGACACCGGTAATCTAGCCTGTGTCGCTTTTTACCGGAGTTACTATGGACCAGCCAACAGATCAGAGTACTGCCAGCAGTGCGTTCAGTCATAAAGTCGACTCAGCGTCCGATACCATGCATCGCGCCATCGACCTTGCTGCCGATGCCGCCTCACCGGCACTGAAGCAGATGACAACCAGCGCGCACAGCACAGTAGATAAAATAGCGAATGGTGCCAGCCATGCGGCAGAGGCAATTTCAAC
>NZ_JAWJBT010000169.1:0-369 GCF_046536035.1 Halomonas sp. SIMBA_159
CTTTTTTCGTCTACCCACACACCTTTGGTGCCTGCAGGAAAGTTTTTGTGATCGAATTCTTGGTATTTACTAACATGCTTTTTGTTTGCTTGAGGCATTGGTTATTCTCCTAACATAGCCTTTAGGCCTTGCCACGTATGACTTGTGGCGCATTGATAGTATTCCTGGTGTTAGAAACTATCAAACAATACGAGATAAATTGTGCGGTCTCTCACTGTTTGTTGCCGCCCGTCTTACTAGTATTCACCCCATAGAGGAAAGGCAGCCGTGACCATTGAAGTGGACATAGTGTCCAGAATTACAGAGTGCTTCCCTCAATTAAGAGAAGCAGAAAAAAAAGTCGCCCGCCTGGTGATGGACGATTTAAGT
>NZ_JAWJBT010000170.1:0-369 GCF_046536035.1 Halomonas sp. SIMBA_159
ATTGAGGCTTACCGCGGGGACACGGCCGAGCAGGCGGCCAACGACGCCGCTGCCGGCACTTCCCCGGCGTTCACGGTCAATGTCAATGCTGGCAGGGCCAAGCCGCTCATTCAGGCTGTCAGCGGTGCCAGCATCGCCTTGCGGGTGGAGAACAGCGACAGCGGTGAAACGTGGGCCATGGAGCAGGCAAGCGCTGTGGTTGAAGCCCCGGCCGGATTGCAGACTGAAAACCAAGGGTGATTTATGGCCGGGCTCAAGGGGTATTCTCGACGCCCGAGAGCGGGCGACCCGCGGGAGCGGCGCAACGCCGACTCGCTGACCGATGACGTTCAGTTTATAGCGAGCGGCGAGATCATCGCCTTGAACGAC
>NZ_JAWJBT010000171.1:0-369 GCF_046536035.1 Halomonas sp. SIMBA_159
TTAGGTTTTCTAACATGGTGTTCGTGTTAGGTTTGTTAACATATTAATCAATATTTTCTGACAATGCAAGCATTATTTTTATTTATGTTAGGTTTTCTTACGTGAAAGCGATTGCAAATAGCGCGAAATAACGGAAAATAAAATTTTCAGTAATTAAGGAGAAAGGGAGAGGGGAATGTATAGAATTCCACAGGAACTAGCGGAACTGGGCAAGAAGCGCATCGAAGGTTTTCCGGTAGAAGGCTTTGTCTTGGGAAGCGGCCCGGAACCTCCCGCGTTGATGCTGGTGGGGGAAGCACCGGGAGAGAATGCAGTGGAGACGGGGGTCCCGTTTACCGGTCGTGCCGGTAAAGAGTTGATGGCTTCGCT
>NZ_JAWJBT010000172.1:0-368 GCF_046536035.1 Halomonas sp. SIMBA_159
TAGACCGCATTCGGCCTCCGGCATCATAAGTGAACGTCTGACTGTCCGCGGTTGAATGATTGGCAATCGCCTTCACCAGCCGCCCCGCGTAATCGTAGCGAAACAGCTGCCGCCCGCGACCTTCGTTTGTATGGATACGGTTCACTCGGCCATCATGGTTGCGATAGTAGAACGTGTAACTGCGACGAGAACCCGCGCCATTTTTGACCTCAATCTTGCTCAGCCATCCACGTTGATTGTTATAAGCTCGCGTTTCAGCCTGGCCGTCTTTGTAGACTGTTTTCACCGGCTGGCCACGTAGGTTGTAGGTAACCGATTTGATGTTGTTTCCCAGAGAGGTCAGGCGACCTGCCGCGTCATAGTCAAAG
>NZ_JAWJBT010000173.1:0-368 GCF_046536035.1 Halomonas sp. SIMBA_159
GCTACGTTTGTGTGAGTGATGAGACAAATACCTTTATTGTCTTCAACATTTCGTGCTAATAACAACTCGTATTTAGCTATCAAAACGGTAGTCTTGCCAGAACCAGGTCCAGCAATTATATCTATAGAACCCTCAGCTTCAATAACTTCATTCTGTTGAGGAAAAAATTCACAACCAAGTGGCAATATTTTTTTTGAAATTCTACTAACTTCAGAATGAGAATTCATGTCCTCGCCCCTCATTTAATTCTGTATTTGCTGAATGTTTAATTGAAGTTATTAAATAAATTAAATTTGGATCTTTCAAAACAACTTTTTTTAAGTCTTTATATACCTGTGGCTGAACCTTTAAACCATTCAATTTTATAG
>NZ_JAWJBT010000174.1:0-368 GCF_046536035.1 Halomonas sp. SIMBA_159
CTCCGACCAACAACATACTGAGGACCGCAAAGGCGATCATTGCATCGAGTAGAATGAAGCCTCGGCTGTGAGATCGCTTAGAACGCAAGCTCGTTCACCTCCAATATAGCGCCCATTAGAGTGTAAACCAGCAGGCCAATACCGCTACCGAGGACAAGGGTTAACACCGGTGTTAGGAGCGTTATAAAACGCTGGGCCGATTGCTCAACCTGGGCATTCATTGCCATGGACAACGCATTCAAGGTAAGAGTGAGCCGGTTGGTCTGCTCGCCAATCCGAAACAGCTCCCGAAAAGTAGGGGGGACAAGCTGGCTGGTATCGAAAACAGTAGCAGCATGACGCCCCTCTTCTAGGGCAGTAGCCGCGTT
>NZ_JAWJBT010000175.1:0-367 GCF_046536035.1 Halomonas sp. SIMBA_159
GGAGAGGCATTCCACACCGGTTGTATTCCGTTTTACAAGCACTTTCAGACTGCCGTAAAAAGCTGCTCGCAAGGTGGTGTGCGCGGCGGCGCTGCAACACTGTTTTATCCGCTGTGGCACCTTGAAGTGGAATCACTGCTGGTACTGAAAAATAACCGTGGTGTTGAAGAGAACCGTGTTCGTCATTTGGATTACGGTGTGCAGTTTAACCGCCTGATGTACACCCGCTTAATTAAAGATGATTATATTACGCTGTTTAGCCCATCTGATGTACCCGGCTTATACGATGCGTTTTTTGAAGATCAGGAAAAGTTTGAGCAGCTGTATGTGCAGTACGAAAACGACAGCAGTATCCGTAAAAAACGCT
>NZ_JAWJBT010000176.1:0-367 GCF_046536035.1 Halomonas sp. SIMBA_159
CCATTCGCTACGCGTTGTTTGAACAGGTGAGATGCGAACGTTGCGGTCATTCGTTTTTTTCTCATCCCGCAGACGCAGCATCACTTCGCGCTTGCGGCATGCATATCGCCGTATTGCACCTCATGTTGCCGAGGCGGTCACTCAACATAGGCCCATGACTTCAAATCGAAAACGCAATTTCGCTGCCCGGTGCTGGAATAGTCAAGATGCGGATGGAGGGGATGGCGGCTTTACCCAAAGCGTTCGACGGATAGTGTCCCAGACAATGGTCGAACTTTGCTCTTCGGCCTTGGCCGCGCCGCAGTCACACGGCGGCGATTTCCGCCGGGTACATGGGGGCAGTGTCGAAAATGGCGGCGACGGTTTC
>NZ_JAWJBT010000177.1:0-367 GCF_046536035.1 Halomonas sp. SIMBA_159
AAGTTGGTTTGAATTTCAAAAGGCTTCGATTGGATGAAGCTGTGTAAGTATGGGGGGATGGCTTGGGCGAGGACATTAAACAGAAAAATTCTGGTTGGTGGGTCCAATGAGCCTAACTATAAAAACATTGCTGAGGCAGTTTTAGTTTTAACAAAGGACATTGATCTTTCTATTGAGAAGGATGAAGCCGTATGAAGTATGAAGGGTATCAAAAATTCTCTTATATTTGCTTTTCAATATTAGTTCCGATACTTTCTTTGTTGATTAGCTTATATCTTTTAGTGGCGGTTTTAGCTTCTTTTCTTTATGTTCAACAAAGTGATTTGATGAATGCATTAGGAATAACTATTTTTGTGTTTGGTCCTAT
>NZ_JAWJBT010000178.1:0-366 GCF_046536035.1 Halomonas sp. SIMBA_159
TATCGCTACGTGACTGGGTCATGGCTGCGCCCCGACACCCGCCAACACCCGCTGACGCGCCCTGACGGGCTTGTCTGCTCCCGGCATCCGCTTACAGACAAGCTGTGACCGTCTCCGGGAGCTGCATGTGTCAGAGGTTTTCACCGTCATCACCGAAACGCGCGAGGCAGCTGCGGTAAAGCTCATCAGCGTGGTCGTGAAGCGATTCACAGATGTCTGCCTGTTCATCCGCGTCCAGCTCGTTGAGTTTCTCCAGAAGCGTTAATGTCTGGCTTCTGATAAAGCGGGCCATGTTAAGGGCGGTTTTTTCCTGTTTGGTCACTGATGCCTCCGTGTAAGGGGGATTTCTGTTCATGGGGGTAATGA
>NZ_JAWJBT010000179.1:0-365 GCF_046536035.1 Halomonas sp. SIMBA_159
CAGCACATTTTAACTGAGCTTCATGCTCTTTCTCAGATGATTGTAACAGAATAGTCCCGGTTTCTCAGATTGCACATTTTTCGAACGATTCTTGTGCCGGCGGTGAAATGAAAAGACGCTTAGCGATTGCCAAGCGTCCAGTCGTCCTGTAAAACTCATATAAAATCTTTGGATGCATGAAGCAACTCAATCATAGGGGGGGCGGCAGAAACCACATCCACTTGATGTTCCATACAAGCAAACGAGAAATGCCTATAGTTGATGTGACGAGTTAACTCTTGTTCTGTCAAATTGGTGTGTCGCTTTAAATAACTCAGCAAGCTGGACTCTGCATAAATGTGGTAAGCATTCCCGATATGCGGCCT
>NZ_JAWJBT010000180.1:0-365 GCF_046536035.1 Halomonas sp. SIMBA_159
GCCGTACGACACGACGCAGACATTGATGGGTCGCAACTGGGTTAACAACTGGCAGCGAAGGATCGACTTGGCCGCGGTAAATGCGAGCGTGCCTCGAATTGTTGCTTATCGAGGTGATCAGCAGCCCTTTGCCTTCACGCTGAGCGGTGGCGCGTGGACTGTTCCCGGGACTCCAGGTATATCCCTGACGAACGGTGGCGACGGATACTTCTATCTAAAAGACGACCGGCTTGGTACGACAGAAAGATATTCGGCCAGTACTGGTCTGTTGAAGTCAGAAACAAGCCGGACTGGTGTATACCGTGAGGTCTTTTACGATGGCCAAAGAATTTATTCTGTCGGACAGTGGCCCGTCGATCGCATCG
>NZ_JAWJBT010000181.1:0-363 GCF_046536035.1 Halomonas sp. SIMBA_159
GGGTGATTTTGCAAATGACCTGGGCGGCGGGTGAGTACTGGCTGACGACCCGCACAGGTGCCGGCCTGGCCGCATTTGCCGGGGCGCTGGTATTTCTGGTCTCTGATACCTTGCTGGCCCTGGATAGGTTCAGAGGCCATTTCAGAGCAGCTACCGGCAGTATCATGACCACCTATTATCTTGCCCAGTCGCTCTTAGTGGTCAGTGTGCTGCTACGCTGATGATAAAGAGAAGAGGTGGGTAATGGCAGCTAGCTGGCAACAGATCTACCGGGCGGGCAACAGCCTTGAAGCGCACACCCTGAAAGGACTGCTGGAACATGCCGGTTTGGCGGTGCGTCTGACCGGGGAAAATCTCGGGGCG
>NZ_JAWJBT010000182.1:0-363 GCF_046536035.1 Halomonas sp. SIMBA_159
GCCCGACTACGGCACGCGGTCAGCGACAGTCTTGTTGATCGACCACACAGGGCTCGTCACTTTTGCTGAAAGAAGCTACGAACACGGTGAATTTCGCGAAGACCGCAAATACGAATTCCGGATTTCCTGAACCTTAAATTTTCAAGATGGCAAATTCACTCGGCAAGCGCTATTGTCCAGCCCGCTTTTGCCATAAAAGCGGCACAGCAAAAACAACCTATAAACCCCAAGCGGGCCAGCCGCTTGGGGTTTAATCATCCTGCTAGGCAAAATCGACGCCCATGCTCTCGAACAGGCGCTTGTACTCTGGATACCAACGCTCCCATTCGGAACTGCGTTCAATTCCATGGCCGTCTAAAATCG
>NZ_JAWJBT010000183.1:0-363 GCF_046536035.1 Halomonas sp. SIMBA_159
AGTGCGCATAGAGCGTCTGCTTGGAAAAGCCTGCGCGTGCAGCGACGGCCTCCATGCTCAGGCGCATGCCCTGTTCGGCCAGCAGAGCATGCACGGCTTCATGGACGGCGTCGTGCACGCGCTTTTCACGCGATTGCCGCGGCCGGGAGCGGGTGGGGGTCGGCATCATGGGGTGGACTATACCGTCCAGTTCAGTTTTAAAGTAGCCTTGACGACGGCCCTTCGACCATGCACAAATGCGCCGGTTCTTGGCGTCCCTGGCGGTTGGTGGCGGGTCGCCGGCGTCACGTGCCAGGCGACCGCCGGCGTCGGGAAGCCGTCGCTTCGCGCATCCATGCGCATCCGCACTGCTTGGACGGAATG
>NZ_JAWJBT010000184.1:0-362 GCF_046536035.1 Halomonas sp. SIMBA_159
AGTTCTAAGGAAAACTATTGACACTTTCTTTAATTATTAAAAAACGGATAAGGCATTATTAAGATTGAAAATCGAGCTATATTAGTTGAATCTTTTAGAATTACTACTATACATTGATAATCAACTTAAGAGCTAACTCACTCATTTATAATATCGTTAAAACTTTTCCAACCATTTTCTTTTAGACGGCTTAGTTCTTCACTCTCTGCCCCACTCAAGTGATTCGGAACAGCAATTATCATAAGATGTGTGGGTCTACTAAGAGCAACGTAAGCTAGTTTTAATGCCTTTATAGTTTCATCACGTTCTATTTTATTTTCAATAGTTTTAGGATTGATATAATTGCCAATAAAGTAATCACT
>NZ_JAWJBT010000185.1:0-361 GCF_046536035.1 Halomonas sp. SIMBA_159
CATCATGTTATCCCAATGAAAAAGTCTACGCCCTTGATTCGTCTTTTGAGGAGCACACAAATATCCGCCCTCTTTTTCTTCTTGATAGGTCTTATTTTGAAAAACTACAAAGTAGCTCATAATGTGCATCCCCCTAATCTTAATTGCGATATTATGGGTAATTAGAACTTAAAACTAATTTACTATTCTATTTTATTGGATTATATTAGAAATAACTAGGAAGAATTTTAGGAGGTCTAATATGAAGAGACTTAAACCATTAGCAGAAGTAAAAACAGATGTCCAAGAGCTAAAAGACTACATTGATCTTGTAGAGAATTATGAAACAAATACACTAGCACAAAAAGTCGTTAAATCTTAT
>NZ_JAWJBT010000186.1:0-361 GCF_046536035.1 Halomonas sp. SIMBA_159
CCATCTGCTTCTAAATCAGTCCGGACGCCCTTGCCTCCGGTTTTTTCCCATGTATCGTGGTCATGGCCAGCAAATATGACGATTTTCGGCATTATTACTCACCCTCTTTCTTGAGGGTTTCGCGCTGCTTCACAACTTCAAAGAGACCGACGCTGGCAAGACCGGCAAGTCCCCCTGCCCAAAGACGGTTTACGTAATCAAGATCTGTGAATGGTTCTGCCGCGAAGCCGATAATTAAACCGACGATCAGCGCCAGCACAGAAACGAAGTTCACTGGAATATTGGTTGCTTTTTTAATTACTTCTACCAAGGCTGTAATAATAGGGACGAGAATCGATGCGAAAAATAATACTGCTGTCAT
>NZ_JAWJBT010000187.1:0-360 GCF_046536035.1 Halomonas sp. SIMBA_159
AACCTGAGCAAATGTTGCAGTTGCTGCAGCAGCATCGCTCTGAGCTGGCAAACCTGACGCCAGAGGTACAGGCAAACTGGTACTATCAGCAGGCCGCGCTGATGAAGGCTCTGGGACGGCATCAGGAACAATTAGAAGCCGCAGAGCAGGGGTTGGCGTTGCTGGGTAAAGAACCATCGCTGTTAAAAGTAGACCTGCTTTATCAGTTGGGTTTTGCGCTGGAAATGCAAACACAATACCAGCAGGCGTTACAAAACTATCAGCACGGCATGGAACTGGCCACTTTGCTCGATGACGAAAAGCATGTTTTACTGGGGCAGATTAATCATGCAGCAGTGCTCAGTGCACAAAATAAAGAGC
>NZ_JAWJBT010000188.1:0-359 GCF_046536035.1 Halomonas sp. SIMBA_159
GGAGGAAATAACTCTAACGCATACGGACTAAATACATTTGCTTTTGGTAATGGTTCAATAGCTGGTGTTAGCGGGTCTGGAGATGCAGTTTTTGGAGCAGTAGCATTTGGAAGCTCTACAGCATCAGGCAATTATTCTTTTGCTGCAGGACCAGGAAACAAGGCATTGGCAAATTATTCAGCATCTGTAGGACAAAATAATACAATCAATTCCGGAGCAACTGTTGCGTTTACTGCAGGTTATAACAATACAATCAACTCTAAAAATTCAGCAGCATTTGGATCAAGTAATATTGTGAATGCTACATATGCCAATCCGCAAAATTCTGTAGCAATGGGTTCTACAAATTATACAGATGG
>NZ_JAWJBT010000189.1:0-358 GCF_046536035.1 Halomonas sp. SIMBA_159
CGTGCATATTTGGATCGTGTGTTCTCCATTCGTCGATCACACCCACCGGGGCGCAAGATGTTGGAACGCCTCCAGAACGTATGATTGATTGTCGATCCCGACCCTAAGAGCCTACGGGCTGGTAGCTGATATCTGTGCGATCTACGTCACTGAAGTACTGTTCAAACAATATGCTGTTCTCTGTTGCCAGGGTCTGTAAGATCTCTTGCCTCTGCTCTGGAGAAAGCAGCATCGGGCGTGGATATGAAGTGTTTGGATATTTATCCTGCAAATGCAGGCGCAGGCTGCGCAAGTTTGCAAACCCTTGCTTAGGGGCAAGGCGAATAAATTCTTCAAGTGCTTTGGCAGAGAAACTGCG
>NZ_JAWJBT010000190.1:0-358 GCF_046536035.1 Halomonas sp. SIMBA_159
GACTTGATCTGTCCGCTGGCATATTCGACAGACATGTTCTGAGAGCGCGGCTCGATACGCCACATCCAGCACGGCGCGGGTGCTCGGGTTCATCGGCACGACGGCTCGGCCTTTCCTGGTCTGGGAATCTTCGAGCCTAAGATTGATGGTGCCCCGGTCAAAATCTACACGGTCCCATGTGAGAACCAGGACTGCGCCAACCCTCCCTGCGGTGCCTAGAAGCAGGATGAGAGCGAGCCTGATGTGGGGTTCAATTGCACCATCGATCAGTGCGCGGGCTTCACCAGCTAACAGGATGCGCTTGTCGGTCAGGGGGTTGGCAGGGCGCCATATCTTCGGCGCAGTTTCGATCACCTTG
>NZ_JAWJBT010000191.1:0-356 GCF_046536035.1 Halomonas sp. SIMBA_159
GATTCACTTCCATAACAGTGATAACCCATTTGGTAATGAGAAACGTCAGAAGCTGACTGTCTCTCAGGAGCGGCAGCGTAAACGTCTGACTAATGCCCTGAAGAACAGGGACCGCAACCAGTAAACCCCCAGACCCGGCTGATTAAGCCGGGTTTTTTTTGATCATAGAAAACCGGCTGAGGATCATGTTGTCGGGGGGAAGGGATCGATGAGCGAAGATTATCCTGTTGGCAGACTTGTTTTTGATCGTATCACTATGACGCTAATCCCCTGTAAATACAGCACTGACAGCCGAGTAAGCGATCTGATTTCGAATTTCCATATATGCTGGATCTTATCAAAATCGAATGGCGATT
>NZ_JAWJBT010000192.1:0-355 GCF_046536035.1 Halomonas sp. SIMBA_159
GGCGGAGCTGGTCGTCGACGGCGAGGCGGTGCGCACCGCGACCGGACGGGACGGCGGTGAGCTCGACTGGGGCTCCTGGGACGTGTCCGAGTTCGACGGGCGCGACGCGCAGCTGCGCATCCGCGACGAAGCCACCGGCGGGTGGGGGCATCTGACCTTCGACCAGCTCGTGATCGGCGACGAGGAATCGAGGAAGCGGTCGAACGAGACGAGCGTGAACCTGATCGTCGACGGCGACGTGGTGCGCAGCGCCACCGGCTCGAACAGCGAGAACCTCGACTGGGCGTCGTGGGACGTCGAGGAGTTCCGGGGCACGCAGGCGACGATCCGCGCGGTCGACAACAACCGGCAGGGG
>NZ_JAWJBT010000193.1:0-353 GCF_046536035.1 Halomonas sp. SIMBA_159
GAAGAACTCAAGACAGAGGAGTGGAAGTCAGTTGGAATTTCAATTTACCCCCATGACCATGGATTATCTGAAGGAGATCGATTCGTGGAATTACGAAGGCTTTGTGGAACAAGTCCTGATGACGCCTTATTTCAAATCAATGGAGGAAACCGGCCAGTTAATCGGTCCCGGCGGTTGCGATGGGTTTGTGGCCTTGGCGGATGGACAGCCAGCCGGATTGTTTGAATTCGTCGTGGCAGATGATGCGCTCGAAATCGGTTTAGCTTTAAAGCCGGAGCTGATCGGCCGCGGTTTTGGAGCCGATTACGTAAGACAAGGAATCGACTTCGGGCGCCGCCATTATCAAACGGAGC
>NZ_JAWJBT010000194.1:0-353 GCF_046536035.1 Halomonas sp. SIMBA_159
AGCAGCTGTTTTACTTACTTTCAATAGCTTCATATGCTCACCTCCTCTTTAACTGTAACTCTATAATATATGTAATTTGTATTTTAATCAATACTTTTTATATGTTATTTTCAATTTATTCAGATCCTAAGTTCTTCTTGATTTCCTCTAATAATACCCATGACTTAGTAATTCTCGGCTCAATTAATTTCCATGTTTCATCATCAATTGCTGCATCCTCTTCCAGAGTAGTGTGTATATAATCCAGGTTGTTATGTACTGTCTCCAGATCATCTTCCATCTTAGCTTTATCCCGTTCTCTCAGTCTATCTTCTCCTCCTTAATGCAAGGGAATATGGTACGTCCAGCTGTCT
>NZ_JAWJBT010000195.1:0-352 GCF_046536035.1 Halomonas sp. SIMBA_159
GAAGGACGGCGGGGGCGATGTTGAGCGCACTGTAAAGGCGCATGTGCCCCAGCGACCTCAGGTACCCAAGGAGCGCGAAGAGCAACACGCGCAAAAGCACCTCTGCGGAGAGGAAGATCCACAGCGTAAGCGTCACGCCCTGCAGGTCGGGCGGGATCGACAGGATGTCGACCAGCTGCGGCCACATCAAAAGCACCGCCAAGCAGAACGCAAGCGTTGCAAGGGCGCCAAGACCGGCCGCGGTTGCGACAATCGCCGGGGCCTGAGAGGGGGTCTTGCCGCCGAGGCTTCGGCTGACGAGGATGGTGGTAGTCTCCGATGTCGCCAAGGCAAACGCGAAAGAGAACCCCTG
>NZ_JAWJBT010000196.1:0-351 GCF_046536035.1 Halomonas sp. SIMBA_159
ATGGTATGGCCCCATTTTTGTAGACACTTGGGGTTAACTGTTCGCCGCATAGACGCTGGGAGTAAGACCTCCTAGCGTCATGTGCCTTCTCATCTTAGGGTAGAACTCCTCAATATAGTAACGGACCTCGTCACCCATATCGCTTCGTTCTATCGTGCCTAACGGCTTTGTCCATTCCTTTTTGAGCATGGCAAAAAAGCTTTCTGCACAGGCATTATCCCAGCAATTTCCTCGGCGAGACATGCTGATGGTGACCTCACGGTCGTTCAGCCACATCATTACCTCCTCGCTGCGATACTGTGTGCCTTGATCAGAATGAAAGAGCAACTCCCTTCCCGCCGGCTGATGATG
>NZ_JAWJBT010000197.1:0-350 GCF_046536035.1 Halomonas sp. SIMBA_159
GGGCATTTTGAGCCAGCTGCCGCAATTTCGCGACCTCGCCCTTCAACGCTTGGCCCGACTTAAACACCGAAAATGGCTAACGCGTTGAGTTAACGCAGTGAATCGGGAAATTCAGGCCGACGTGGCACCATGCCGGGGGCGTCCCCGGCGTTTCCTGGACCTCGGTGGCGACGGATGTTCCGGCTCCGGCGGTCCAGTGGTCTGAACCCGCGGCGGCAGGGCGATGCCGACTGCTTTGGCAAGGGCGGTCACGGTGCCCGTCGCCTCGGTGCGGACCTGCCAGGTCTTGCCGTCGTGCTCGATCGACGCCTGCTGCAGACGATCGAGCTCGCGCAGCACGTCGCCCCACT
>NZ_JAWJBT010000198.1:0-349 GCF_046536035.1 Halomonas sp. SIMBA_159
CTGGATTGAGCAAGGAATTGGCAGAGGTGCTCGTGGCGCAGGGGATCACTGTGTGATTCTACTAGTAGGAAGAGATATTGCATCTTGGATTTCTAAAGATGCAAATTTCCGGTTCCTTACTAGTGCTACTAAAGCTCAATTGGAGATGGGTGTAGATATTAGCAGAGAAATAGAGAACCTAAAAGATTTAGGAACAACTATACAAAGAAGTATTGATCGGGATAAGGATTGGGTTGAATATCATGCAGAAACACTTGCTGAAATGGTAGATGAGAATGAGACTGAAAATCTTCAAATCGAGCAAGCAAAAGCTGAAAGAAAAGCAATAAATCTCTGGAATGATGGTAGA
>NZ_JAWJBT010000199.1:0-349 GCF_046536035.1 Halomonas sp. SIMBA_159
GCATCAGCGATAGTGCTGAACGCATTGGCGTAACCTTGCTGAATCGCCTGCTGCGGGCTGCGACCATCGCGCAGCTCTTCACGAATCCGCTCGAAGATCAGCACGTTGGCATCCACCGCCATACCCACTGTCAGCACGATACCGGCAATACCCGGCAAGGTCATAGTGGCGCCCGGAATCATGGACATCACACCAATGATCAATACCAGGTTCATCGTCAGCGCCAGGTTGGCAATCAGACCGAACTTGCGGTAGTACAGCAAAGTGAACAACATCACGGCGACCATGCCCCAGATACAGGCCTGGATCCCCATGTCAATGTTCTGCTGACCCATAGAAGGACCGATAG
>NZ_JAWJBT010000200.1:0-349 GCF_046536035.1 Halomonas sp. SIMBA_159
TGGTTGAGCACCAAGAGGAACCAGCTCAATCACTTTACTGCCTTGAATCACAACGCCGCCGCGGGCATCCGATTCTGTGCTTGAGCCTGTGTAAATGGCTAAAGGGTTTTTCAGCCAGATGGTTTCCATTTTGTTTTCCTTAGCCTTCTCTGCCGTTGCCGAGGAGAAGGTCTTATGGGGTGGGGATCATAACGATCCCCGGGTTAATATGAGTGTGTTATTTATCTCTCTGTTCAGGATTGTTTTGCTGTTTCAATGTGTTGCTTCTTTTCCGCAGTTTCAGAGGTCTGAACCGGGAGCTCACTCTCTGCCTCATCATCTGCGGTTTCCTCGATGCTGTCGCTGACGG
>NZ_JAWJBT010000201.1:0-347 GCF_046536035.1 Halomonas sp. SIMBA_159
TTTGCGACGGCGCGTGCAGGGCCAGACTGGAGGTGGCAACGCCAATCAGCAACGACTGTTTGCCCGCCAGTTGTTGTGCCACGCGGTTGGGAATGTAATTCAGCTCCGCCATCGCCGCTTCCACTTTTTCCCGCGTTTTCGCAGAAACGTGGCTGGCCTGGTTCACCACGCGGGAAACGGTCTGATAAGAGACACCGGCATACTCTGCGACATCGTATAACGTTACTGGTTTCACATTCACCACCCTGAATTGACTCTCTTCCGGGCGCTATCATGCCATACCGCGAAAGGTTTTGCGCCATTCGATGGTGTCCGGGATCTCGACGCTCTCCCTTATGCGACTCCTA
>NZ_JAWJBT010000202.1:0-347 GCF_046536035.1 Halomonas sp. SIMBA_159
TTGAAAAAGATGCGGATGTGCTCAATCGTGAAATCCGTCTCAAGCTTCCTCGTGGTCTTTTCATGCCAGTCGACCGGACTGACATGCTGGATCTCCTCACTCAGCAGGACAAACTCGCAAATCTGGCCAAAGATATTGCAGGTCGTGTCTACGGACGTCAGTTAGACATCCCTGAGCACTTTTATCCAGACTTTCTTGCCTACGTTCAACGCTGCCTTGATGCTGCCAATCAGGCCAGTCGTGTCATCCATGAACTGGATGAACTGCTGGAAGCCGGCTTTAAGGGCCGTGAAGTGACTCTGGTGGCAGAAATGATCAATCAGCTTGACGTTATCGAAGATGATACC
>NZ_JAWJBT010000203.1:0-346 GCF_046536035.1 Halomonas sp. SIMBA_159
ACCATAGTCGGTACGGTGGATGTGCTCAGTGTCGCGTTTGCCAAACAACAAAGCGTGCCTGTGGCGGCCAGTTTTGTCCTGTCGGCCTATGCCGCGGGCTCCTGTATTTCCGGCCTGGTGTTTGGCGCACTGCGTCTGAACCTCGCTCTGCCAAAACAGTTGTTGCTGGCTTCCATCGCCACTGCGACAGCCACACTCCCGCTGCTGGTGGTGTACGATGTACTGACGCTATCCGTCTCCGTTTTCGTCGCGGGCATTTTCTTCGCACCTACCATGATTGTGACTATGGGCCTTGTGGAAAAGATTGTGCCTGAGTCAAAGCTGACAGAAGGGTTTACCTGGATGA
>NZ_JAWJBT010000204.1:0-345 GCF_046536035.1 Halomonas sp. SIMBA_159
CGTTCGGGTCCATTTGCAAGCCTTGAATCGATTCGTCTGTAGCCGATGTGACCACGCCGTGATACATGACAATCGCCGCATCATCAGCGAGCATCAATTGGTTCGCTTCGTTTAGAATCGATTCGCGTTCTTCCTGGTCGATGCTCGTGCGCGATGCTTCGACCAATTTATCGAATTCCGGATTATTGTATTGCGCGCGGTTGGATGCGCCGATGTTATCGGAATGGAAGTTCGGGTAGAGCATTTCAGATCCGTCGCCCGTCACCTTCGACCAGCTCAAGAATGTCAGGTCGTATTCCCCGCTGCGGGCGGTATCCAAGAACGTCGCCCATTCCATCGTTTCGA
>NZ_JAWJBT010000205.1:0-345 GCF_046536035.1 Halomonas sp. SIMBA_159
TGATGTCGTTCTGCGCCATGCCGATCGTCGCGGCGAAGAAGGCGGTCGCAGCGCCCACCACCCCGATCACGTCGAGCGCGACCGTCGCGTACGCGAGCGCCGGCGACAGGCCGCACAGCATGAAGACGCCGGCGGTCACCATCGTGGCGGCGTGGATCCGCGCGGAGACCGGCGTCGGGCCCTCCATCGCGTCCGGCAGCCAGATATAGAACGGGAACTGTGCTGACTTCGTGAACGCACCGAGCAGCACAAGGACTAAAGCCCATATGAAGAAATCATGCTGTGCGAGTTCCGGTGCCTGTGCAATCAATTCGCGGATGGAATAAGTGCCGCCCATGATGCTGC
>NZ_JAWJBT010000206.1:0-345 GCF_046536035.1 Halomonas sp. SIMBA_159
CTTTAATGTCATTGCTCTGCTGATCCAGCTTGCCTGTGGCGCTGAGTAAGCGCTGCTCGACCGCACTTTTGACATCCTGGGTGCTTGTCGTCAGCTCGCTTTTCAGGGTCTCGAGCTGAGCTCGCAGCGCACTAACCTGTGCCAGCTGGTCGCGGTTTTGCTGGTGGCCGTGATAATACAGGCCGGCACCCAACAGGATAACCAGAGCAATGGCGACCCAGCCGGTTTTGCTGCCTTTGCCTGATGCGGCGGGGGCAGCAGGCTGGCTGGCGGCAGACGACTTAGGTGGCGTGCCGGCAGTGTGTGGCGTTTCCTTGGCCTTGGAAGAGGCATCAGACTGCTTGT
>NZ_JAWJBT010000207.1:0-345 GCF_046536035.1 Halomonas sp. SIMBA_159
CTGGTGTCGGAAAATGCTTATCGGAAAACAGCGGAGCGCTGTAAGCTTAAAGCACGCCAATTTGAGATCGATGCGGTGATGAATGACTTTCTCGATTTAGCGAATACTAAGCTTGGCTAGGTCAAAGGACTGTATTCGAATAGCTTAAAAAAATCTGAAAGTTCTTTTAAATAGAGGGTCAATGAGGATTTGATTGAAAAATATAAGCTATTTACCTCGGAATGATGACATTTGGTCTAGTAAACGGAGAAATCCTCCTGTATGATAGATATTAGATAATACAGGAAGGGACTCCAGTTGCTCCCTGAATAAGCAGAAAGTAGGTGAGCCAAGTGGAATTCGCTG
>NZ_JAWJBT010000208.1:0-345 GCF_046536035.1 Halomonas sp. SIMBA_159
AGGCCAGCGCCGCCAGCAGCGGCAGTGCACGGGACATCGATCCGAGCAGGCCGGTACGCATGCTTACCAATCCCACATCGCGCCGTCTTCCAGCCGTGCGACCGGCAGCTGGCGCGGCACGTACGGATAGCGCGCGGCGAGCTTCTCGTCCAGCTCCACGCCATGGCCCGGCTTGTCACCGACATGCAGGCGGCCGGCGCGGAACTCGTAGTCGCGCGGGAACACCTCCAGGATCTGCTCGCTGTGGAACATGTATTCCTGGATGCCGAAGTTGTGGATCGACAGTCCCAGGTGCATCGCGGCGGCCATGCCGACCGGAGAGATGTCGGTGGGTCCGTGCATGCC
>NZ_JAWJBT010000209.1:0-344 GCF_046536035.1 Halomonas sp. SIMBA_159
GATTCACATGCTTGAAAAAGCGCGGGGCATTTCAAAACAAACAATCCACGATACACAAAACGACAGGACAAAGCCCATATGGGATGGCTTACTATAAGCCTAAATAAGGAGGAAACAGTGTGAGAAATCAAGAGTTGATTCGCAAGGCTGAAATGACACTTGCCAGCTTAAAAACCGGCGGTCTCATGAACGCAACCCAATCCAACACATTCATTAGAATGATGCAAAACACACCAACCGTTTTAAATGATGCACGCATCATTCCGATGGAAAGTGATTCACAAAAAATCGAAAAAATCGGCTTCGGCCAGCGTATTTTGCGCCCAGCAGAAGAAGGAAAAGCG
>NZ_JAWJBT010000210.1:0-344 GCF_046536035.1 Halomonas sp. SIMBA_159
GTTGGGAGGGAACAGGTAGTTTGGGAAACCTATCTTTACTGTGGCTTTTTGAAAACTTTTTGCCATTACGATACAGCCGAAATATTTTTTTTGGCTTTCTGAATGATTTCCTGGAGTTGCGGTTCGGTAATGGTCACCCCATCTTGAGAATAAAAGGTGAACTTTAACTCACCACATTCTGAAACTTCAACGCACAAGAGATCACGATCATCCCCATCGCATACTTCGAGGATTGGGCTATCACCTTCCGGTGGGTAGAGCATCACATATTTCAATTCTTTGACCGCAGTGTATCTCAACATACTATATGCCTCTGCCTAGGAATCCTATGAAACCATTTGTAC
>NZ_JAWJBT010000211.1:0-342 GCF_046536035.1 Halomonas sp. SIMBA_159
GCGGCATGGCGCGCACCACGTCGCCCAGAGATTGACCAGCAGTGTCTTGCCCTTGAAATCGCCGAGCGTCATCTGCTTGCCGTCCGGGCCTGTGAAAGCAATATGCGAGACGGAAATCGGCTTTTCAGCGGCACGCATCGCCGCCACGCAGCTGCGCGCGTTCACCGACGAGGTCCGGTCATTCCTCGCCGCCGACGAGCGGGGCACCATCTCGAGCCTCCTCGCCTGGCTCGAGAAGGCGGAGAGCACCGACGAGCTCGTGCCACGCCCTGAGCCGCCCGAGCCGGGAGTGGTTCAGCTTCTGACCATCCACGGTTCCAAAGGCCTGGAGTGGGATGCGGT
>NZ_JAWJBT010000212.1:0-341 GCF_046536035.1 Halomonas sp. SIMBA_159
ATCATGCCCGTATCCAAAATGAACATCTTTTGGACAGTTTTCTTCCAGCCCCATTGTTGATGGCAGTTTTGGCAAATTGGCATGGACTCCCTCCAGTCGTATTTTTTTAAGTTCGTGTTTTTCTCTATTCCTTCTCCTTTTTAGACTAACAGAGGTAACCAAAAATTCCCACAACTTAAATACCAATTAATTGGATTTTCGTATTCCCATTCCTGCCTTTCTACATTTTTTCGCATGAGAAAAAGCAAGAACTGGCGATCAGTTCTTGCTCTTACTGCTGTTAATTCATATAACGATGCTTTCTCAAGCTGTTCAAATTGGCGATTTCCTGCAGGAGCTCT
>NZ_JAWJBT010000213.1:0-340 GCF_046536035.1 Halomonas sp. SIMBA_159
GTACAGAATGGCGTCGTCACTGGTAATCAGCAGATAGGTATCCCCTGGTTCCAGGTTAGGTAAACAAAGATCCAGTTGCTGCGGATCCACCACCTCGCCGTCCTGACCTTTGGTTGCTGAAATCTCAAACTTATCACCACAACTTGCCATCAATATGGTTGACGAGACTTTACCGGCGGCGACATTGGTTGAGCCAGTGGCTGTGGCTGACTGGTAATCAATTTTGATGTCGGTATTGGTAAAAACTCTGAACCCGTACTGATCGTCCGGTACGTCATCATCATTATCGCGTCGGATAGCGCTCACTTTGAAGCTGTTGGTGGTTTCACCGTCCAGCCAG
>NZ_JAWJBT010000214.1:0-340 GCF_046536035.1 Halomonas sp. SIMBA_159
TCACATTTCCTGCATCCGGCTTCCGCTCCCATGTGCCACGGTTGTTATCAATTATTTTTTGCAGTTGCTTTACTCGATCATCGCCCTGTAAGGCTGACAAGAACTGCCCGATATCAACGACACATGTATTTTCAGGATCAGTGATGTCATATTCCATTGAGATGATGCGCTGTGATGTTTCAATAGGAATAGCAAAATTACGGTCAATAGCAATGGTTGTATCTCCAAGATCAACATGTTCGTGCTCATACCCCTCAACGCCTTCAAGCAGCTTCACTGATAGTTCATAATTGACCTCTGTTTTTGATGCCACAGTGATTAAATGATTGTAAGTTGCTTT
>NZ_JAWJBT010000215.1:0-340 GCF_046536035.1 Halomonas sp. SIMBA_159
GTGCGGTATGGCGAGTCTGTTTTCGGCTTTGCCGGTATTCGCCCTTGATGTGGCGGCGGTCTCTGAACCGGCCCCGGCTTACGGCTGGCTGCGGGATGATTCCCGTCAGTCGGCACAGGTACTGGCTTTTCTGAAAGATGAAAATCAGCAGACTGAGCAGGCATTACAGCAGCAGGCCTTGCTGGAACAGTCATTGCTGGATGAGTGGCAGGCCCGTCAGGCCAGTGTGGCCGACAGGAAATAAAAGCCTCAGAAAAGCGAGCCCGGGCTCGCTTTTTTCTTACCTGATGATCAGGGATTAACGTTGCGATTGATCGGGTTTTGCGGTGAGATCAGTGTT
>NZ_JAWJBT010000216.1:0-339 GCF_046536035.1 Halomonas sp. SIMBA_159
CAACATGATCCAGCCTGTGGAAAACATAATCGCAGTTTTTGTCATTTTCAAAACCCCTTTAACCACTTATCCACCGTTTTCAAGATGAATCAGCTCAATTTCAATCGCCAAACTGCCCCATTCCTGTTCACGCTCTGGTGAATACAAATTGTGTATAGATTTCATGTTTGTTTCAATGCAGTTATCCACAATTCCTAATTTCTCAGCAGGTATGGATTCAAACATCTCCCGAAATGTCGGATATGTGTATAACTTTTTGATGTTCACCCTTAGTTTCTCGTCTTCACCGGGAAGTTTCGTAAACTCTATCGTGTCTCCCTGCTTCAGTCTTCTTCTCTT
>NZ_JAWJBT010000217.1:0-339 GCF_046536035.1 Halomonas sp. SIMBA_159
TTACAATGAAAGTGTTGTTTATCAGCCGTCACAATACTTGCCGAAGTATCCTGGCGGAAGCTGTCGCCAAACGTTTTTTACCTGCTCATTTTCACATCGCCAGTGCAGGCTCCGACCCTGAAGGTGAGCTGCCTGCGATAATGCAGACTTACCTCAGCGCAATGGGCCTGAATCCGGCCGATTACCGAAGCAAGTCGTGGGAAGAGTTTTCACGGTTCCATCCTGATATTGTGATTTCTGTCGGCGATAGCCAGCATGGCGAACCTTGTCCCGACTGGCTGGCAGACGGCATACGGGTGAGCTGGGATTTACCCAATCCCTTGACGCTCAGCCAAGACC
>NZ_JAWJBT010000218.1:0-338 GCF_046536035.1 Halomonas sp. SIMBA_159
GAAACCTATCAGTTCCTAATTGGTTGAAAAAATCAGTCGAGCAACTTCATGGCGGTGTCCACTATCAGGTTGATATCGCTTTGTAGTCCGCCAGCTTTTCCAAGCACTCTCATGCCATGCGTGATGCTGAGGATCAAACTTGCTATTGCTTGTGCGTCGAGCTTAGCCGGGATTTCGCCAGTGCTCTGACCGGACTGTACAGCTGTAATGAGTTTCTGGCCCATTTGGTTATACATGGCATTAACAAGGCTGGTGATCTCGGCGTCGTGTGGCACCATTTCAGTGGCGGTTGCTAACAGCAAGCAGCCACGTTGTCCTTCGCAGCCACAGGATAGTTG
>NZ_JAWJBT010000219.1:0-338 GCF_046536035.1 Halomonas sp. SIMBA_159
GTGTCGATCCAGTCGCGGCGGTCCTCGTCCGGGGCGTCGGGCAGGCTGGCGAGCTGCTCGGCGAAGCCGGTGATCGCGCCCAGCGGCGTGCGGATCTCGTGGCTCATGGTGGCGAGGAACTCGCCCTTGGCCAGCACCGCGGCTTCGGCGGCCTGCTTGGCCTGGGTCAGCTGCTGCTCGAGCTGGTCGTGCTGCTGCAGGTCGCGGCGCAGGAAGTCGATTTCGCCGCGCGCGGTTTCCAGGCGGTCTTGCAGGCGTTCGCCGGCCTGGCGCGCGCGGCGCAGGCGCAGGCCCTGCCACAGCGCCAGCACGAGCGCGGCCGCGGCGAGCCCGGCGGC
>NZ_JAWJBT010000220.1:0-337 GCF_046536035.1 Halomonas sp. SIMBA_159
TGTGTATCCGGATGCGTTGGAAGAGATGGGTGAAGAGTAGAATAATGGTATTACAAAAACTCGCAGAGATGCGAGTTTTTTCTTTTGTCTTAATAAGGCATATGAATAGATGCGAAATATTCAAATAATGATAAAATGTAGATACAGTAATTTACAAGAATTGAAGTTCCTTTACATCATGTTCTATCAAATTGAGTGGATTTCAGAAAAGTACATTGGAGGGAAAAGATGGCCAAAATATTTGATGTTATTTTTAAGCGCAATGATGAGGAACCACAAGCTGTTAGTTTAGGGAAAATAACACCAAAGAATTACCGACATAAATATCGAGGAAACT
>NZ_JAWJBT010000221.1:0-336 GCF_046536035.1 Halomonas sp. SIMBA_159
TAAGGCGTGTGATTTGACATCACTGGAGAGCCTTCTCGCGGTGCGATAGGATCAGTTCCAATAGAAGCACAACCGCTAATAGAAGCACTTAATGCAATGGCGGCGGTGATCTTGTGGAGAGTTGGAAACTTCATATCTGGCTCCTCCTGTTGTTGTATAACTAATAGCAGGAGGAATGCCATGCTTATATTTTTATATATTTATCAGTTGCTTGCGTATTTTTGTTGGTGGGTGGGTGGGTTTTAATAAATGGATTGCTGAGTTTTCTCTTGCAGTTTGCAAGTTTTGAATTGCAAACT
This sequence comes from Halomonas sp. SIMBA_159, assembly GCF_046536035.1. Taxonomy (NCBI): domain Bacteria; kingdom Pseudomonadati; phylum Pseudomonadota; class Gammaproteobacteria; order Oceanospirillales; family Halomonadaceae; genus Halomonas; species Halomonas sp. SIMBA_159. The sequence goes on from NZ_JAWJBT010000221.1 coordinate 300, forward strand.
GCAATTTTTTTGCGTTATGCAAATAAATGCCGACATG
>NZ_JAWJBT010000222.1:0-336 GCF_046536035.1 Halomonas sp. SIMBA_159
CAGGCGTTATGGCCAAGAGCGCAGCCGAGATAAGTCTTACCACTGCCGCATGGTCCGGTGATCAACAGGTTCTGCCTTCGGTCAAGCCAGTCCCGTTGCGCTAGCCGAGCGATGCGTGAACGTTCGATATTGCGAGGGTGCTGGTAGTCTATCTCCTGAACAGTAGCATTAAGTTTGAACTTGGCTTGCCGGATCAGCCGCTCATGCTGGCGTTGCTGCCGAACTGACTGCTCTTGTTCGACCAACAAGCTCAGCCGCTCGGTGAACGCGAGAGCTTCATAAGTGCCTGGCTGTTCTTGCTGCCGCTCCAGTGCTTCGGCCATCCCGCTGAGCTTT
>NZ_JAWJBT010000223.1:0-336 GCF_046536035.1 Halomonas sp. SIMBA_159
TGTCAACTTTTTCCTCTACCATTCTAGCTAACTGTCCAAAACCATCTAACCCTTGTGATAAGTCGGCTTTGCTCATCTGAGAAGGTTTTAATTTCCCAGCCTCTGCAGTGTCTTTGGCCATCGCAGCCCAATCTTTAGCTTGTTTGAAATCACCTTTAGCTTTTGCTAATGTCTCATAGACTTTGTTGACACAATATTCTCGTAAACACTCTTCATGCATTGTTGTGATTAATTGGAAAGATGGTTTCAATTGAAGGAATTTCTTTTCAAATAGAAAATAATCATCATCGGGATACCCATACCCATATGTTTCTTTTAACTTATCCAAATCTTCAG
>NZ_JAWJBT010000224.1:0-336 GCF_046536035.1 Halomonas sp. SIMBA_159
GGCGGCTTTGCAGCTCCCTGTCGCCGTACAAGCGAACACTGTTCGAATCATGGGGCCGACTGACCAGGTTGCTGAGCCCGCACAACCGCCGGCGCCTGCGGTGTCACCCGCGCCATCGCCCCGACCCGCTGTGACTCAGCCTCGCGCGGCCACACCGCGTCCGGCAATGTCTCCCGGTAACCGTACAGTGGGTATTTACGGCCCGACAGGCGAAAACGAAACCTTATGGTCCATTGCATCACGGTATAAGCCCAATGACAGCGTTTCTATTTATCAGGTCCTCGGGGCAATTTTCCGTGCTAACCCCAATGCCTTCACCGACAGCAACATTCATGG
>NZ_JAWJBT010000225.1:0-335 GCF_046536035.1 Halomonas sp. SIMBA_159
GATCAGCTAGGTTAGCTTGGTTGTTTTCTAAGGCTTTAATCCTAGCCTCTAAATCTTCTATCCGTTGATTGTCAGTGCTTTGATGCTGAGTGTCATGACATTGCTCGTCAATACCTGATTTCTTGTCAATGCTTTTGTCATTACCTCCATCAAGATAGGCTTGCATAAAATCCTTAATAAGAGCGGAAGCGGTTGTCCCGTTTGCTTTAGCTTTAGCTGAGAAAGCATCTTTTAGAGAGCGCGGGCAACGGAAGCTGAAAGTCATTCTATCTTGTGTCATCTTGTTAGTACAGTGTCAATGCAGTTGTTATTACATTTAAGATAGCACTGTCATG
>NZ_JAWJBT010000226.1:0-335 GCF_046536035.1 Halomonas sp. SIMBA_159
CTCGGAAACTGATAATTCAGCTTACGTTTATCACCTGGGTATAACGCATTTTTATGGTAAACCTGACCATCAAATAAAGTCGTGAAAGAAACAGAAGAGTAATGCCCTAACCCATTTATCACACCAGTAAACAAGTTTGGCGAAGGCTTTATCGTTGTATTTTCACTACAGCGAATATAGCTATTCGTACCTGATTTATCACCAACATGACGACAGTATTCAACATTTCCATCACTATTGGTATCAACAAACCAATTCTTATCTCTCTATCCACAATCACCAACCTGATAAGTATAGTCTACCCATGAACTAGCACTACTCATGCTAGAGCAACG
>NZ_JAWJBT010000227.1:0-334 GCF_046536035.1 Halomonas sp. SIMBA_159
GGACACTTTGGGGACGAGTCGGAAAAACTTAGACGCAAACAAGAAGACCTTTCACAGCTTTATGAATTACAAGGAAGCAAGATCGAGCAGTTAAAGAAAAAGTATGAAGTGTTAGCCAGGGAAAAAGGTGAAAATTCAAAAGAAGCCTTACAGCTTGCGACAGTAATCAATAGAGAAGTAACCAACCATAATCAGCTTGAGCGTGCTCTTCGATCAACTACCTTACAAATAAATACACAAAATTCAGCTTGGACAAGAGCCGGAAACAGCTTGCAAGAATATGGTGAACGTCTTCAATCAACTGGAAACAAGATGTCAACAATCGGAAAAGTGG
>NZ_JAWJBT010000228.1:0-334 GCF_046536035.1 Halomonas sp. SIMBA_159
CTGATAGTTGATGAACTTGGAATCTCGAATATCCAAGTTATCGGGATCGATCTAACGAAGCGAAAGCAATCAATGCAAAAGGTGAAGGCTGTATCCTGTTTTCTTTACTAATTTATCCAAGCCACAGAGCCGTTGCGACATCGTTGAGATTGGGCTGAGACTCGTCATTTGCTGCGCCCGGCACGAATGGCAGCTCAGGGCTGTAGGCCGCCGCCTGTCCTTAGTGAAAGAAATTGTAAACATGAAAGCGCGCAGCTGATTAGGGGGGGGGTAAGCGTCCAGTCCGCTGCCATGGGCAATGGCCATGGGGTGACTGAAGTCCAATTGGAATGTT
>NZ_JAWJBT010000229.1:0-333 GCF_046536035.1 Halomonas sp. SIMBA_159
GTGCATGACACAATTATTAGCGTGAAATTTGCGTCGCTTCGGGATTTTTTTCATCTATGTCCCTGTGCGCCACACAATTTGAGAGATAGGCATTCTGAATTTTTATAAAACTTATTGAATGGCTATAAGTGAACGGGTGCTTGCGAAAAAGAGCGTAGGCGGAGAAAAAAGTTTCAAAAAAACATTATAGCAATTTCCTTTTTACTGTAAACCTGGCAGGGTATGTACCGAAGAATATCTGAAAAAAATGCGGAAAGAAACCTTGAAAACAGTGGAGTTCACGCAATCTTAATTGTTTCTGACTTCATTTGCGAACTGGAAATTTTCCATTAA
>NZ_JAWJBT010000230.1:0-333 GCF_046536035.1 Halomonas sp. SIMBA_159
CTTCACCCTTAGCCGCTTCATTTCGGCATTTGCCCTCCTGGCACTCCGCCATGCAGTCAAGACTGCAGGTAGCAGAGTGCCAGGTACTCATCTAGACAGCGCCGATGATCACCACTGTCTGTTTATCACCTTGCACGTTACCCAACCAACTGACTTGTCCCAGCCGGTTCGCTTCCTTCGAGCCCAAAATGCTGGCTGGTAATCCATCCGATTTCACTTCCAGTTTCAGATCCCAGGCCATAGGGTCGCGCAATACAAAACGCATCAGCTCTTTGAGTAACCCGTAACCTTGTTCACCCGGCAGGAAGTGACAATATTGCTCATAATCCAATT
>NZ_JAWJBT010000231.1:0-331 GCF_046536035.1 Halomonas sp. SIMBA_159
CCCGACAGATGACCCGACACGCGATTGGCCAAAAGACCGTAAACGCATTTTGCTAGGACGGTTGGTCATCGAAGCGCCTGCCGCGGAAGCCGAACATGCCCTATACGATCCGACCGTCATGACAGCAGGCATCAGCTGTTCGGACGACCCGATCCTTCAGTTCCGCCGTGGCGCATACCGGCATTCCTACGAAAAGCGCAGCGCCGAGAATGACAGAGACACCAATCGCTGAATGTACGTGCCGGTTTATTGCGGCATTTCCAAACGAAAAGCCAGCCCGTTGAAGTTCAACGGACTGGCTTTTTCAATAAAGTTTGCCTTGTTTATGCAG
>NZ_JAWJBT010000232.1:0-330 GCF_046536035.1 Halomonas sp. SIMBA_159
GTAGGCAATGGCACCATGTGGTTCACACAAATAACCGTCGGCATCCATCTGACGCAGTGTCTCTGCGGTCTGCTCATCACTTACCGCGCCATAGCCCAGCTCGTTCAGACCCCAGCCTTGTTGCTGGCACAGCTCTTCAATACGCGGCCAGTTGTTTGGCTGGCTGACGTCCATGGCATTGGAAATGGTCGGCACTGTGGCTTTAGGATCCCACTTGCCGTTCTGCAGATAGCGGGGCACGGTATCGTTGACATTGGTGGCGGCCATGAAACGTTTCACCGGCAAACCCAGCGCTTTGGCCAGCAGGCCGGCAGTCAGGTTGCCGAAGTT
>NZ_JAWJBT010000233.1:0-330 GCF_046536035.1 Halomonas sp. SIMBA_159
GTGTGAGGTCCATAGCAACATCAACCGATGGTATAAATTGGACAACAAAACATTCTATAGAAGATAATGGAGTGCTCTATCAAGACCTTAATGCTGTAGCTGGCGACGAGGATATTGTTGTGGCAGTTGGTTCGAGTCGGAATGTATTAGATCCGAATGGTGATCCGTACTCAGTAGCTACTAATGGTCACGCCCTTTACTCGACTGATGGCGGTTATACGTGGAAAGCTTCTGAAGTTATTCCAAAAGTTAACGATGGAGATTTTACAGCCTTAAAAGATATAGTTTATGGAAATGGGAAATTTGTGGCAGTTGGTGGAACCTTTAGTT
>NZ_JAWJBT010000234.1:0-329 GCF_046536035.1 Halomonas sp. SIMBA_159
GGGAATTAAATCATACTTTAACATTCCTATAATTACTTTGTATGAATCCTTTGAGTACAATATTAAATATTTTCTCCATAGTGATCTTATTACCGCTGGCTCTTCTATATACTGTAATATATTTACATCTTTATGCAATAAAGCTCCTAATAACATTGTATTTTCCTTTAAAACTTTAAAATAAATTGAACTATATTCGTTAGGTAATTTAAGCAAACTAACCAATAGCCTTTCTTCTTTATCAAGTAAGATATTCAAACTTTCCCAGACTCCTTGATTAAATATTAATTTTAGTATCCCTTCAAAAAATTCTTTACTTTCATCTATGG
>NZ_JAWJBT010000235.1:0-329 GCF_046536035.1 Halomonas sp. SIMBA_159
GTCGGATGAGGCCGCCAGCACGCCAGGCGATTTCCGGAAGTTCGCTGCAGGCGCGAATGCCCCCTTATCAGCAGATGGAAGCGGACATCCAGCAAGGAGCGCGCCCCTCGATGCGGCGCGACTGACACAGGGGGCGGGAAGCAGTCGTTCACTGTGTTTAGGCCGAACGGCAGCAATCCTCAGCCCACGAAGCAAGATGTCACTACTGTAGCGAAGACATATGTGTCCAAGTCCAAGCTAGTTGGCACTCGATCAGGTTGCAAGCTAAGCTACCTCCAGCAGAATGAAGGATTCGCCCCAATGAAATTTGAGGTGCTTAGCATCGACTA
>NZ_JAWJBT010000236.1:0-328 GCF_046536035.1 Halomonas sp. SIMBA_159
GGTCAGAAAAGTGGGCGTCCCGCCGCCCAGGTGCAGCTGACTGACTGCCCGGCCACGCATCAGGGCAGCACGCTGGCGAATCTCAATGTCCAGGGCCGCCAGATAGATGTCGGCCTTATGCGCATGCCGGGTAATGACTTTATTACAGCCGCAGTAATAGCACAGGGTGTGACAGAACGGAATGTGGATATAGAGCGACAAACGGCGCTCGGGATAGCGCTGGCAGGCGGCGGTGAAATCCACGGCGGTAAAGTCGGGCTGAAACTCCAGGGCCGTCGGATAAGAGGTGTAGCGGGGGCCTGAATAGTTATATTTTTCGATCAGGGCC
>NZ_JAWJBT010000237.1:0-328 GCF_046536035.1 Halomonas sp. SIMBA_159
ATACTTAAGACCATCATTAGTTAAATCGCACCTAAAAACCGTCAAGGTTTCGCCATTAGGCAAAAACTCCACGATTTCTTGTTGATACCTTCTAGTAGAGCCGTCATCTTCTTCTGTTTTCTCAATATGCGCTCCAAATCCTAAATACTTGCTCAAGTCTTCCAACATGGATGTTTCATTGATCTGATAACCCATTTTCATCATATTAATGTATCTTGATTTAATGGCACGTGCATTCACAGCGTGCAGCGTGGTAATAATTTTGTGACCAGTTAAAATCCCTTGCATCATTTCGTAGGCTTCCTGTCCCCTAGTTTCGGATACAAGT
>NZ_JAWJBT010000238.1:0-328 GCF_046536035.1 Halomonas sp. SIMBA_159
TCCGCCGAGCAGCGCGCTAAGCGTGGCTGCCATCCTGCTGGCTGGCGATGCTGCAAACGCTGCAGCGCCAGCCACGCGCCCTGGTCATTGAGTGCAACATCTGGCATTGACCAATCGCATCCGCGTTCATTGCGCCGGGGCGACCACACCATGCCCATCGCGTCATGGGTGGCGTCAGCTCCGGTTAACAGCTCATCAAGGCGCTGATCTTGAACAACGCTGGGTAACGCGGCGATATCCAGCGCGGCTTCTAAACGGTAAAAATCAGCCACCCGCTGACGTAGACGAGTTAACACAGACGAGAGCATGCGCCCTTGGCCTAAGACAT
>NZ_JAWJBT010000239.1:0-327 GCF_046536035.1 Halomonas sp. SIMBA_159
GTGCTGCTGCAACAGGTGGTGGCGGAAGACTATGGCATGGCCACCGGACTGCGATGTAGCCTGCGCCAGTTATTCTCTTGGGCCGCCGCGGAATTGGGTATACATCTGGAGTTCTCCGGCCACGGGACCGAGGAGGTCGCCACAGTGGCGGCCATCGAGGGGGATCAAGCACTTGCGCTGAAGCCTGGCGACGTGATTATGCGCATCGACCCGCGCTATTTCCGTCCCGCCGAGGTGGAAACCCTGCTGGGCGATCCGACGAAGGCCAAGGAAAACCTAGGCTGGGTGCCGGAAATAACAGTACAGGAAATGTGTGCAGAGATGATC
>NZ_JAWJBT010000240.1:0-326 GCF_046536035.1 Halomonas sp. SIMBA_159
TTATTTCGGCCAAACCGATCAAGCGAGTGAATATACAAAATGTCGCCTTTTCGGATAACCCGTTTCAGTAATTGATAGTTTGCACGTTCAAAGTTTTTCCCACTTTGCTTGTCCAAATAAATGTCCCGTTCAGTGATGCCCATTTTCTGCATGGCTTCCAACTGACGGCCTTCATTTTGATCTTTGCTGCTGACTCTTATGTAGCCAAATTTGCGATGTTCCATAATTCACCTCTATAAACGATTGTTTCCTCTCATTATACCTGAAAACCGTTCGTAAAAGTGTGTGCAATTTCGCGAACGTTCGCAAAGTCATTTGGCACGTTT
>NZ_JAWJBT010000241.1:0-325 GCF_046536035.1 Halomonas sp. SIMBA_159
CCTCGGCCGCTTGGACTTCGGATTCGTCAGGCAGCTCGCCGGCCTTCACGTTCAGGCGGTCCCACATCTTCAGGACGAGGCTGCCGATCAGGTAGATAGACTGAACCACCGGGGTCATCGAGTGCATCCTCCAGCCGGCCGAGTTCTTCGAGCTGGTCCTCCACAGGCCGGGTCTGGAGCACCAGTTGGTCAAGCACCGATTCTAACCGACGGGTGTAGATTCGGAAGTCCGCGGTCTGGCCACCGTCCCTCAGCCGGGCGAGTTCGTCGAGCAGCGAGTCGGCTTCGAGGATGAGCGGGTAGACCGCCTCGTTGTACGCCTGCT
>NZ_JAWJBT010000242.1:0-325 GCF_046536035.1 Halomonas sp. SIMBA_159
TCCAAAAAGTCATCCAAAAACTCATCGACCGCGGAGCCGAGGGCATCATTCTGGGCTGTACGGAAATCGGCTTGTTGATTCAGCAAAACGACGCGGAAATCCCTTTGTTCGATACAGCAAAAATCCACGTCGAAGCAGCAGTGAAAGAGGCACTGGATCATTGAAATGAAAGGGGGGGAGAACATGGGATCGCGCCTGATGCATTTGATCATCGCTGAACAGGTGGCAGAGAAAATCGAGTTATCCAATCGCCCGCGTTTCCTGCTGGGGGGCATTGCGCCAGATGCAGTTCATGGAAGAGAACAAAAAACCAAATCCCATTATT
>NZ_JAWJBT010000243.1:0-325 GCF_046536035.1 Halomonas sp. SIMBA_159
AGAGGTAATGTATAAATTGACAGGAATCATCATGGCATTTTCACCTATAGGTGTAGCTGCATTAATGGCTTGTACCATTGGGGAATACGGCTTGAAAATATTTGGACCTTTGGGCAAATTTATTTTAGTTGATTATATAGGTTTGATTTCTGTAATCATTTTGATGTACTTGTTTATGTTAAAATTCATAGCTAAAATTCCATTATCAAAGTTCTTTAAGTCAATCGGTAAGATTTGGGTAGTGACTGCGAGTACGACAAGTAGTTCGGGAACTTTACCTGTTACTATCTCTGTGACGAAAGAAGACTTTAAGGTAAAAGAGGAA
>NZ_JAWJBT010000244.1:0-325 GCF_046536035.1 Halomonas sp. SIMBA_159
GTGGGAAAGCGAGCACGATTATGACATGCAAGCCTCTCCACGTTTCTGGGTCATCATGGACCATCGTATTGCGCCAGGTAACGCCGATTGTGACAGTGGCTACATGCAACGCTATTGGAACGATGGAGACCATTGCGTCTTTAATGACTTTGAAGAACTAAAAGCGTTTATCGAAGATGACTTTCACGGTAACGATGAAGAAATTCCAGATGACTTGGAACGTGCACTTAAAAACGGCGATTTCGACGATCTTTGGGAAATGATTTACGAAGATTACAACGATGATGGCTACTACAGCGAAACCTTCGTCAAAGAAGAAGAATAC
>NZ_JAWJBT010000245.1:0-325 GCF_046536035.1 Halomonas sp. SIMBA_159
CGCCGATCGATTTGACCGGGTCTTTCGTCAGCGACACTGTTTTCACATCAAAGCGCCGCCCTTCGCCTTCGGGTTCCTCGTTCAAAGCTGCCGCCAAAGATCCAGCTTCCCAATCCGCGTAGTCATCCAGCAGCACAAAAAGAACTGTCTCATTCATGCAGGTCACTCCTTCCGCGTGAATATTCTCGTAATCGTTAACCGAAGTATAGCATATTCATGCGCTTTCGCTGCTGTGGAAATGGCAGGACGATCAGTGGCCGCCGCCTGAGATTTCCAGATAAAAAATCATGAAGAGAGAGGCCAGGCCGATGAGGGCCATTGCGCC
>NZ_JAWJBT010000246.1:0-324 GCF_046536035.1 Halomonas sp. SIMBA_159
GGTCGTTGAAGCTCTGGAGCTGGATGTAGTACGACTGCTCCGGCGGCAGGTCGGTCAGGGCGGCGTATCCGTCGCTGTCGTCGCTGGCCACGCAGCCCGCTGCGACTACTGAGGTGGCCATGACCATCGCTGCCAGCACGCCGATGCCAGCGTGTCCGCTGGAGCCGTTGCGCTCCGGCTGCTTGTTGTTGCCGTGGATGATTTCCAGCTCGGCGGACCGCTGCTTCGTCCGCTCCTTCTCTTTGTCCACGCCGCCTTCGGTCACGACCCAGCCCATGATGCTGCCGAGCATGACGACGAGCCCCGCGATCTGCTGGACCAGCG
>NZ_JAWJBT010000247.1:0-323 GCF_046536035.1 Halomonas sp. SIMBA_159
CGTGCAAGCTGCGGCCGGATGTCTGGACATGGTATTTCAGTTTCTGGCTGCGTTCATTCGCGCCGTATTTATCGCGCATGACGATTGCCCAGATTCGGCGTGCCACGCGCCCGATGACCGTGTATTCCGGATCCAAACCGTTCGAGAAGAAGAACGACAAGTTCGGTGCGAAATCATCGATGTTCATGCCGCGGCTCAAATAATACTCGACGTACGTGAAGCCGTTCGACAAAGTGAACGCCAATTGTGAAATCGGGTTCGCGCCCGCTTCCGCGATATGGTAGCCGGAAATCGATACCGAATAGTAATTGCGCACTTTATGG
>NZ_JAWJBT010000248.1:0-323 GCF_046536035.1 Halomonas sp. SIMBA_159
TGAATGATGGCTTGCAAGCTGAATATGAAGAGTGGCTTGAAGGAATGGGCTATGAGTTTCTTGATATTGTTCAGGATGAGGTCATTCGTACAAAAACGGTGGATGCTCGTCGCTTGCTCAACTCATTCCAAAAAGGCGACCAAGAAAACGTCTTTTCAATGAGTAGTGGTGGACTTACTCTTGATGTTGGGACCAACTTGGAATACGCATCATACACAAACGATGGTCACTTTACCATTTATCTCTCCAAGAATCAGGACAGACGTTGGGTTCCTGGTAGGTGGGTTGGAGACCGCTTTGAATACGATCCAAACGCTGAAACA
>NZ_JAWJBT010000249.1:0-322 GCF_046536035.1 Halomonas sp. SIMBA_159
GGCTTTGCCGCGGCCCTCTCACTTCCCTGTTAAGTATCTTCCTGGCATCTTCCAGGAAATCTCCGCCCCGTTCGTAAGCCATTTCCGCTCGCCGCAGTCGAACGACCGAGCGTAGCGAGTCAGTGAGCGAGGAAGCGGAATATATCCTGTATCACATATTCTGCTGACGCACCGGTGCAGCCTTTTTTCTCCTGCCACATGAAGCACTTCACTGACACCCTCATCAGTGCCAACATAGTAAGCCAGTATACACTCCGCTAGCGCTGATGTCCGGCGGTGCTTTTGCCGTTACGCACCACCCCGTCAGTAGCTGAACAGGAGG
>NZ_JAWJBT010000250.1:0-322 GCF_046536035.1 Halomonas sp. SIMBA_159
GATTGACGGCGAGCTGGATGGTGCCCACATGCTGGCCGGACAGCCGATTGGTTCCACCATTTGCAGCCGCTCCTCCGACGACACCGCCACTTGTTGCGGCTGCTGTTGCAGGTATTCGAGATAGGCAGATTCCACCCGGCGGCGGCGGTAGAAGTCAAGCAGCAGCCCCTTGGCGATATGCGTCAGGTAACGGCGGGATTCCCCTGACGCCGGCAGCCTGCCGCTGCTCAGCAACCTGAGGTAAGTATCCTGAACCAGCTCCGCTGTCGTAAATGGACAGCTCATACGGCGCTGAATAAAGACCGATAACCAACCTTGATGC
>NZ_JAWJBT010000251.1:0-321 GCF_046536035.1 Halomonas sp. SIMBA_159
CTGTCGTCATGCTTACTCCGATAAAGTCGATGTTGTCTGCAGAAGGCTTGATGTAAATCTTTCCTTCATATTCACCAGATGGGAACTTTCGGCGATAGTCAGGATCTGCCGCGTCGGTTACGGTAAATTCGATTTGGAAATCACCGTGCTGCAAGATTTGATTGATCGTCAGTCGAATTAATTGAGCCGTTGAATCAAAGCTGGCTGTCCCTTCGTACATGATGCCTTTACTATTCCAGATAGCGACAGCAATATCCTTGCCGGTAAGGTCGACCGTTTTACCTGAGTAGTCGCGAGGGTTGAACGCCAATTGCGCATGTT
>NZ_JAWJBT010000252.1:0-321 GCF_046536035.1 Halomonas sp. SIMBA_159
GATGAGCAAAGCATAGGCGAAGCGCTGGCTAAGCTTGATAAACTGAATTTACCGCGTGGCATAGTGGTTGATTGCAGCCATGGTAACTCGAACAAAGATCATAACCGGCAGGGTGAAGTGGCACTAAACGTGTTGTCGCAGCGTCTGGCTGGCAATGATGCCATTATCGGCATTATGCTGGAGAGCCACTTATATGCCGGCCGGCAGGGTTTAACAAACGGTAAAGCCGATCAACCCGGTGTATCAGTAACTGATGCTTGTATTGATTGGCACACGACGGCAGCGTTGCTGGCCACTATTCATCAGCAAATGCAACCGGCA
>NZ_JAWJBT010000253.1:0-319 GCF_046536035.1 Halomonas sp. SIMBA_159
CGTTTCAAGCCGGCAAGGCGTGCTTCATCCGGTTCTTCCCATTCAATGAAGAACGGCAAAGGCAAATCAGAGGAAATCGGCTGGTCGATGAAAAGCAGACGCCAGCGGATGATTTCGCCTGTATCCGTCAGCCTTTCAGCGTTCGTCGGCCCGATTGTCCGGAATCCCCGAGCTTCAATCTGCGAGGCCAATTGGTCCAGGTCATCAGAACGCAGGCAAATCGTGCCGAAGCCTTCCTCATCATGGCGCAGCTGCTCGACTAGCGGATGTCCAGACCTCCCTGCTACACGTTCATCTTCGATCGCCAGCCATTCAATAT
>NZ_JAWJBT010000254.1:0-318 GCF_046536035.1 Halomonas sp. SIMBA_159
CTCGGCGGCATTCCGGCCTTTGCCCGGGGCGGCGCGCATCAGGGCGGTGCGCGTATCGTCGGCGAGCGGGGCTGGGAGATCGAGAGCACCGGCCCCTCGCGCATTCACAGCCACGCGGAGTCGGTGGCCATGCTCGACAATCGCCCGCTGGCCAAGGGGGTGGAAGATCTGACCCGCCATGTGGTGGCGCAGGGGCAGGTGGTGCGCATGCTGGTGGACCGGATCGCCAGTCACCTTGATGGCTGGGATGAGGTGGGTCTGCCGGGGGACCGGCGCTGATGGACTTCAACATCCTCTCCCCGATGGCCGTCACCGAGG
>NZ_JAWJBT010000255.1:0-318 GCF_046536035.1 Halomonas sp. SIMBA_159
ATCCCACCTCAGCCCAAAATCAGGCCTATAGTATCACTCAGACAACATGACAATACGGACATCCAACCCATGCGCGGCGAAAGTCTTGAACGAGCCCAGATTGACGGATGCGGATGCACACGAGAACGTCTGCTAACCGAATGGATCGGCCGTCATGCCAACTCCAGTATCGTCTATCTCGTAAAAGATTCCGTAGTAACAATCCGATCCAACAATCCGGTCATTGCCAAAGACGGTTGATAAGGTCACTTCACACACCTTGTCTCCTGTGGATGCTCTGTAGAACCGCCTGATGTAGTCGTTCGGATAAACTTCCTC
>NZ_JAWJBT010000256.1:0-318 GCF_046536035.1 Halomonas sp. SIMBA_159
TCCTGTCATTATTTTAGTCCCTCACTGCTGGGCCATTGACTTTCCGGCTATCTATTGGGCATCACTGGGTCTGCCTGTCGCCGCTTTGATGCAACCTCAGCACCGCCAACCCGTTTTTGACTGGTTAATCAGTTGTCAGCGTCTGCAGTATGGGGGAATTTGTTATGCACGAGAAGGCGGATTAAAGCCTTATTTTCGTGCAATCAAATCAGGGTTTCTCGGCTATTACCTGCCTGATGAGGACTTCGGGCCAGAACAAAGTCAATTTACTGATTTCTTTGCGACCCAAAAAGCGACATTTTCTGGTCTGGGTAAGAT
>NZ_JAWJBT010000257.1:0-318 GCF_046536035.1 Halomonas sp. SIMBA_159
AAAGACATCAATTTTTGCGGAACCTATGTCGCGCTTGCGTTCGGTGTTCACCTCAGCATTGTTTGATGCGCGCCAGACACTCTTTGTCTGCACAAAGAGTGCCCAGAAAAGCCTTTTCGGTTCTCTGACGTTGTCCGGGTCGGTTGTAGGCGCTCCAAGCGCCGACAACCTAAAAATACATCCATGTATTTTTACCCTGGCGTGGCTGACTATCCCTCTGGGGATGCTTTGCTGAATCCTTCGGTAATTCCAGCTGCTGTCTTTGTCATTTCTCTAACTAAATAGGGGTGAGATTTACAACATCAATTGTTGCGGAAC
>NZ_JAWJBT010000258.1:0-317 GCF_046536035.1 Halomonas sp. SIMBA_159
GTGACAGACGCTAATTTCGGTTCATTGATACCAGTCGGCCAGTCACCAAGTCCCGCAGCACATTGATGGTCAGATGTTCGTTTTCACACAGCTCATTGATAGCGTGCTTGATATCAGACTCTCTGTCAGCCGGAACCCACACCGTCACTTTCTTGAATCCGCCGTCTTTTTTGCGCTGTTCGTACTCTGCATTTCTGCTCATGGCATCCCCCGAAATCTAAAGCCGTTGGCTTATGAGATCACAATCAGAAAAATATGCAACCTTTAGAATCGTACCGCGCTGACAGGGCAGTGCCCAACGTGAGACTTTCCCCCCG
>NZ_JAWJBT010000259.1:0-317 GCF_046536035.1 Halomonas sp. SIMBA_159
ATCTTTCAATTTTTTTATATAATTCATTAAGTTTTCAGAACACTTTTTTGCTGTTACAAATACTACTACACAATTTTTAAACTCGATGAAGGGTCTTACGATTTGGTATGCCATATCCACCGAGACTGTATTACCTCTAATTTCAACCCCTGATTTAAAAGGCATACACATATAGTATCGGTTCCCTCTAAACGAAATAGGAACTTCCATATCAGAAATCTCAAAAGCACCGTGGGGTTTTTGAGATTCTCTTACTAAAATCCTCTCTTCTACACCATTTATAGTTTTTGAGAATTTAATTCTTAACTCGTCATCCT
>NZ_JAWJBT010000260.1:0-317 GCF_046536035.1 Halomonas sp. SIMBA_159
GTACAACTGGGAGATCCAACCCGAATTAATTTTCCGTAATCATGCCAGAAATTAGTCGCTTTCTCGGAATTATTATTAAGCTGTTAAGCATTTAAATTGGCTTGTGGATATGAGGCAACAGGCAATAGGCAATAGGCAATTTGCCCCATTAGCTGATAACTAGATTTTAGAGTTTAACCCTGTCCTAACCTGAATACGTACTGTTTTAGCGATCAGTAATGTCCTAACCCAAGTTTGTAATGCTATATTGTCTTGAACTCACATCAACATTTCTTCCGAAAATAGACGCTTTTATTCAAAAATAAATGTCAGTAAAT
>NZ_JAWJBT010000261.1:0-316 GCF_046536035.1 Halomonas sp. SIMBA_159
AGACGCACCGGCTTCAGCAAAATCCAGCGCACCGTCGCCGTCAAAATCACCGAGCGTCGAGTAATTGGCGACATTTCCGGCAGCAACAGTATTTGGACCGACGAACTTCGTACCATCCGACAGGAAAACTCTCATCTCACCCGTCAGATAGGGATCGACGTTACCCTTCCTGTTTCGGGAGTAACCGGCATGATATACTGCATCCCCGACCCCGTCGTTATTGATGTCGCGAACAAACACAGAGGGAACCGGTTCATAGGTGGCGAACCTTGGCCTACGATCTGGGAGTGGGCCGCCCGAAAGCCACAACTGGGGT
>NZ_JAWJBT010000262.1:0-316 GCF_046536035.1 Halomonas sp. SIMBA_159
CCCGGCAGCTCTTATCGCTATGAGGTGAAGTACCAGAACCATGCGGCCGGTATGACCAGTCTCATGGGGCAGGGACATTCTTATCAGCCAAACTTAAAGGTGAATTACAGCTATACCGGGCAGATGCTCATCGATGTGCTTGAGCAAACGGAACAGGGTTATACACTGGCATTCAGGTTCCAGCCTGAGTCATTTATTGCTGAGATGAATGGCAGCACCAGTAGTCGCTGGCCGCAGGATGTTGTTGTTTATGCCAATCTGAATCGAGATGGTTTGTTCAATGAACTGAAATTTCAGGAGACATACTACGAAGAAT
>NZ_JAWJBT010000263.1:0-316 GCF_046536035.1 Halomonas sp. SIMBA_159
CTGTTAACGTTTTTTCAGAAATACCTTGATCACTTCTTTCAACATCAATCTCATGAACTGATGTTGAACCCTTCGGACTATTGGTCTTTTCTTCTTCGGCAATATGTTCTTTAATTTGATCACTTCTTTCAGCATCCACAATTGGTATTTTGCTAGATGCTCTTGAATTATTGTTACTTTCTTCTGCTAGTTGATCTTTAGTTGCTTGTTCGCTTCTTTCTACATCCACTTTCGACATTGGATTTGAAACGTTTGACATGGTGTTACTTTCTTCTGCCAACTGATCTTTAGTCGCTTGTTCACTTCGTTCTATATC
>NZ_JAWJBT010000264.1:0-316 GCF_046536035.1 Halomonas sp. SIMBA_159
CAAGTGGCTGGCCGCATGCGCAACGCTTTAAATGAGCCGGTGCGCGCTAGGAGAAATAACGCCCTGCCCGTCACACGGATCGGCGTCTTGACGGGGGCAGGCCATTCTTCTGCCTAGAACCGCGAAGCAGCAGAAGCCGGATGCGAGACGTATGTTACTGGCGAAGCCACTCTTTACACGATTCAATACGCTCAGTTTGCCGGCATCAACTTACTGGTCGGCAGCCATACCTTCACCGAGATATTCGGCGTGGCCAGTTTAGCCCAAAAAATCGCAGAACTGAATCCAGATGTCGAGATTATGGAATTGAAAGAAC
>NZ_JAWJBT010000265.1:0-316 GCF_046536035.1 Halomonas sp. SIMBA_159
CTGGAAGCGGAAAAGGAACTCGGCCTGCCTGATACGCCCGAACACTGGCAGCTCATCAAAGAAAAATCGGCGGGACAAGTTTGCTACCGCCTGTATCAAAGAGAGGAAATATGAAAGCGCTGATTTTACTGGCGAAAGTGGCGATCGGATTTGTCTGGGTGGTGCTTTTGCTGAACCTGTTCCACCCTTTTCCGGGTGTGGCGGCGATCGCACTGTATATCATGACGGCGTTTCTGCTGGCGATGCACGGCCTGCAAATGCTGATTTTCCTCGGTGCCTTTGGTGACAAACTGTCTCTGAGTCGCTGGGAAAAATG
>NZ_JAWJBT010000266.1:0-315 GCF_046536035.1 Halomonas sp. SIMBA_159
CTCACTGGCCATTGGCCTGTTTGCCGTCGCGCTGCAGCTGTTTATCGGCATCATAGTCGGACTCTGTGCCGGTTACTTCGGTGGCCGTATCGACAGCTTCCTGATGCGGATTGCCGATGTCCAGCTGTCGTTCTCGACTATGATGGTGGCGATTATCGTATCGGCGATTTTCAAAGCCAGCTTTGGCAGTGACTTTTACAGTCAGTACGCCATTGTGATGCTGGTGGTGATTATCGGTATTGCGGAATGGCCGCAGTATGCACGTACGGTGCGGGCATCTGTGCTGGCAGAGAAGAAAAAAGAGTATGTTGAAAG
>NZ_JAWJBT010000267.1:0-315 GCF_046536035.1 Halomonas sp. SIMBA_159
GAACGACGCCGTAACTCCCGGTAAAACGTGCGCCGCATTTGTAACATGTACACAAGTTTGCGGCGCGTGGCTAGGGCGCAACCCGCTCGTAATGTCAGAGTTGCAGAGAGATTGGCGGGCGCTGACTGGCTTGGGGAGTTTGCGTGGGCTGCGGCGGCGGATCGCCGATCGGCGGCTCGACCGGTTCGATCGGCTGAGGACTCGGGTCGGGCACAGTGTCGGGTTCGCCCGGCGTCGGCGGCTCGATCGTCAATGTGGGATCCATCTACGGGATGGTGTCGCCCGTGCAGGACATCTACGCCTACAAGGCCGAGG
>NZ_JAWJBT010000268.1:0-314 GCF_046536035.1 Halomonas sp. SIMBA_159
GACCTGAATATTTTTCTTTCAGCTCTTTCTGTACATCTTTGGACGCATAAGCCTGAATCCGGCCGGAGACATCCTGGATCGCCAGGAATGGACCACGCTTGGCCATGATACGACCGGCAATCGCCACAATGTTGTTGGCTTCTTCCAGCTCTTCTTTGGTTTTATCACCAAAGGTGGCCTGCAGATCAGCAGCCAGGCTATCGCGGCGGAAATCGTTCGGGTGGCCGTTTGCTTTGCAATCCTGACGAATGTGTTCCAGTTTCGCGCGGCGCTCTGCAATCAGTTTGTTTTCGTCTTGTACTTGTTCAGTCATG
>NZ_JAWJBT010000269.1:0-314 GCF_046536035.1 Halomonas sp. SIMBA_159
TGCGCGGTTGCGCTGGCTTTGCGGCGTCGTGCGAGAGCAGCCAGTCGTCGGGTACGTCATCTTCCGACATGTCGGCTTTCCTGCCCCGCAGGGTAGATGTACCGGCTTCGTTGGAGAACCGCGCAGATTTGGTGGTTGTCATTTTCTGTTCCATATCTGATAGCTTGGCGACGCGCGATTCGCGCGCAAAGCCGGGCGGCGCGGTCTCTCAACCGCGCGCCGCCTGGCTGTGTTGATGCCGGACCCTCAGTCGTCGATTGCGACGCATCGCTCTGCCACTTCCAGGCGCTGCTGCGCGCGGAATTGAGTGGGAG
>NZ_JAWJBT010000270.1:0-313 GCF_046536035.1 Halomonas sp. SIMBA_159
GATGCATTCAAGGCGGTGAATCGCTGTAAGCGCTTGTCGGGCAGAGACTTGGAGGCGGGGATACAATGCTACCCCCTAGGGCGCTGTCACGATCCTAACGCGCGTGTCAATACCTAACAAAGCGAATCGGGCCGGCAATTTAGCATAATCCACGTTATCGGACGCTATCGACCCTCGCCACGTCATCACAATCCGGTTCATATCGGACGCGGATGGCTTAAAATTACGGGTAAACCCTAGCTTCCCACCCCGGTAGACCCCCCCCCGTACCACCCTCAATGTTAGGCATCGAAGGCGTGAGACGTTAATGCCC
>NZ_JAWJBT010000271.1:0-313 GCF_046536035.1 Halomonas sp. SIMBA_159
GGGTAGCTGAGTTCCTACGGTAATAAAGATCATAGGACTTTCCCCCAATAGCTGAGATGCTTGTCGTTCGCGGCTAAGTGCTCCCATTGGGTGAGGCAAAGATCACAAAAGAAGCGAGCAATCTTGCCGGAAAATGAGAGCTGCTGATAGTTGGCCATGCTATCCACCCAAATGGCTTTCTTACCCGTCGCCTTGGCGAGAAACCACCGCAATAAGCGAGGTACCGCGCCAGTGGATATCACCACAACTGGTTTGGCGGCTTTCAGCACCCCATAGGATTGCCGCAGTGCCGAGAGTAGCGCTTTTATACCAC
>NZ_JAWJBT010000272.1:0-312 GCF_046536035.1 Halomonas sp. SIMBA_159
CGTTGGTCGCTGATGCATCGAATAATAAAGAATGAACTGATTTTCTGTGGCCATTTGTACGTTATAAGCTGCTTTCAATTGACCATTTTTCATGTGATCATCTTTCATTCGCATAAAGGTCGCATCCGGGTCTGTTTTCGAAAAGCTGTTTCGACCACCGAAGATCTCGTGGTGCTGACTATATTTCTCCAGACGAGGAAGGAAATCTTCGCGAATCGCTTTGACCGGCTTTTTCCACTCACTGCGCTTGGACCGGAGTTGCTTTCGTTTTTCGGTATCCTCTTCCAGATCAATAGCTTCCGTGAATACGTT
>NZ_JAWJBT010000273.1:0-312 GCF_046536035.1 Halomonas sp. SIMBA_159
TACTGCCGCAGCTGCACAAATGAATATCAGTAATGCAGCAGTGACAAGGAACACAAGGGGCCTTCGTGGTTTACGTGGAGCGTCAGGCCTTGCCGGTACTGCGATGATGTCTTTTGGAGGTAAATGGGGCTCATTGTTAGGCGTTGCAACGATGTTCGCACCGGAGATCGCAAAAGGCGCACAATCTTTATTTAATTTCAGAGGAGGCGCACGAGTCGCTACGACTGCTACATCTAGTCTAGGAACCGGGACAGCTCAAACAGCCGGGAGATTTGCTGGATTTGGCGCAAAGGCGCTAGGTGTGGTTAAAAG
>NZ_JAWJBT010000274.1:0-311 GCF_046536035.1 Halomonas sp. SIMBA_159
GTGGCTGAAAGCACAAGGCTACGAATTATTCCAAGGCTATTATTTCGGCAAGCCCGCCGCAGCGCCGCTTGTCACCAATGCAGCTTCATAATCTAAAAACCCTTCGCACTCTAGTTAGAGTACGAAGGGTTTTTAGATGCATTGATTATCGCCTATTGTTCCAAGGCCGCTCCACTGTCTATACTTATTTGAGGTTCGCCGCCGGTTTCTTCGAAGAAAGGACCTTTGTTCAGATCGACATCAGTACTGTCGACGCTCGCACCACCGTGCATTTTAAAAACATTCGAAACAACAGCTCCGTATAAATTTCC
>NZ_JAWJBT010000275.1:0-311 GCF_046536035.1 Halomonas sp. SIMBA_159
CTTTCAGAATCTGTCGCTTAGGTGGCACAACTTTGCTCACTCGCGACATGGTATAGACGTATTCAGCCATTTCCGTAGGTCATCTCTAATGATTGGAGAAAGGGGTATTTTAACCATTCTGGCCCTAAGTTTAACAGCAATGTCTCACAATGACGGTTAAGATGAATACATGCCCCTGTAAGCAGGTTTTCGTTATTGACCTGAGCCTGACTCTGGGCTGACGTTGATGAGGGGATGGGACGCTAGGATACAGTGTTAATTAAACGTGCTGATTTTTAATCTGAGTGAAGCTGGAGCTGGAAAAAGTATAT
>NZ_JAWJBT010000276.1:0-311 GCF_046536035.1 Halomonas sp. SIMBA_159
GCGCAACTGCTTGCCGCAGTTATCGTGATAGACCGTATTCAGCACAGCGAGAAAAACTCAACCTTCGGCGACGATTAAACCGCCGGCTCAGAACAATGACAAGCCCAGCTCCTCCGCCAGTTGGCTGATAAGCTGCATCGCCACCACTGAGTTACCAAAGCGGTTAAGTGGCGGGCTCCAGGCGGTAATCACGCCAAACTGCGGCACTATCGCCACTATGGCGCCACCGACACCGCTTTTCGCTGGCAGCCCCACTTTAAATGCAAACTCGCCAGACTGATCATACATGCCGCTGGTGGATAAAATCGCAT
>NZ_JAWJBT010000277.1:0-311 GCF_046536035.1 Halomonas sp. SIMBA_159
GACCCTAAAAATGCCGATTTGGCTGATTTAGAAGGAATTTTTGAACGGAAGGTGTTTTCTCGCAAAGGCGGTATTATGATGACTTTGAAGAATTCTGTCCAGGATATGATGCAGAGGATGGAAGATATGAAAAGTCATCCTAAATATAGAACTGGGGAAAACTATGCTTATTATGGATTTAAGCCTGTTTTTATCATATTTGATGAGTACGTAGCGTTTATGGATATGCTCGACTTCAAGGAACGTGAAACTGCTATACAGGACATTAAACAAATTGTAATGCTCGGCAGACAGGCGGGCTTTTTTC
Organism: Halomonas sp. SIMBA_159; assembly: GCF_046536035.1. Taxonomy (NCBI): domain Bacteria; kingdom Pseudomonadati; phylum Pseudomonadota; class Gammaproteobacteria; order Oceanospirillales; family Halomonadaceae; genus Halomonas; species Halomonas sp. SIMBA_159. Next base: position 308 of record NZ_JAWJBT010000277.1, read on the forward strand.
TCGT
>NZ_JAWJBT010000278.1:0-311 GCF_046536035.1 Halomonas sp. SIMBA_159
CTGCGTCTTGCTCTGCAGAACCGAGGCGCGTTCCGTTATTTGGCCTGACGTCATGATATAGATCAGCTTCATATTCACGAGATCGCAGCCGCGTAGATTGCTGTCGTTGGCAAGATTGACAAGGGCCAGAGCACAACGGTTCTCGGCCAGCTCCAGCCGCACTCTGATTGCTCCGACATGTTTGGGCTTGAGCGGCTGCTTACCGAAACTGCCACCTTATGCTACCAGGTGACGTGCGCACCCCCACAGGCTTCCATCGCAACGACGCAGGCTGTCAGTTGACCGAAAACTCTAGAACTTGATGCCACCGG
>NZ_JAWJBT010000279.1:0-311 GCF_046536035.1 Halomonas sp. SIMBA_159
CTGCCTGCATCCATTTTAAAAAGCAGTCTTGAAACTGGTTAGGTTCAATGGAAGAAACAACCCTGGCAATAGTGTCATGAACAGGGATGCCCTGGCGAAAAAGTCCTTTGTCCTGTAGCCAATCGAGGTGAGCTTCGCCAAAGTCTTCGATATCTTCCAAGCCCTCAATGCCTGCAATGGTGGCGCATACGGTCAGAAACAAAATGTCTAACAGTGCGTACGATATTTTTGCTGACTTTGGGGGGTCTTGAATAACTGAAAAGAATTGAGAAAAATCATCGATATGCATTAGGAACGCCCGTAAAAAGGGG
>NZ_JAWJBT010000280.1:0-310 GCF_046536035.1 Halomonas sp. SIMBA_159
GCGTCAGCCTATAGTCCAAATATTCAAGAGGTATCTTCTGCTCAAGCTTTTCTTCCGCTCCCAATCCTAAACCAATATCCGTAAAAGCAAACTCATCTCGGTAAGGCACTTTATACCATACGCCTTCCTGCAATTTCTCCAGCATCCGCTGCTCACCTAAAGTGATGGAGTTCGATCCGGTGTTGGCAATAATTACAGCCAGCTCTTCCAGAGGAAGCTTGTAAGCCTCTTGATCGCTTCGCAAAGAAAGCCCATTTTCTCCCTCGCTGAACGTATCTGGCAAGCTATTATACGCAGAGGGAATAGTGAG
>NZ_JAWJBT010000281.1:0-308 GCF_046536035.1 Halomonas sp. SIMBA_159
TCCCACTCTCACCGCTGCGTGCAGGCAATTTGCGATTTCGCAGATCAGTTCTTTCCCGACTGTGAGCCGACGACGTCACGCAACGCGGGAATTACCGGCCATGATGGAGTTTTTCTCATCCGACAAAAGGACGTTGAACGATACTTCAAGGAGTTCGCCCCGCAGACCCTTCAATGGTCTAAGGCAGGAGGACCGAGGATCGGCAACCCCCTCAATTTCGGCGATTCCAAAGGGATGACGTTTGAGCGTGTCTTGATCTACCCGCACAAGAATTTCCGCGACTTCCTGAAAACCGGAAATATGGAACT
>NZ_JAWJBT010000282.1:0-308 GCF_046536035.1 Halomonas sp. SIMBA_159
GACGCCGCCAAGCCAGCTATAGAACTTTGCGCCATCTAATCCGTAGCCGATTTTATAGCCCGCCACGTGGCCATCAACTAAAGCTAAGTGGATCAATGCGTGTTCCTGTCTGTTCAGCTTTTCCAGCCAATGGCCCGGCCCGCCAAAAATCTCCCGGTGCAGCGCGGTGATTTCTTCTGTTAGAGTTTTCGGCGGTTCTGAAGTGAATGTTTGATAGCGGATATCCATAAAAGCGCCTCTTTCTTGTGGAGATGAGTATATGACTTTAATTGATGTGTTCGTGTGAGCGGAAAACCCACATACGAGCT
>NZ_JAWJBT010000283.1:0-308 GCF_046536035.1 Halomonas sp. SIMBA_159
CTGCATTTGATTTTGATAGTTACATTAATTCCGGAAAACCACTTCCGCTCATTTTAGTAGAGTCACCCTGCATCATTCGAGATACAGCAATTCAAGCACTTGACCAAGAAAATATCTCCTGGCAGATTGCAGTCTCTGGTGGAAGTTTACACGGCATATGGGGAGCAGTAAAAGCAGGATTAGGGATCACAGTCCGTACAAATACAGGTATACCTGATTCACTGGTTATCATCGATCAACATTTACCTCCTTTACCCGGTATTGGCTTGTCTTTATTTGAATCTTCAAGTGAAAAATCAGATTCATAT
>NZ_JAWJBT010000284.1:0-307 GCF_046536035.1 Halomonas sp. SIMBA_159
CGGACCGTTGATGCATTGATCGATTTCTCCTTCATTGAACGGATTACGATGCCTTATTACTGCCCTGATAATGGACGCCCGTCCATTGCCCCAGTGACACTATTCAAAATGTTATTTCTTGGTTACCTCTATGGCATTCGTTCCGAGCGCCAGTTGGAAAAAGAAATTCAAGCGAATATCGCTTATCGGTGGTTTTTGGGCTATTCGTTGGTAGACCGAGTGCCAGATCATTCGACGATTAGTTTTAATCGCAAAGGCCGGTTTGAAGATACCTCGGTTTTTGAGGAAATCTTTTATGAGACTGTTC
>NZ_JAWJBT010000285.1:0-306 GCF_046536035.1 Halomonas sp. SIMBA_159
CGAGCTCGCGCTCCGTTCGCTGCGGGGCTACCTCGGCGGCCAGCCCGACGATGTCGAGGCGCTCAAGGCGTACGCCGAGGCTCGCGAGCGGGTCTTCGTCCGCGGGGGACAGCACATCCGTGAGGCGGTCGACGCGAGGCGGCGGGTGCTCGAGCAATAATGGCATCGGTTGCGCCCACTTCATGAAAATGGACTTCATCAGGAGATACACCATGAACCGCTGCTTCTGCTTTTGCTAATTTTTGAAAAACCTCTACACTCCACTTTTCAACTCGCTGGGGGAGGTTCGCCTTTTGAATTAGCGTT
>NZ_JAWJBT010000286.1:0-306 GCF_046536035.1 Halomonas sp. SIMBA_159
GATTTACGGTCAATTTCGTTTCCAATGTACTCATCCCAAATGAAATACCGTATTTTTACTTTATATGCTTTTTTGCTATAATTATATATTAATTAAAAATTAATGAACTTGAACTACCCAGAAACTATCGACAATTTAACCTGTAGCTAGCTACTAGTTTGCTTGGGAAGGAGTTGCTCATTTTGAGCGAATTACTCGTATCGAAAAAGTTTATACCTATATATTTTATTGTAGGTCTGCTAGCTATTACTCTGTTTAGATCTTTAGAATTTTCATGGTTGGAAGTTTTCATGTCAACTTTTTTAG
>NZ_JAWJBT010000287.1:0-286 GCF_046536035.1 Halomonas sp. SIMBA_159
AAAAAACCCGATTATGTCATTGATGCCTCAGATACGCTGATCTATAAAGTGCATTTGATCAAGGAATGCTATAGCCGCCGCATTCCGATCATTTCTCTTCGTCGCTTGCGATGCCGCCGCCAAAACCGCCGAGCGTATAGGCAGGGCGAACGATGACGGGATAGCCCGTGCGCTCTGCAAAAGCAAGCGCGCCGTCGAGCGAATAGATGATATCGGAATCAGGCACCGGTTCCCCGAGCTGCTTCATCCAGGACCGGAATTGGTCGCGGTCTTCAGCTTTTTTGCT
>NZ_JAWJBT010000288.1:0-305 GCF_046536035.1 Halomonas sp. SIMBA_159
CGGCCAAAGGCCGCTTTAATTCATCACATAGCGTCATGGCCAGTAAACCAGCATTGCGGGCCAGTGCTAAGGTGCGGGAACGGTTGGAAAACAGTCGTACCAGGGCATCGGTAGCGGTACTCACTACTGCGATATCACGCTGTCTTGCCTGCTGATAGCACTTTAACATGGCGTAGCCACCTATATCTGAAGGTGTTGCGGTAATCTGAGTCACCAGTTCGGCAATGTCGCGCATAGCCAGGTTAAAACCCTGCCCGGCTATCGGATGCACACTGTGCAAACTGTTACCCAGCAACGCCACACGG
>NZ_JAWJBT010000289.1:0-304 GCF_046536035.1 Halomonas sp. SIMBA_159
GGGAAAGTGAAAATATACCGAAACTTTGCGCCGCAGCCTGAGAAGAGTGGCGCGGAATCAATGAAAAGGAGGGATAGGATGAGCAGTACATACATAATAAGCGGGTCTTACGCAACGGCCGAACAAGCAGGCATCACGCTTTGGGAATTGGACCCTGCCACGGGGGAATTGGCGAAAAAAGCAGAGATTCCCGGAGTGGAACGCCCTTCATTCCTCTCGGTTCATCCAAATGGCACGAGTTTCACGGCCGTCAGCGAAAGCGGGAATGGGGAAGTGGTTGCCTATTGGCTGAATCCTCAAAAAG
>NZ_JAWJBT010000290.1:0-304 GCF_046536035.1 Halomonas sp. SIMBA_159
GCAGGATTTTCAACTCGATTATTTTCTCTTTACTTTGAAAAGGTTATTTCAGTTGATCCCTACCTTGCTGATTATGATTCAGGTGATGCAAATTCAAACTCTTCAAGACTGACACTTGCTCGTGACCTTTTTAGGATTCGCTTTTCTGATGATCCAAGAGTCAATCAAGTTAATAAAAATAGCGAAGAAGTTGCCTCTGAATTTAGAGATAATAGCATTGACTTAATATACATTGATGGGGATCATACTTATGAAGGTGTAAAAAAAGACATTCAGGCTTGGATATCTAAAGTCAAATTAGGCT
>NZ_JAWJBT010000291.1:0-303 GCF_046536035.1 Halomonas sp. SIMBA_159
GTAAGAAAATTGAGCTCAGTGGTAATCCGAAGGAAGAAATCATTACTGTACTACGCAATGAGTATGGCCTGATCGACTAATATTCCCTTAATGGAATATCAGGGCAGCTTATTGCTGCCCTTTTTCATTGAGTCCTGGGTTAATATTCGGAGCAGGAATGCATTATTCCTCACAAAATCATTGCTAATATTTATCACTCATCACAATTACATATTTTTGCTATTAAGACTTTTTGTGTCAGCGCCGACAATGGAAGAACAATAATAGCAATTACAGTAGTTGAGGGACTCCATGAAGTTTAGC
>NZ_JAWJBT010000292.1:0-303 GCF_046536035.1 Halomonas sp. SIMBA_159
ATCTTTTCTGAATGCTCTCTTAATTCGTTGATTATTCGTGCAGATTCTTTCATAGAGTCACTGACACTTTCAGCAATAGAATCGGAGCGTTGCAGCGTACTTGAGCTGGCGTTGATGATGGTGATAGCTTCAATCGCTGCAGTTTCCGCCGAGTGCGCGTTGTGGGCAACATCAGATGCTGTTGAAGACAGTTCTGTCGCAGCGGCTGCGACTTGTTCTATTTCAGATAACTCGCGCTGGGCATTCTCAGAGTTGTTGTGTATCACTGTCGATATTTGCGTTTGGTTTACAGCCAGCTGCTCT
>NZ_JAWJBT010000293.1:0-302 GCF_046536035.1 Halomonas sp. SIMBA_159
GTAAAAATTTTTTTGAATTTCAATAATAAATGGATATTATTCTCTACCCTTTGAAACCCACCTTTTAGCACTAATGGCATAATTTTTATTATTTTAATCAAAAAAACAGCTCCTCATCAAATGAATGATAAGAAACTGCCATTTCAATTAGAACTTATTTACTTAGTTCGGACTTATCGGTTGGAATGACTGCCTCATGAAGAAGAATCTCCAACTCTTTCATATAGCGTTCTTTCTGTTCGCCCGTCCATTTAAACGTCCCTGCCATATAATCAGCAGCGGCTTGTTTGTGGGCATGTACC
>NZ_JAWJBT010000294.1:0-302 GCF_046536035.1 Halomonas sp. SIMBA_159
GTTACGGAAGCCTCTGCGCTGGGTGTGGTCGGCATTATGATCAGCGCTGTGATCCGGCGCGAAATGAGCTGGAACATGCTCAAAGACAGTGCCATTGCGACCATGCGTACCTGCGGCATGATCATGTGGATCGGCATCGGCGCCAGTGCGCTGGTCGGTGTGTACAACCTGATGGGCGGCATTGATTTCGTTGAAGAAACCATTCTGGCCTTCAGTGGCGGCAGTGCCACCATGACCCTGCTGATCATGATGGTGATCCTGCTGGTACTGGGTATGTTCCTGGACTGGGTCGGGGTTGCGCT
>NZ_JAWJBT010000295.1:0-301 GCF_046536035.1 Halomonas sp. SIMBA_159
GATCTACCTTTCTATCACTTGAAAAAGTTTCTTTTCAATATCTTTTACACTGTAAGGATCTATACTATAGCCCACCTTACCTTCTTCAAAGTATCCGTCTATCCCTTGATTTCTAGAATATAAAATTGGTAAACCGCTTGCCATTGCTTCCACATAAACAATTCCAAATGTTTCTTTAAAAGAAGGGAGTATAAATATGTCTGACTTCTCATACATTCCTTTTAGTTTAATTGCATCTGAAATATGACCTGCAAAATCTACATTGTCTAACTTTTTATTTACACACATTTCTTTTAGTATG
>NZ_JAWJBT010000296.1:0-301 GCF_046536035.1 Halomonas sp. SIMBA_159
TACGGATCCAGTCAAAAATTAAACAGTATATATAATGGAAATCCTTGGGCGTTAACGAAGGCTATTTTTTATATTAAAGAACATTACTCTGGAAGTCTGCAGGCTTTCCTAGAGACAGAAAAGTTTATGTTTGATGCAATTGCCAAAGGTTTCAATCAAGAATTGAAACGGTTATCTAATCTGGAAAAACAAATTATCTTAGTTTTAGCGAAACAATATAATCCTTTCCCCAAACAATCTTTCTCTTATCTCGACACGAAATTATCGAAATCTCAGATTGATGATGCGTTACACTCTTTAT
>NZ_JAWJBT010000297.1:0-301 GCF_046536035.1 Halomonas sp. SIMBA_159
CTGACACAAAAAACAGGAAAGCCAGCAATAACAGGCTGTTAGTTATGGGGGCTTTCATAACTGCTACCCTCATGATTTACAGTCGCTTAATTATAATTCTCACTGTTATTGCGCCATTGTCACTTATTGAGAATTTGGACGGATAGTTCACGCCGAGGACAAAGCTGGCAGAGTGGCATCAGGCGCCGGAGGGATAAGCAATCAATGCCCTTGATAATACAACCATTTTACGAGCCAGTTGTTAACACGCCGCTCTGATGCTGAGCGTGCGGAACGGCCCTTGTTCAGCGTTCCCTGCCCT
>NZ_JAWJBT010000298.1:0-301 GCF_046536035.1 Halomonas sp. SIMBA_159
GTACGGCGACAGCTGGTCGTTGCCGCCGCTGCCGGAGAGGGTGGTGTCGTTGAGGAACGTGTTGCGCACCATCTGGTTGTACGGCGCCCAGGCGATCACCTTGCCGGCGGCGAAGCGGAAGACCCAGTCGGTGCTGGCGTCATAGACCAGGGTCACCGACGGCAGGAAGAAGTCCTCCTTCTTCGACAGGCGCGTCCACTTGCTGTCCAGGTCGTCCATGGTGGGAACGCCTTCGTAGATGTAGCTGTGCGACTCGGTCTTCGAATCGACATAGCGAACGCCGAGGTTTCCACGCAGCGGG
>NZ_JAWJBT010000299.1:0-301 GCF_046536035.1 Halomonas sp. SIMBA_159
CGCCCGGCTGGGCCAGCTCGCCACGCTGATCCGCGACGACGCCGAGGGGCTGGGCTACGACGTGATCGACCTGCGAGCCGATTCACGCTTCCAGGACGAAACCAACACCACTCACTACGACGGGGACCAGATTCACCTCACCGAAACGGGCTACGGCGTCGCCGCGACGCTCAGCTATAACGCCATCCGCAGCCGGAGCACGACCATGAGCTTCTCGAATTACACGAACCAAGCCCTGCTCAACAGCCTGTTCGGCAAGACCAGCAACTTCGGGGCGCTCGCGTCGGCTCCGACGATCTAT
>NZ_JAWJBT010000300.1:0-300 GCF_046536035.1 Halomonas sp. SIMBA_159
CTACCAGGGGCCGATTTTGCTGGTCAGCGCTGCTATTCATGGTGATGAGTTAAATGGTGTAGAAGCCGTCAGGCAACTGCTGAACAAAGTAAATCCGTCAAAATTACACGGTACTCTGGTGGCTGTGCCAGTCGTCAATGTGTTCGGATTCATTCATAAATCCCGCTATTTGCCTGACAGACGCGATCTTAACCGGTGTTTTCCTGGCTCTGAACGTGGCTCAACGGCAGCCCGTATGGCCTATCAGTTCAGTGAACATGTGGTTAAAAAATGCACGCATATTATCGATTTGCACACAGG
>NZ_JAWJBT010000301.1:0-300 GCF_046536035.1 Halomonas sp. SIMBA_159
GCTCGTCGACAGGGTCGACTCGACCGTGTCCTCCTCGCTGAGCGTCAGGACGTGGCCGTCGTCCGTCACCGGGATCGCGAGCACGGCCTCCTCCCGGTCATCCCACGTGGCTGTCGCATCGCGCATACCGGCGGGAACACGCAACAGGGAGAGGATGTCTCGGGCCGATGGCCGAGGGTCGGAGCCGTCGCCACGATCCACGGAGGCGTAGGAGAGCTGGATGCCGAAGCTGTTCTGAAGCATCCTTCGACAGTACGTGCTCCCGCGGCTACTGCCCGACGGTCGAGAGGTAGGCCACGA
>NZ_JAWJBT010000302.1:0-300 GCF_046536035.1 Halomonas sp. SIMBA_159
AATGCGCCACTATACACTCACTGCACCGGCAAAAATTAATCTTCATCTGGAAATTATTGGCGATCGCGCTGATGGATATCATGAACTGGTTATGATATTACAAGGAATTGGCTTAGAAGATCGGATTCAAGTGTACGCTGGAAGTACGCAAACCATTCATCTTCATTGTGAACATCCTGATGTCCCCCTCGGTGCGGATAATATTGCTTATAAAGCAGCACAGTTGATGTGTCGAGAATATCCTCAATATCATGCCCAATATGGTGGATTAGAAATCAGTATTGAAAAAAATATTCCTGT
>NZ_JAWJBT010000303.1:0-300 GCF_046536035.1 Halomonas sp. SIMBA_159
CATCGACGTCACCCCACCGTGCATGTAGCTCGCGATGAAGCCGATCGTGTTCTGCGTCGGGTTGAAGTCGCCGATCGAGAAGTGAGTGTGCGTGTCGAACAGTCCCGGAAGTGCGACCGCGCCCTTCGCGTCGATCACGACGTCGGCATCCGCGTCAGCGGAACCACCGATCTCGACGATGCGGTCGCCCTTGATGAGCACCGTCTCGACTTCGCGCAGCGCTTCTCCCAATCGCCCTGTGACGACGCCACGCAGATTCTTGATGAGGAGCGTTCCCTCTGTCGGTCCGAAGAACTTCTC
>NZ_JAWJBT010000304.1:0-300 GCF_046536035.1 Halomonas sp. SIMBA_159
TTGAGCTTCGGGCGGAAATCGAACTTCCTTATCACATTAATGCCTTTCTCTTAATCCTTTGTTTTACAGGTAATACAAAAGTGTCTAGCCTTCAGGAGTTTTATAGAAGATCCAACAACTGCTTTTACAGTAGTTGAGAGACTAGCTCTTGCTTTTTCTACTTAAGCTTGGATTCAGCATGTGAAAAGTAAAGCAGCGCCTTTCTGGCTCATTGCGAAAGCTCAACCCCAAGCGAGGCTACGGCTATTTATATGATGAATGAACAGTGGCTGCTCACAAAAATAAAAAATTTAGCTATCA
>NZ_JAWJBT010000305.1:0-299 GCF_046536035.1 Halomonas sp. SIMBA_159
GTTATTTTCTCAAAGTAATAAAGAGAGTTTTTCTAGTATCGAAAACACCAAAATCTTTCTTGATCAAAAAAAAATCGAAAATACGCAGCCATATGTGATTGGGGATGATGTTCACTTTATTAGTGAGGTAAAGGAGCGAACATTCGAGGGCATGCAAGTCTTTACACTAAATGATCAATCGTCTCCTAAACAAAAAGTGATTTTATATGTACATGGGGGAGCATGGACAAATCAGCCTTTGAATTTGCACTGGTGGTTCATGGACAAAATGGCTCAATCCCTTCATGCGAAGGTGGTGG
>NZ_JAWJBT010000306.1:0-299 GCF_046536035.1 Halomonas sp. SIMBA_159
GGACCACGGCAACGCGGCTGCTGAAACTCCACTGCATCAATCAGCGCACGCGTGAGCTTCGGCGTGGGCAGCTTCGCCATTGCCGCGGCGTACGCGTCGTCCACCGAGCGCATCAGCGGACCGATACCTGTTTTTTCCGCTGCAGAAATGAAATGGAACTTGGCGAAGTCGAGGAATTTTAGTTTGCGTTCGAGATCCGCTTTGGTGCGCTCGCGCACATGCGAATCGAGCCCGTCCCACTTGTTTACGCCGACCACCAGCGCACGACCTTGCTCCACCACGAAGCCGGCGATATGCGC
>NZ_JAWJBT010000307.1:0-298 GCF_046536035.1 Halomonas sp. SIMBA_159
TAGCTGAGCAAAACTGTGATGCCGCAAAAATTTCCCGCCACTGCGGTATCTGGGTGGGCGTGGCCATTTCTGTGGCGACGGCGGTGTGGACGATGATTTTCCGCGATCAGATTGGCATGCTATATACCGACAACACAGAGGTGATTATGCTGGCGACACAGCTCTTGTTCCTTGCGGCTGTTTACCAGTGCAGTGATGCCGTTCAAGTGGTTGCTGCCGGGGCACTTCGTGGTTACAAAGACATGCGGGCCATTTTTATCCGCACCTTTATTGCCTATTGGGTTTTTGGTCTGCCGAT
>NZ_JAWJBT010000308.1:0-297 GCF_046536035.1 Halomonas sp. SIMBA_159
CAAGGGATCTTCATCTACTTCAGGCTTGATCGCAAAGGGGTCGCCCCGGTGCATCACGGTGCCGGGGCTGCTGGTGCGCAGAGAAATCGGCACCCGATTGCGTTAGTCTTCGGCACCCAGTCGCGTGACCTTCGGCACCAACCAACAACGGGATAACCGTCCTCAACGTTAACGAAGGCTCGAAGCGCGGGGACCTCAATCATCGAAGCGGTTCTCGCCTTCGCGGTTATTGCGAGCGGCGGAGGCGAAAGGGTTCGAAGTCGACCTTCGTCATGGGGTGCATGAAGGGCCGATAAT
>NZ_JAWJBT010000309.1:0-297 GCF_046536035.1 Halomonas sp. SIMBA_159
AATAATGCAGTCGCACTTTCTTTTCTTACCCGCAAGCGCAGCAATAAAAAATATAGCATGCCCGTGACGATGCCCACATGCAGCCCGGATATCGCAAATAGGTGGGTAATGCCGAGCGTTCGCTGGATTCTTGTTTGTTCAGCATCCATGCCGCTGCGTTCACCGAGCAATAGCGCCTGCGCTTCCGCGGTTAAGGAAGCCGGAAAGGTTCTTGTCGATATGGACGATCAATTCGCTGCGCCGCTTGGCCAGACGGGCGCGCAGCCCGGTGCTTGATTGCGCGGCGGATATCGATTC
>NZ_JAWJBT010000310.1:0-296 GCF_046536035.1 Halomonas sp. SIMBA_159
CTGCTCTATCGCCTGGCCATCCAGGAGGATGTCACCACTGGAGTGTTCAATCATGCGGGTGAGCATGCGCAGCGTGCTAGATTTACCCCACCCTGACGTACCCACCAACGCACAGAACTTTCCTTTAGCGACCCGCAGCGTGATGTCGTCAACCGCGGTGTCGTCACCAAAGCGTTTTGTAACGTGGGAAAGCTCTATCATTCCTGTCCTCCGGGACGCAGAGCATCTGCCAACGCCCCTAATCCTGCATCCAATATTAGTGCCAAGATCAGAATGGGCAGTGCGCCCAGTAGCAC
>NZ_JAWJBT010000311.1:0-295 GCF_046536035.1 Halomonas sp. SIMBA_159
TCTAGAAAGGATGGGGAATAATGAAGATTTTAATTCTCGGGGGCACCCGCTTTTTAGGGCGCTTTTTAACGCAAGCTGCCATCGACCAAGGACATGAAGTCACCTTATTCAATAGAGGAAAAGAAAATCCTGAAATCTTTCCGGAAGCTGAGAAATTGATCGGAGACCGCAACGGAGAGCTCGCCGCATTGGAAGGGCGGACATGGGATGCGGTGATCGACACGTGCGGTTTCTTGCCGCAAGTCGTACGGCAATCGGCGGAACTTCTCGCCGGCAATGCTGGACATTACACCTT
>NZ_JAWJBT010000312.1:0-294 GCF_046536035.1 Halomonas sp. SIMBA_159
GGTTATCATATGGCGGTAATTTAAGGTTGAAGAGGTTCATTTTGCCATTTAATGATTTGTCGCTTGATCCCAGGTTGATGCGCTCGGTACAGCATTTGGGTTTTGCTAAACCTACAGAGATCCAGCAGGAAGCTATTCCGGCTGTTATGGTTGGAAGAGATTTAATTGTTTCTTCGCAAACCGGTTCAGGTAAAACCCTGGCGTACCTGTTGCCTATGATGCAGCGCTTATTAAAAAGTCGCCCATTATCAAAACGTGATGCCAGAGCATTAATTCTCGCGCCTACGCGTGAAC
>NZ_JAWJBT010000313.1:0-294 GCF_046536035.1 Halomonas sp. SIMBA_159
GTATAAACAAGAAGTGATTGGACGAATCCGTGAGAAGATTAAAATTAATTTTGAAGAAAAGCTAGATCAATTGGTGAGTAGTGGATTAGATCGCCTCTTCGGTACAAATAACCAATCAAGTGAAAATAACAGTACCCCTGCAGCGCCAACAACAGCGCCAACACCAACAAATCCAGCCCCTAAAACTCAGCCGCAGCCGCGGAGTGGAAAAGGTTTGTTTCGTAATAGTTGTTGCCCTTGTTGTGCTAGAGGATTAAGCAGGAGAGGATCTACTAGAACTAAAAATAGAAATGG
>NZ_JAWJBT010000314.1:0-294 GCF_046536035.1 Halomonas sp. SIMBA_159
GATGGTTTCACGCCTGACATCTTCACGCGGGAACGACCAGCAGAGAATAGTCACCGGGCCGGTCAACATCCCTTTCACCGGTTTATCAGTCAGGGATTGCGCATATTTTGCCCACTCCACGGTAATCGGTGCCGGGCGGCTAACGTCACCAATAACAATCGGTGGCTTCACGCAGCGGGAACCGTAGCTCTGTACCCAACCGTTTTGCGTAAAGACAAAGCCATCCAGATGCTCGCCAAAGTATTCCACCATGTCATTACGCTCGGCCTCGCCATGTACCAGCACATCCAGTCC
>NZ_JAWJBT010000315.1:0-293 GCF_046536035.1 Halomonas sp. SIMBA_159
GTCGACGCTCCCTCCAAATCTCTACTATCCACCCTCCGTTAATCCCCGGGAAGCGATTCCCCCGCGAGCTGATGAAACTTCCAGAAGCACAAGCAAGTGGGCATCAAAGAATCCATGAAAACTAAAAGCCGATCCGCGCCAAGGGTGAAGCGAAGTGAGGAGACAGGTGGTTTTCCTGGCTTCTTGCGGGAGCTATGCCCAGAGCGCCCGAAGCATTTAAGAAGTCTACTTTATTTTATTTGCGAGTAGGAGGTAAATTGTGCCGATTTTATATAACGACGCCACACGTGAGT
>NZ_JAWJBT010000316.1:0-293 GCF_046536035.1 Halomonas sp. SIMBA_159
GAAAACAGCCGCGTATTGGAATTCGCCCGTTCCGGCTTGAGCATCCCCAGTTCCTCGTAATAGCGGATAGTCCGGGTCGTCACCCCGAATTCCTCTGCGGCTTCCCGTATGGTCTTCATCTGCCGCCTCCCTTTTTAATTTTTTTGATAATTTAAGTTTATCATTGACGTTAACGTAAAGCGCAAGGGCTTTTTGCATATTAAAAGCCAGACACCCCGTTAAAGAACAGGCTGTCTGGCTTTTGGCGAAACTTATTCGATTCCATACCAGGCTAAGGCGTTGTGATAGAGTAC
>NZ_JAWJBT010000317.1:0-292 GCF_046536035.1 Halomonas sp. SIMBA_159
CGAACAAATTAACGAAATGTCTTAGTATTTGGAGAAGCGTTCGCTCGACTCCTGTGGGATTAGCGGGTTTGAGAGACCCCGCAGGCAATGAATGAGTGAAGCTATGCTGAGCACATTCATTTGCGATGCTCGAACGTAGTGAGAGTTGAGCAACGCTTTAATGACGAGGAGGCTCGATTCCCGCCCCACGGAAAGCGAGCGATAAGCTTCGGAAAATACGATTTATTACCTTTCTCGACAACCTGTAAAAAAGAGCGCTGAGGCGCTCTTTTTTATTGCTCTGTTTTCAACT
>NZ_JAWJBT010000318.1:0-291 GCF_046536035.1 Halomonas sp. SIMBA_159
CAGGCCGAGATCGAACGCAAGGGGCTGGCATCCAGCACGGTGAGCGGCACTGTCGCGACCGGAGACGGAGAGCAGGTCGACAACCCGGTCGTCGTGTTCACCAAGAATGGCGAGCCCTACGCCTGGACGGTCGGCGAGCAGGGCAGCTACGAGATGGCTCTGCCAGAAGGCGAGTATCAGAGTTACGCCACCGCCAAGGGGCACGCCCAGAGTTCGACCCAGAGGGTTGCGTCCAAGTCGGGCGGCAAGCTGACCCGGAACTTCGACGATCTCGAGGCGCCCGGCACCTTG
>NZ_JAWJBT010000319.1:0-291 GCF_046536035.1 Halomonas sp. SIMBA_159
TGCGTTAACGCTCGACTTGGTCAACTTCATGTTCTTGTTCCTCGGCATCCTTTTCCACGGGACGCCGCGCAAGTATTTGAGCGCGGTCCAGGAAGCGGTCAAAGGGGCAGGCGCCATCATCGTCCAGTTCCCGTTTTACGCAGGCATCATGGGCATGATGACAGCATCAGGACTCGCGGCAGTCATTTCGGAAGCCTTCGTCAGCGTTTCGACGGCGGAGACCTTCCCGTTATTCGCATTTTTAAGCGCCGGGCTTGTGAACTTCTTCGTGCCTTCTGGTGGCGGCCAATG
>NZ_JAWJBT010000320.1:0-291 GCF_046536035.1 Halomonas sp. SIMBA_159
TAATTCCGGAACTAGGATCATTCTCTCACTAATACCAGCTAAAGACCGTGATTGGAGTGGATTTTTTATACTTTCTGGGCTGGCGTCAAAAGTTCTAATAATATCGCTATCATCTGCGATTGTTGCTGACATATAAATTTTTCTTGGGGCATCGTGAAAAGTAGGAAAGGAATTGACTAAAGGTAAAATAGGAGTAATCGTGAATTTGTCTTTGCTGATAAGGGCGTGATACAAGTGAAGTTGATCTCTTAACAGAGGCCATATTAAACCGTATTGATTTGAATCAGATTT
>NZ_JAWJBT010000321.1:0-291 GCF_046536035.1 Halomonas sp. SIMBA_159
CGCCCTCTCGCAGCAGCTCGGCGCGCACCTGGCCGACAGCCACGATGCGGTGACCCGCCCGCGCCGCTGGCGGTTCGTCGAGGCGCTGCCGCTGAATCCGCAGGGCAAGGTCACCGAGGCCGCGCTGGAAACCTTGTTCCGGCCGCAATACCCCGCGCCGCGCTGGCTGTCGCGCAGCGCCGATGCCGCCGAGCTGGAGATCGAACTGGATCCGGCGCTGGCGGCCTTCGACGGTCATTTCCCGCAGGCCACGATCCTGCCCGGCGTGGCCCAGCTGGACTGGGCGGTGCG
>NZ_JAWJBT010000322.1:0-290 GCF_046536035.1 Halomonas sp. SIMBA_159
GGTTTATCTTTCACTTTCTTTCTAGAAGTTATTTTTGCAATGAAGGTAAGTTCTTCTTCCTCATAATCTTCTAATGTTTCCATTAAAAGTTGATAAACAAACGCTTTAACTAATTTTTTTATACTCCTCACTTACTTATGATAAGGTTCTCCGTATTGTATCTAAATGAGGTTTTCTACCTTCCCTACATTGGTAGCATGTACTTTCTAATTTTTATTTATAAAAGTTTGAAGAACTAAACTACATCTAAATATTGTTTAATTAAATGACGCAATCGATACTTAAATATT
>NZ_JAWJBT010000323.1:0-290 GCF_046536035.1 Halomonas sp. SIMBA_159
CGGATAAGCGGAAAAATAGAAGGTCTGAATCAAACTCTACAGATTACTCATCGTTTCATGCCAGATGCGGCGTAAACGCCTTATCCGGCCTACAAGATCCAAAGAAATCAGTAAATTGCAACACACATTGTAGGCCTGATAAGCGTAGCGCATCAGGCAATTAACCCCACCTTCTCCATGTGGAGAGGGTGGGATTGGATTACTTACGACCTGCCAGCAGTTCCAGCACTTCATCCACGCTGGTGGTGTGTGCCAGACGCTCGATGACGGACTCATCATCCAGTGCATTG
>NZ_JAWJBT010000324.1:0-289 GCF_046536035.1 Halomonas sp. SIMBA_159
CGCAACGACAAGCATTTAACGGCCTGGAAAAAATTCAATCAGAATGCACGTGGTAATGACGCCGTCGGAATTTACCACGAAACTTTCCAAGTTCAACAAGGACAATATGAATCGGTTTACGTAAACATGCCGTTCTATGGTTTGGGCAAAACTTTAGAACATCAACCCATAGGTTCAGCGAAAAGTTCTGCCCGCCAACGCCTTAAAGCGCAGTGATTATTGTTTTAGTCCCGACTTAATGATTGTGACACTCTAATCAACCCGTTGAAATGAAAAGAGCACTTTCCCT
>NZ_JAWJBT010000325.1:0-289 GCF_046536035.1 Halomonas sp. SIMBA_159
CTTAAATTTGAGTCATTTAGTTTTTTACGAAGAAGATATTTATCCCTCAAGAATGATACTTGAGAGGATGGCATATCATGATTGCCAATTTTTCCATTGGTGACAGCCATGAGTGAACGGTAGTTCTCCCAAACACTGATACATGCGACTGGATTTTTTCCATCCTCAATCAGATGATGGAGGAATGATAAACACTGTTCTTCATTTAAGTCAGAGCTCTCGACAACTCTGTGATCAGAGCACTTTGATTTCATATTTTCTAAAATACTAGGATCAGCTATTTTTGATG
>NZ_JAWJBT010000326.1:0-288 GCF_046536035.1 Halomonas sp. SIMBA_159
TTGCAATAATCAGTTCAACTTGAATAAAGGAAATCGGTTTAGCAAGGCAATAGTGAAGAAGGAAGGTAGGAAGAGCCAGAAGTTTTCTGCCTTGATCGTTCAATTCTCTTGCACTTTTCCCAAGACTTAAGAGGTTTAAAGCCTGATTGAGTAAGGGTTTCCGTTTTATTCAGCAAGCCCTAGATACTAGATTTTGATAATCATTACCGAAAAGTAAGAGAGTTTCAGATTAGGTTGATCTTTTAAATCTTTATAAACCACTTGTTCTGGCATTGTCGCCCGTTCGAT
>NZ_JAWJBT010000327.1:0-288 GCF_046536035.1 Halomonas sp. SIMBA_159
TGATGGCCAAGCTCGGGGAGATGAGCACGCTCATGCGTCAGTTCGGGCGAACGGACTTCGCCGATGCGGCCGAAGAGGCGGCGTCGCAGATCAACCGGATGCTCGCCGACGTGAGCCGCCTCCACAAGCAGGCTCAGGCCAAGGGGCCGGAGCGTGGGACGGAGCTCAAGGCATCCGGCGACACCGTGAAGATCGACGGATCGAGCTTCCCGGTGGTGCTGCCCGCCAAGATCGAGGCGAAGGATGAGCACGGCGAAATCATCTCGTGCGACCACCCCGACCTCGAGG
>NZ_JAWJBT010000328.1:0-288 GCF_046536035.1 Halomonas sp. SIMBA_159
TGTGGATCGGCTGCTCCGATAGCCGCGTGCCGGCCGAAACAATCACGCACTGCGAGCCTGGCGACCTGTTCGTACACCGCAATATCGCCAACCTGTTCCGTCCCGACGACGACAACTCCGCGAGCGTCCTCGAATATGCAGTGCGCGTGCTCAAGGTCGGTCATGTGATCGTCTGCGGCCATTATGGTTGCGGTGGCGTGCGTGCCTCGTTGTTGCCGCCCGACCCGAGCCTGCCGCACGTAAATCGTCGTATCGCGCCGCTCTGTTCACTCGCCAGAATTCATCGCG
>NZ_JAWJBT010000329.1:0-288 GCF_046536035.1 Halomonas sp. SIMBA_159
CTCGACGAAATGAAAGGACTGCAGGAGGAAGGCAACACCCACCTTGAAGGGATTGGTGACAGCCTCACGGGTATCAGCGATTTGCTGTCAGACTTCGGCAACCCTGACCTGACCAATGCCGGGAACGGCACCTGTATTCAGTCGAAAACCTGCTCCAGTTTCTATGCCTCAAGCTATCCCGAAGGGATCACCGGCATTATCAATGACTTTACCAATGATATGACCTCAGGGGGACAATTTGACTTCCTGAACCAGTTTCAGGTTGATGCAGGCGGCTCTGCCCCTGAT
>NZ_JAWJBT010000330.1:0-288 GCF_046536035.1 Halomonas sp. SIMBA_159
AACGCCGTCAGCAATTCTTCTGTTCTCTTATCCGCTTCTTCCAAAAATCCTTGCTCAATTTTTTCTTCCTCAAGCTGTTTTTTGTTTTCATTTACTTCGTCGATCGCTTATTGAGATGGATAGTCTGAGAAAGTATTGCCTTTGACATCTTCGACAGTTGTTTTTTCCGTTTCAACAACGTTGTCGAGAATCTGCGCTTTCGGGATCTTCACGGACATTTGTTCGGACTCGTCGTCATAATCCATTTCCATTTGCGAAAGATCAGAACCTGCCTTCAGATACCCTGAG
>NZ_JAWJBT010000331.1:0-288 GCF_046536035.1 Halomonas sp. SIMBA_159
AAGGGAGTATCCAGATGGACGTCACCATCACCACCACCCCCGATCTCGTGCTCGTCGGCCATGCCGCGCGAGTGCCGCTCATCCATGAGGGCGCGAACCCTCACATCCAGGCGCACATCGCCGCGATCGCGCCCGAGGAGCACGCGCGCCTCAAGGCACTCGCCGACGCCGAACCGGCCGGGATCCTCGCGATCACCGCCGATGTCGAGCCGGATGCTGCAGAGGGCACGCTGCTCACATACCTGCACGGCGTCGCCCTGCAGACCACCACCGCGGTGCCCGACGACC
>NZ_JAWJBT010000332.1:0-287 GCF_046536035.1 Halomonas sp. SIMBA_159
TCCTCCTTCCGGGACGAGGGCTTGAGCCCCGGCGAATTGATTCGCTATACGATTGAACGCCAATCGCCTCAAGGCCAGTGGATGACCGCTTTAAAACTATTGACCGGCACCGAAAAGCGCGATCCCGACTGCATCAATCAGCTTGAACAGATCGTCTTGTCGACCATCGTCTCGCATAAGCGTGTATCACTCGCTTGGGGCGCGATCGACGGCATCGAAACCTATGACATCTATCGCGACGGCGAGCTCGTGACAAAGACCCGCCATACCCAATTCACTGACCGGGA
>NZ_JAWJBT010000333.1:0-287 GCF_046536035.1 Halomonas sp. SIMBA_159
CCTCCTACGACGCCTGCCCCGAGCTCCGCCCCAACGACGAAGCCCCGCCCCTGATCGTCAGCGTCGACTGCGGCGTCACCGCCGTCGGCCCCGCCCGCCGCGCCAGAGACCTCGGCGTGGACCTGATCATCACCGATCACCACGAGTTCGACCCCGCCGCGCTGCCCGACGCCTTCGCCCTGGTGCACCCGCGTCTCCCGCTCGACGCCGCCGGCGACCCCGAGCTCACCGAGGCGTACCCCTACGGCGAGCTGTGCGGGGCGGGCGTGGCGTTCAAGCTCGCGTGG
>NZ_JAWJBT010000334.1:0-287 GCF_046536035.1 Halomonas sp. SIMBA_159
CTAAGATGTTATCTGATTTGTTTTTAAACTGAAGATAATCACTATTCACGGCCCAGTTAAGAGCTTCTTGCTGATAGGCGGGCAAGGATTCGTATTTATCACGATCTATACCAAGCTGTAAGTAGATTGATGGTTCTTCTTTAGAAACTCCGTGAGCGTATTCATTTCTTCCTAGTAAATAATCAGTGGTTACATCAAAGTAGTCAGCAATTTTAATAAGTGTTTCGTAGTCTACTTGCCTTTTACTCGTTTCGTATTTCGAAAGTGCTGCGTATGTAATATCTAAT
>NZ_JAWJBT010000335.1:0-287 GCF_046536035.1 Halomonas sp. SIMBA_159
GAAATTGATTTTGATCAAGAAATGAACCACTTGTATAATGCTTTTAGAGTTAAAAGCGCTACATCCGCATTGAAATTACAAGAAACTTTAAATACTAAGGTCGCTAGTACAGATCCTACAGTAAATAAGTTTATTTTCAAACTTACAATCAAATTATAAAAACAGATGAGTTAGAAGAGTGTCCATCTGGGCGCTCTTTTTGTTTTGATAAAAATAAAACCCCTGGTGCGCTGGTCTTGGGAGACACGCATCAGGGGAAGGATATAGAAAGATGAGAACATTATTAG
>NZ_JAWJBT010000336.1:0-287 GCF_046536035.1 Halomonas sp. SIMBA_159
CCTATCACGGCCGCACTGAAGGCATCCAGGCCGACCAGCGGCGGAAAGATCTGCGGCAAGCCGTAATAGAGCAAAAACAGTTGTACCAGCAAAGGTGTGCCGCGAAAGAAGCTGATATAGATCTGACTGAGCTGATCCAGTACGGGTAACCGATAGACCCGAACCAAGGCCAGGGTGACAGAGATCACCAGCGCAAAAACCAGTCCCCATACCGCCATGCCCATGGTTGTGCCCAGGTATTTGAGCAAAATAGGCATGAGCGACAGCATGTATTCAAAATCGAAGAG
>NZ_JAWJBT010000337.1:0-287 GCF_046536035.1 Halomonas sp. SIMBA_159
CTGATGGCCAGATGGGTAACTCAGAAGTGGGCCATACCAATATCGGTGCCGGCCGCGTGGTGTATCAGGATCTGACCCGCATAGCAAAATCCATCTCCGACGGTGAATTCCAGCATAATCCTACACTGGTCAAAGCCATGGACAGCGCTATCTCAGCGGGGAAAGCCGTTCACATCATGGGCCTGATGTCACCGGGCGGTGTTCACAGCCACGAAGATCACATTGAAGCGGCCGTGAAAATGGCGGCAGACCGCGGTGCCGAGCATATTTACCTGCACTGTTTCCTG
>NZ_JAWJBT010000338.1:0-287 GCF_046536035.1 Halomonas sp. SIMBA_159
TCCAGCTCCTGTAATCTTTTCACGGTTGGGTCTGGATCATCTGCCGGTCTTGCCAGGCTTGCGCTGCACTTGCCTGATCTCGGGCGGCACTTCCCAGTCCTTGAACGGCGCCCCGTTCCTGAGGGCACTGGGCTTGCGGGCCAGCACCGGTGTGTTGTGCCGCGGGTCGTCGACGGCGTTGTCGCGGCCGAAGGCGCGTGCGTGGTGCCTCACGATCTTGCCTTCCTGCCAGAACTCGACGCGCTCGGCATAGTCGCGGATGTCGACTGCACGACCGACGGCGCGAC
>NZ_JAWJBT010000339.1:0-286 GCF_046536035.1 Halomonas sp. SIMBA_159
TGACAATCATTTATTACCTTAGTAAAAAGGAACAAAATTATTTAAAGTATCTGGTTAGGAGTGCAGGGAAAGGAATCATTTATGGGTTTATCAGTGTAATTGTGGCACCGTTTATCTTTGTGGTTGGCGTCATAATATCTGCTACCTTCTTCGGTACACCGATGGAATATTTTTATACAATATACCTAATCGCGGGAGTGCAATACGTATTCCTGGCAGTCGGCTGGGTTGCAGGGGCTGTTCAGGAAGTGGATAAAAAACGGGCTTCACTCTGGAAAGTGGCATT
>NZ_JAWJBT010000340.1:0-286 GCF_046536035.1 Halomonas sp. SIMBA_159
GTCGCGGGTTTCATCTTCGTATCACATATTAAGGTGACAATGCGGTGTTCGGACAATGCATTGATTAGATGTCCCGTCAATTGGATGTTCGGATTCTCAATCAGCATAAATCCGACCTCCTCCAAAGGAATCCGGTTTACTGTTTCGCCGGAAACGATCAAGTGGCCCATTCGCAAGCTGAGTTTTGCTTCCTTAGATAAAATAACTGTCCGCCAGCTCATTGGCTGCTCCCAACTAAATATTTTGGCTTCCGATAATTTAATCCCGTGATCGATTCAAACCCCAG
>NZ_JAWJBT010000341.1:0-286 GCF_046536035.1 Halomonas sp. SIMBA_159
CAGGGCAAAGGCGGTCAGGTCGCGGGACTGCGACAGATCCAGCCCGCCCCAACATTGCCGCCCCTCCAGCGCCTTGAACTCCACCTCGCCCGCGTTGGCGTCCCATTCCGCTTTGGCGAGGAAACGCACGTGCGCGTCCACACGTTGGTTCAGGATCAGGTTGCGAAAGGCTTGCTCCTTTGAGGGCCTCCGCTGCGCTTGGCCTGCCTGCCGCCTCACATCCTCCAGAGAGCGGAAGTCACCAAGGGCCGGGTTGGCCTTATGCCAAGTCTCCTCAATCCACGGG
>NZ_JAWJBT010000342.1:0-285 GCF_046536035.1 Halomonas sp. SIMBA_159
GGTGATTGATCGTATAGACGGGGAATTCCCTTACGCCGATCAGCATTCTTATGTATTTACTTCTCATCCGAAAGAGGATGAAAGCAAAATTACGTTCACCTCGGAAGATGTGGCAAGCGTCGTGAAAACACTTAAGCAGCAACCGGGCGGCACGATTTGGCCAGTCGGGGGCAGCTTATTGATCGAGAGTTTATTAAAAGAAGACCTGGTCGATGAATTCATCATTTCCATCGCGCCAGTGACGCTTGGCGAGGGCATTCCTTTATTCCAGAAAGCACAGCGCCG
>NZ_JAWJBT010000343.1:0-285 GCF_046536035.1 Halomonas sp. SIMBA_159
AGATCCATTTGCGCTACCCACTGTTCAAGCGCGCTTAACGCCGTTTTGTTATCTCGTAGCAAAAGGCGATTGGTGCGTTTATCGACGGTCATACTCCCTTTGGCACTCAGTAGCTTCTCCCCCGCTTTCGCCAGTTCTCCCGCGTCGGCGTATTGCAGGGTTATACTGCGATTTTCCAGCGGCAGATTTGCCTGCGCCCGCGCCTGCTCCGCCTCCTGGCGGGCGATATTGTTATTCTGCCAGGCAATGGAATGCACTGAGAGAATGTTGTCTTCCTGCCGCGTT
>NZ_JAWJBT010000344.1:0-285 GCF_046536035.1 Halomonas sp. SIMBA_159
TAAACTTCTTTAATGCCCGCCGCTATCGCTTCGCTTCCTTGTTTTGAGGATAAACTTCCTTTAAATGAATCCATTGCAATCAATACTTTCATTTTCACACCCACCTCTTTAGAATTAGAAAAAAAGTCGCAATCGAATGTTATCGATTACGACAGGTTTTACTGAGTTTAAGCTTTCAATTCTACTTTAGCTAAGTTCTTGATGATGGCATCTGTGACATCAACCGTATCAGCAGAACCGCCCAAGTCACGGGTCAAAACTCCTTGTCTTGTCGTTTCTTCGATG
>NZ_JAWJBT010000345.1:0-285 GCF_046536035.1 Halomonas sp. SIMBA_159
ATATTCTGATACTCCCAGACTTAAAGTAATAGCGATACTGTACGACTGTAAGTATAAAAATATTTACAAAAGCAAAAAAGAACTTGAATCAGCAATGAAACCAATTATTAAAGACAAACTTTTAGATGAGTTGCACATGACTGTTGCTTATGTCGAGCACGATAAAAGATAGTATAGATTTATCAATGAGAGGATGCGATTGAAGATATGAGAAATTTATTCTCGTGTCTTTTTTAGGTATAAAGTAAAGTCAACAGCAATTAGAATGCTCACTATGGGTATCAC
>NZ_JAWJBT010000346.1:0-285 GCF_046536035.1 Halomonas sp. SIMBA_159
GCTTCGCAACCTGAGCGCCGTGTTGGTCCGGGAAGAGGCAAAGGTAGATGGGTACGAGATGCATAACGGTGTTAGCGAAGGCCCCGCCCTGAGCAGGCCACTCTTCGATGTAGGCACCCACTTTGATGGGGCCATCAGCGAGGATGGTCAAGTGATGGGCACTTACCTACACGGCCTGTTTGACAACCCAGAAGCCTGCCAAGCGCTCCTCACCAAGCTTGGGCTAGACAAGGCAGGCAGCGTCGATTACAACGCCCACCGCGAACAAGCCTTGGAGCGCTTGGC
>NZ_JAWJBT010000347.1:0-285 GCF_046536035.1 Halomonas sp. SIMBA_159
CGTGCTGGTCGAGCGCATAGCCGGCCGAGCGCACGGTCCGGATCAGGTCCACTTCGTTATCGGTGTTGAGCGCCTTGCGCAGCCGGCGAATGTGTACGTCCACCGTACGCGGTTCGACGTACACATCATGGCCCCAGACCACATCCAGAAGCTGTTCGCGGCTGAATACCCGGCCCGGATGCTGCAGGAAGTGACGCAGGAGCCGGAATTCCGTCGGTCCGAGGTGGATGTCGCGACCGCCGCGCCGCACCCGGTGAGCCGCCAAATCCATGGTCACGTCGCCGT
>NZ_JAWJBT010000348.1:0-284 GCF_046536035.1 Halomonas sp. SIMBA_159
CATGGGTTTCTCCAAAGGCTCGCGGCGCGCTCAGGGATTGAGCACGTGGAAGACGAGGCTGTAGCTGTTGCTGTATTCGGGTGCGGCGGCGCCAGCCGGGGCGACGCTGCGATGGCGCGCCAGGGCCAGCCAGGTGCCGCTGGCGGGCTGTTCCCAGCGCACGTGGCCCCTGGCATCGCTGCGCAGTTCCACTTCGCGCGGCTTGCGGTCCGAGGTCCATACCGCTTCGCTGATCTGCACCGGCGCATCGGTCAGCGGCTTGCCATCGAAGCGGAGTTCGAACT
>NZ_JAWJBT010000349.1:0-284 GCF_046536035.1 Halomonas sp. SIMBA_159
GGGCGCGTTTCCTTACGGGCATCACAGATCGAAGCTGTGCTTCGCAAAGCGATCCTCACGGGCTGAATGCTGGAGACGTAGCACGCACAGTGCTCGGCCCCCAGGAGCTTCTCCCGTCTTCGGGACGGACCCGACGATTGCGCGGGACGAGACCTCAGCGCTCACGCGCTTCGGCCTCACTCGACCGGACGCAGATCGCGCAGGATCGTCGCCTGCCGGACGAGGAACGTGCGCTCGTCGAGCTTCTTCCGGCGAAGCCAGCCGGTCACCTCGTCGTTGTGCTT
>NZ_JAWJBT010000350.1:0-284 GCF_046536035.1 Halomonas sp. SIMBA_159
ACAACCGTTGTGAGAGCCTTAGAAGGAGCAGTTGCTGCAAAAGAGGGGAATTTTGAGGTGTTTTGTGGGAAAACTGATTTATTTATCTATCCAGGCTATGAGTTGCAAGTGGTGGATGGACTGATTACGAATTTTCATTTACCGCGATCGAGCTTGTTAATGTTAGTCAGTGCGTTTATCGGGCGGGAACGGCTATTATCGTTGTATGACAGCGCGATCGCGCATCAGTATCGCTTCTATTCTTTTGGCGATGCGATGTTGATTATTAATGTCACTTCTGAGAG
>NZ_JAWJBT010000351.1:0-283 GCF_046536035.1 Halomonas sp. SIMBA_159
CCTGCGAGATATTCTCGGCACATTTCGCCGGATCCCAAACAACGGCATTGCATTCCTGCTGCAAACGTTCGCTAATCCCCAATTCCTCCAGCCTCGTGTCACCGCTAATCACGACCGACTGATCTCCCAGCTCTTTACACAGACGTATTGCAGCTTCTGCCGCCTTCGCCTCGCTGGTCAGCTCACAGCGCGTCAACATAACATCGCTGGCAAACTGAATAAACGCGTCACAGCGCTGCTGTTGGTTAAGTTGGGTAAGCCGCTCGTTAGCATAGTTGTTAAG
>NZ_JAWJBT010000352.1:0-283 GCF_046536035.1 Halomonas sp. SIMBA_159
GTAAGGCCTTGCTGTCCGTTCCGGCGGAATGTGAGGTGATGCCGCCCCAGCCGATCTCGGATCTGAGCAAAGATCAGGTGCTGGCGATTACCAATGAAGGCCGCATGCTGATCTTCCCGATCCAGGATCTGCCGCAACTGGGTAAAGGCAAGGGCAACAAGATTATCAACATTCCATCGGCAGAAGCCGCGCGTGGAGAAGATGGTCTGGCGCAATTGTACGTTCTGCCGCCGCAAAGCACGCTGACCATTCATGTTGGGAAACGCAAAATTAAACTGCGCCC
>NZ_JAWJBT010000353.1:0-283 GCF_046536035.1 Halomonas sp. SIMBA_159
ATAGCAATACTAAAAATAATAAAAGAACAAAAGTAATTAAAGCTAGTTTACTTATCCTCTTATTAACTAAAATCAACTTAAGTAGTATAGGTAAGTTGAAGATGTTCAAAAAAATTAAACCAGTCAAGTATCTATTTAATCCCATTGGAAAAAAACTATTGAATTCGTTTCTAAGTATAAAATAGTTATTAATATTAATACCGATATTAACAATTGTAATCCACCACGTAAATATAAGGACGAAAAAGCTTGTCACTACAGTAACAGTAACAAATCTTTGAAC
>NZ_JAWJBT010000354.1:0-283 GCF_046536035.1 Halomonas sp. SIMBA_159
CTATACTCTGCTTCACCAATGCTCAGCCGGCTGCCGGAGAAATGCAGCCGGTGTCGGCTAGTAGCTAAGGTGCAGAGAAACTTTTTGTTCATTTATTGTTCATTTTTGTGGCAAAAAGTGAAGTCCACACTATCCTTTATTGGTTAAAAAGTAACCAATGTGAGAGGGGTGTGAAATGGAATCGCACCGTAAACGCTATACCGGTGTATTAGTCGTTACCCTCAGTTTAATAGTCGCAACAGCGCTAACCGCGCTTTTCTACTATTTTAAAATCGAAAAAAAC
>NZ_JAWJBT010000355.1:0-282 GCF_046536035.1 Halomonas sp. SIMBA_159
GCCTCAGAGATGGCGCCGGTGGAGAAGTGGGTGCCGTACTGGTTGCGGAGCAGAGCCTGTATCTTGCTGATGCTCAGATGGTACTGTCCCGCCAGCACTGTTATCTGGCTCAGAAGCTTAGGTCCCATCTGACCGGAGGGGGCATCGTCAGGCAGGTCTGCCCTTGATGTATGGTTGCAGCACCGGCACCTGCCGTGGAACAGCTGGTACTCGGTGATATCCAGTGCGGCTTTCGGCAGCTCGAAGACCTGATGACGATAAGTCGGTGATGGATTCGGGACG
>NZ_JAWJBT010000356.1:0-281 GCF_046536035.1 Halomonas sp. SIMBA_159
CGGAACCCCGAATATTAGACACTAAAAAATGCTCAACATTTGGTTTCTTGTTTGAGACGTTGTGATACTGCACTTAAAAAGGGGGAAAAATAATTTAATGGAAATTAATGGTTTAGTATCGAGGGTAGATCAGGTGAAAAATATCTACTTCATTCGGCTAAGTTAACTAGTTACGAAGTTTAAGTTGAAGAGGGGGGGCGTTAGTGTGCATAAAAAAGCTTGGACATTTATCTTTTGGCTTTTGTTGCTAATATATATATCCTTTTCGGTATTTATTAGTA
>NZ_JAWJBT010000357.1:0-281 GCF_046536035.1 Halomonas sp. SIMBA_159
CAAGAATGTCATAGATGCCATCCGTTCGTTTCAATTTGTGATAAAAGAAGTACCAAGTGCGAGGCTTGAACTCTTTGGTTCTGGTCCTCAAGAAAAGCAGCTAAAACAGGAAATTAAAAAATTAAATTTAGAAAAGAATGTCTTTTTGAAAGGGTTCACTCAAAAACCTGATGTTGAATTTAGAACAGCTAGAATGTCTATCTCTACCTCTGTCTTTGAAGGCTGTCCATTATCTATCATGGAATCAATTGTTAACAATTGCCCTGTGATTACTTATAATT
>NZ_JAWJBT010000358.1:0-280 GCF_046536035.1 Halomonas sp. SIMBA_159
CTGAAGGTTTACTCCACGAAGTAACCGAAATTGCTAAGAAATATGCTGACTATGCTGATCTTTCCAAAATTCCTTGCACCTCCGTTTGGACAAAAGACCAAAAAGCAGGTATTCCAGAAATCAAAGAAGAAGTAACCTCTAGTTCCAGCAATGGTTAGAGTTAGTGTCAATTAGAAAAGTGTCACTGCAAAAGATCGCTCTTGAGTCAGACATCGTTATCTTATAGTCAGTGGTGAGTGAGGAGTAATCGAACGGGAAGCCTCTAGGGGTCGAAACAAGG
>NZ_JAWJBT010000359.1:0-280 GCF_046536035.1 Halomonas sp. SIMBA_159
GTTCGTTAACAAAACCGGTCAGGTTGCTGAAATCGATAGCGCCTTTCAGGTTATCCTCATCCGTGATGTTCCGGCCAAACACACCCACTTCGTAGTTATTTTCGTAATTGATATAAGCTACGCGCAAGCCTGCTTCATAATTGTTGTTTGACTTAAACTCAGCCGATTCGTACAGGAACAGGTTTGTTTTACCCTGCAACTGATAGTCACCGTAGACATAGATTTCGCCACTGTCGATTGGGAAGTCGTAACGGGCATTCAGGGTCAGAATAGTCTCAGG
>NZ_JAWJBT010000360.1:0-280 GCF_046536035.1 Halomonas sp. SIMBA_159
CGCTGTTTATTTTTAGTCTCTGATTCTAAAAAATAAATTATCATATCCACTGAAGTATAGGTTTGGTTCCATTGACTACCCTGTCTCATAAATTGCAGATGTGAATAAAGCATAAACTCATCTGTAGTTAAGTGATAATCAGTTCCCCACGCAAACGCAACATTCGGCACTGTTATGAAGAATTTCTCGTTCATTTTCATCTATGTATCCCCTTTGGTATAATGAGTCTCTTTCTACTTTATGTATCTTGCATAGCTTTCACCTTAAATAATATGTATTT
>NZ_JAWJBT010000361.1:0-280 GCF_046536035.1 Halomonas sp. SIMBA_159
AATTTCGACTTTAACCGCTCCTACTCGGTGCAAATTTTTGTGCCTGCTGGGGGCCTGTCTTCATTAGCCGCTAATAGCGACAATGGGCGCATCGATGTCAATGGCATCACTGTCGATCAACTGATGCTCCGCACGAATAATGGGCGCATTGCATTGGATGCGGTAGACAGCGCAACAATTGATGACGAGACGGACAATGGGCGCATTGAAATGAACAATATAGAAGCCGCCATCAGCGCCAGGTCCTCCAATGGCCGCCTCTTGTTCAGCGATGTATCGG
>NZ_JAWJBT010000362.1:0-279 GCF_046536035.1 Halomonas sp. SIMBA_159
TTTGGCTGGCGCTCGTTTTGGGCTTGTCACTCTTCGCCTATTTGAATATGGACGGGCGGCTGGTGGCAGCGCCGCTGTTAGCCGGGAATTTTCAAGGCCCGCTCGTGTTTGAGGACATATCGATTGATGGGGGCCGGTTGACTGGATTTGCAGAAGCTGAAACAGGCCAGGTAATTTATGCCAGTTACCGGCTCGCCTCCATTGAAGAGCAGCAACGGCTACAGGCGCTCGGGCCATCAGCGAAATTTTATGTGACGGGAGAATTCAAGGAACCGAGAA
>NZ_JAWJBT010000363.1:0-279 GCF_046536035.1 Halomonas sp. SIMBA_159
GTAGCAGGCGGGCCAGACATGCCAGGCGCTGCCTTGATCTCCGGGCTTGGCGCGCTGGCAAGCGGCGTCGGGAAGTTGGAAATCGGCACATACCGGGAAACGATCCGCAGTATCGCCCATGCAACGGCCGAAGCGACTTATGTGCCGGATGCGCTGGTGCAGATCGCCAATGGCAGCCATTCGCTTGCTTCCTATACAGCCATCGCCTGTGGGCCAGGCACAGCACCAGATGCCTTGACCGAAGCGGCTATCGATCATTTGCTGAAGTCATCCGCGCCG
>NZ_JAWJBT010000364.1:0-279 GCF_046536035.1 Halomonas sp. SIMBA_159
TAACTGATCCTTACTGCTTTCTGCAAAATCCCCTCGCTCAATAGCTTCTTTTAAAGTGGTTGCTGCAGAATGAATATCCTCAGCAATCGCTTGAAATTCATCCTTCGATTTAATCTGCACACGATGTGTAAAATTTCCCTCGGCAAGTTGATGGATGCCTTGTGAAATTTCTTGGAAATATAACGCATATCGCTTTGTGAGCAAAAAGAAAAAAAGAATGGACACAGGAATAAACAAGCACAAAAACAGATTATAATCGCCAAATGCAGCAATTATTAG
>NZ_JAWJBT010000365.1:0-279 GCF_046536035.1 Halomonas sp. SIMBA_159
TTGCCGATCGCCGTGCCGATGAACAGCACCGAGCCCACCGGCGGAGTGACCAGGCCGATGCCGCCGGCCAGCACCATCACCAGCGCGAAATGGATCGGGTCCACGCCATAGGCCTTCACCACCGGCAGGAAGATCGGCGTGCAGATCAGGATCTTCGGCGCCAGGTCCAGGAACATGCCCAGCACCAGCAGGATCACCACGACCATCAGCAACACGGTGCGCTGGCTGTGGGCGAAGGACTGCAGGAACGCCACCGCCGCCGCCGGCACCTGCAGGTAG
>NZ_JAWJBT010000366.1:0-279 GCF_046536035.1 Halomonas sp. SIMBA_159
GTCAACGCCGTCAATCCCGGCCCGACCGACACCAATTGGATGGACGAGGATATCCGCGCTTCCCTGCGGCCAAAATTCGGGTTGGGGCGCATAGGAAAGCCGGAAGATGCGGCAAACCTAATCGCTTTTCTGGCCAGCGAAGAAGGCGGCTGGATTACGGGGCAAGTGATTCATTCAGAAGGCGGATTTCTGAGAAGTTAACGCAAAAGCTGCATCTCCTAGTTGAGGAGATGCAGCTTTTTATTTGGCTTAACCCAGGCTCAGCCTGTAAAGATATCG
>NZ_JAWJBT010000367.1:0-279 GCF_046536035.1 Halomonas sp. SIMBA_159
CTGCTCGTCGCTCGTCGTCGTGCCGTGTCGATCGGTGTCGAGCCGCGTGAACCCGGCGGTGTCCGATGAGTCCCGAGAAGCGTCTGCGGTCGGCGGGCGCCGTGCTCGGGATCTCGCTGCTGATCGGGGTCGGCCTCGCCCGGACCGTCCCGTCGACCGCGGCGGCATGGACGGATGCCGAGCGGGCGACCGCGACGGGAACCTCGATCAACGTCCCGGAACCCATCGCCTCCGCATATCCCGGCTGCGTGGCGAGTAGCGGACTGCTGGGCGCCAACC
>NZ_JAWJBT010000368.1:0-279 GCF_046536035.1 Halomonas sp. SIMBA_159
CAACTAATCTGTTTAAACTAATCCACACCGTCGAGGCCGTAACAAATGAATCCATCGTTATGTGGAATGATGCATTTCCGCATAACCTAGGAATTTCACCGATTCTCGTGCTCGGTGAACTCGAGCGAGGCGGCGCACAGAATCAAATGAAGCTCGCTGAATTGCTCGGCTTTACTGGAGGCGCTATGACCAATATCGCCGGCAAACGAGTGAAAATGGGTCTAGCCATAAGGCGTTCCAATGAACAGGATCGCCGGCAAGTATTGCTTGAAATTACCG
>NZ_JAWJBT010000369.1:0-279 GCF_046536035.1 Halomonas sp. SIMBA_159
GGCGTAGTTCACCGTCGCCGGACAGGTCGTCATGCAGGACAGACAGGTCAGGCAGCGATCGACGTGAAGCACCGTACGCTCGTCCGGCGTCTCGTTGGCCTCCAGCATCTTTTTGATCTGGTAGATACGGCCGCGCGGGCTATCCAGCTCGTCTCCCAGTAGCACGTAGGTCGGACAGGTCGCCGTGCAGAACCCGCAGTGCGTGCACTTGCGCAGGATCTCGTCGGCATCCTTGACGTCCGGATCGGCCAGCTGGGCCAGCGAAAACTCGGTCTGCAT
>NZ_JAWJBT010000370.1:0-279 GCF_046536035.1 Halomonas sp. SIMBA_159
CTGTTCCAGGACGGCAAAACCTTCGTCACGGCGATCGCTACTAAACAGCAATAGCGCCAGATTGTTTTGCAGGCCCGTATTGCCCGGCGTATCCGCATTAATGCGTTTTAGCTGATTAATCGCTTCGCCACGGCGAGCCGGAATTTTCGCCACCGTACTCCAGTACTCGACAGCAATGTCACCTTCCGGCGGCGCACCGTTGAACAGTTTGTTGTAACTCGCCACAGCTTCTTCCGCATGACCGGTAGTCGCCTGCAATCTTGCCTGTTGCAGTGCCTG
>NZ_JAWJBT010000371.1:0-279 GCF_046536035.1 Halomonas sp. SIMBA_159
GTTTCAAGATTGTGGAATGTCCTAACTGAAGTTTGTAGTGCTATAGATAAGCTATCCTGATAATCATTGCCTAACTCAGCAACGCTTATGTCTGATCCGTCTTCTTCTCGCATTCGTATTCGTGGTGCCAGACAACACAATCTCAACAATATTGATTTAGAATTACCGCGCGATCATCTGATTGTATTTACTGGTGTTTCCGGATCGGGTAAGTCATCACTAGCATTTGACACGATCTTTGCAGAAGGACAACGACGCTACGTGGAATCGTTAAGTGCC
>NZ_JAWJBT010000372.1:0-279 GCF_046536035.1 Halomonas sp. SIMBA_159
GTAAATAATCGCTATCAAGTTAAAATTGTTGCCAGTAATGAAACATTTGATGAAAAAAGTCGTCAAGAATGGCTCGGAAAATTTGATTTAGAGACTCTTGCTCAACTCTAGAAGAGAAAGCGGTAAAATAAATAGCAAGTGACTATTGAGTTATTGCAAATAACTAAATTAAAACATGAGAAAAATTCTAACAGCAGCGATCGCGACACTGATTATTTTGGGGGTTCCTCTCTCTTTACAAGCGCAAACCGAGTCAGAAGAACGTTCCACTTTAGAAAT
>NZ_JAWJBT010000373.1:0-279 GCF_046536035.1 Halomonas sp. SIMBA_159
TGTTTTCTCGCCAATAAAGAGCGGGCTTTCTCTGGCTTGATCGCCCTTAATGGTTTACACGTTTGTCTTCCTCCCATGTTACAGTTTTCCTGAAAAGATTTACAGAAAATTTCCATTGCCGCTCTTTAATTGAGGGAATAATTCCCATTTCAACATTCGAAAAATTATATTGACTTCTTCAAAAAGAGGCGTATATTTTAGCTTGTACAACAGAATTCACCTTGTAAGTTGTTGAAACAAGCCAAGTTTTTCATGCGCAAAGCCCATTATGGCAACGCG
>NZ_JAWJBT010000374.1:0-279 GCF_046536035.1 Halomonas sp. SIMBA_159
GGGATTGATATTTCTCATGAAGATTTACGCGTTGTTGGGGGTGTTTCATTTTTGGATTATACAACTAGCTATAATGATGATAATGGACATGGAACACATATAGCTGGAATAGTTGGAGCTCTTGATAATAATAAAGGGATAATAGGTGTAGCACCAGGTATTGATTTATACAGTGTTAAAGCGTTAGATAAAGACGGCAATGGTAAGTATAGTAATGTTATTAAAGGTATTGATTGGGCAATAAATAATCACATAAAAATTATTTCAATGAGTATTAAT
>NZ_JAWJBT010000375.1:0-279 GCF_046536035.1 Halomonas sp. SIMBA_159
TACAGCGATACCCGCCGCGGCCGACCGGAGCGGTTGCGCACGGTGCACTGCCACAGCTCGACCGGCGACTCTTCCGGCAGCTGCAGGCGCAGCTCGAGCACGATGCCGTCGTACTCCACTTCCCAGGCGACGTCCTGCCGGCCCGCCGAGAACGTGAAGCGCGTGGGCGCGGCGCGCACCGGCTCGTACGGCGCCGAGTACAGCGCGCCGTTGTCCTCGTCCTTCAGGTAGAAGAAGCGGCCGGGGTGGTGCGCGTAGTAGGGCTGTTCCGGCTGCATG
>NZ_JAWJBT010000376.1:0-279 GCF_046536035.1 Halomonas sp. SIMBA_159
GTCGAATTCACCGATGACCCGCATCCGCGCAACACGTATTGGGAAATGTGGGGGCTGCCGATGTTCGACCTGCACGATGCGGCCGGCGTGCTGCAGGAAGTGAAGGCGTGCCGCGCCGCGCGGCCGCAGCACTACATCAAGGTCAACGCGTTCGACTCGGTGCGCGGATTCGAGACGATGCGGCTGTCGTTCATCGTCAACCGGCCCGATGACGAGCCGGGTTTCCGGCTTACGCGTAATGATGGACCCGGGCGTGTGCAGCGATATGGGTTGTCGGGC
>NZ_JAWJBT010000377.1:0-279 GCF_046536035.1 Halomonas sp. SIMBA_159
CCAGCAACACCTTCGAGCTTCGTTGCGCCAGCAGTATCAAAATTAAAGGGCTGACCAGCATCATCGGCAAAAGAAATTACCTCTGTGTTGTTGCGCCCCACAAACGCTGTGATGCTGATCGCCATACTACGCCGCCTCTGGTTCTGCCAGTACAACCCGCATTGCTGGAATATTCACAGTGTCGTCTGTCTCGTTTGTAATATCCCTGTCTATAACATCCTGCACAAAATGCACTTTCTGACCGACAGTATCAACAAGTGCTACGCAGAGATCATCGGT
>NZ_JAWJBT010000378.1:0-279 GCF_046536035.1 Halomonas sp. SIMBA_159
TTCAATTTGCAACGTCATGAATTGACAGCAAAATGGAAACGACAATGGTTGATCCGACAGCCATGGCAAAACGTACAGGTGGTATGGCGGATATATTGGCATGCACTAAAGTTGCTTATAAAAAGAGTACCGGTGCACGCTCACCCTAAAACGAAGGATAATAAATCATGACGATGAGCCTGACGGACGTTTCTCTGTTTGACAACCTGAGCTGGTTCGAACGCCTGTATAGGAAATTTACGCTGAACTTTATCAGTCAGTTAAAGCATGGCGATATCA
>NZ_JAWJBT010000379.1:0-279 GCF_046536035.1 Halomonas sp. SIMBA_159
GGTTGCCCGTCATATTGTTGTAGAAAAAGCCCTTAGAGAACACGTCGCGAAAATCCAGCCGCAGCTTGCGTACCAGCGAGTCGAGGCTGAAGATAGAAAACAGCCGCGCGCCCTGATCGCTGACTTCACTAAGCGAACCCTCACCAAGGCGGTAATTTACATTGCCGGCCAGATGCGCCAGTGCAAACTGAGTCGGTGCACCCGGCCAGTTCAGCGCAAAATTAATATCCGCACTGCTACCGGATATCGCCGAAGTTATCTGGTATTCATGCAACATAG
>NZ_JAWJBT010000380.1:0-279 GCF_046536035.1 Halomonas sp. SIMBA_159
TGAAAACCCCGTTGGCGACCGGCCCGGCAATGACTGAAGCCGATGCACTGGCAAAGCTAAAACAGGCTGCCAGCAAGAACAAGATGTTCAAGTCTTACATTGGTATGGGCTATCACCCGACGTTAACGCCGAATGTGATCCTGCGTAATGTGCTGGAAAACCCGGGCTGGTACACGGCTTATACACCTTACCAGCCGGAAATTGCGCAAGGCCGTCTGGAATCACTGCTGAACTTCCAGCAACTGACGCTGGACTTAACCGGCATGGAACTGGCCAGCG
>NZ_JAWJBT010000381.1:0-279 GCF_046536035.1 Halomonas sp. SIMBA_159
GCCATGGCCAGGTTCAGGTAAAGCGCGGCTTCCGGATCGTCGCCGGCGGTATCTCGCGCCGCGTTCAACGCCGCAAGGTCATTGTCCTGCGCATCACGCCTGCGCAGGTGCGCCAGTGACAGGTACGCGCGCCAGTAACGTGGATCCAGTGAAAGCACGGTGCGGTATTCGTGCTCGGCCTCCTCCATGCGCCCGAACCAGGCCAGGCAGGTGCCCAGGTTGTAGCGCAGCCCCGGTCGGTCCGGCGCGCGCGCGACGGCACGCTCGAACGCATGCAGG
>NZ_JAWJBT010000382.1:0-279 GCF_046536035.1 Halomonas sp. SIMBA_159
CTCTACGCCATTGAACATGTATCGCACATACCATACATTGTCCAGTGTCCGCGAGAATCGACCCTTTCCCCAGAATATCAAACCGGTTATGAACGACCAGATGCCGTGGCGCCGAGGTCGTGGGGCACGCCGCAACGTACCCAACCGTTTTGAGCCGATGCACGTGGATCTCGACCCGGGTGAACTGGATGAAGATGAACGGAGGAGCGTCGACACCACCTTCTTTACGGACCCGTCGACCTCCATTCTATCGAAAAATGACAGCCCGGATGTCCCCTT
>NZ_JAWJBT010000383.1:0-279 GCF_046536035.1 Halomonas sp. SIMBA_159
GTTTGCAATGTCTGATCTGGAGAACTGAGATCAGCCAGCGATTCCTGGTTAGTTTGCGGGTGTTGAAACCAGTTGAGAAGTTGTACTGGATCGACTAGCGGAAT
The DNA here is from genome assembly GCF_046536035.1 of Halomonas sp. SIMBA_159. Classification (NCBI taxonomy): domain Bacteria; kingdom Pseudomonadati; phylum Pseudomonadota; class Gammaproteobacteria; order Oceanospirillales; family Halomonadaceae; genus Halomonas; species Halomonas sp. SIMBA_159. Next base: position 105 of record NZ_JAWJBT010000383.1, read on the forward strand.
CGGACGACCATCTCCTAAAACTGTCGAACCTGTGACCCCTGGGGGTAACGGAAGCGGACTGTCAACGCTACGTAAGGCGACTTCTTGTTCCCGCCAGAAGCGATCAACCCGAATTCCTTGCCATGTTCCTCGATAATTGACGATTAAAACAGTGGCGCGATCGAGCGTTGCACTC
>NZ_JAWJBT010000384.1:0-279 GCF_046536035.1 Halomonas sp. SIMBA_159
TCTGAACTGGGCAGCAAAAGGTAAGACATCCTGGGAAATCAGCCAGATTTTGTCGATATCTGAGCGTACTGTTAATTTTCATTTAGGTAACTGCATTCGTAAAACGAATAGCAGTAACAGGCAACAAGCTATTAGTAAATGTGTTGCAGGTGGTCATATACATATTTGAATGATCATGGGTGTTTAAACTTTGCATCAGAATTACGGAGATGATTATGCAAATTAGTCAAAGTAAAGATAGCAACCTGAGTAATAATATCGAAGTGTTGTCGTTACAGC
>NZ_JAWJBT010000385.1:0-279 GCF_046536035.1 Halomonas sp. SIMBA_159
TCCTCATCCAGCTCTCCGTCGCGGCACGTCGACGACGCACCCGATAGCATCGGACTCGGGCGATCAGCGCGACGACGCCGCCCAGACTCAGTCACCGGGCGGCGTCGTCATTCACGGAACAGCCGCTGTCACTCAGTCTGGCCGGTGAGGCCTTCGTAGGCGATGTTGCCGCTCTTGAGGTTCTTGTTCGTCATCTTGCTGAGGTTCTTCAGGAACGCCTGACGCTCGGTGACGACGTGGTCGATCGCCTCATCGACGTTCTCCGTCGTGATGGCCGGC
>NZ_JAWJBT010000386.1:0-279 GCF_046536035.1 Halomonas sp. SIMBA_159
TGTGTGTCCCGGGCTTAACACATCGTTGAAATCCCCGTAGAGATTGAAGCGGCCATCGAGATAATGCACATATTCATGTTCGAGATTGAGAATACTGTAACCTTCAGCATATTCGTTGCGGTAGGCCACAAAACGGGCTTGATTGTCAGGGTTGGCCGGATTGCCTTCCAGGTATTGCCCGCCATTATTGGTGGTATTGCCAAACAGGAAGTTAGAGTAGCTGACATAATCGGCATTGGTGTTGAAAACGATCACCTCAACACTGTCGTTATAATCGCC
>NZ_JAWJBT010000387.1:0-279 GCF_046536035.1 Halomonas sp. SIMBA_159
CTTCCCCTATATCAATGCCAATGTCTACGACCTAAAGACGGGGGAAAACCTCTTTACCCCTTATCTGATTAAAACCTATCGCCTGAAAGATACCGACGGCGCAGAGCATGACATCAAGATCGGCTATATCGGCTTTGTGCCGCCGCAAATCATGACCTGGGATAAAAAGAATCTGGAAGGCAAGGTGAGCGCCAGAGACATCAAGCAAACCGCCGACTATTTCGTGCCTAAGATGAAAGCCGAAGGCGCCGATATCATAGTCGCGATTCCGCATTCAGG
>NZ_JAWJBT010000388.1:0-279 GCF_046536035.1 Halomonas sp. SIMBA_159
GGTCACGCTGCTCGACGGCGACTGGCGCAGCCCGGTCGACGCGGCGCGCATCGAGGCGACGCTGGCCGAGGATCGCGAACAGGCGATCAAGGCGGTGTGCTGCGTGCACAACGAGACCTCGACGGGCGTCGCCTCGGACATCGCCGCGGTGCGCCGAGCCATCGACGCGGCCGGCCATCCGGCGCTTCTCATGGGCGATACCATCTCCTCGCTGGCCTCCATGAACTACCGCCACGACGAGTGGGGCGTCGACGTCACGGTGGCCGGCTCGCAAAAGCG
>NZ_JAWJBT010000389.1:0-279 GCF_046536035.1 Halomonas sp. SIMBA_159
GCCCGGAGCACTTGTCCGCCTATCTGGCTGCTTTATCAGAGCCAAAAGTGTTGATAGATATTACTCCGAGCCAGGACTTCGCCAGGTTGTATCCTGCTTTTATTGCTGCCGGCTGCGACATTATCAGTGCTAACAAACAGGGCGTTACTTTGCTTGAAGCAGAATACCAGTAAATCAGACAAGCCGGGCAGTTAAACAACATGCAATGGCTAACTAATACTACCTGTGGTGCCGGTATTCCGGTGCAACGTACTTTACAGGAACTGATTAGTGCCGGTG
>NZ_JAWJBT010000390.1:0-279 GCF_046536035.1 Halomonas sp. SIMBA_159
GTTGAATTCTACGGTCAGCCTGTTATTGCGGTTGCCGCCAATGATATGGAAACAGCCCGCAAAGCCGCTCAGGCGGCCATCATCGAATACGAACCACTGGAAGCCGTATTGGATGTTGAAGAGGCTCTGGCCAAGAAACACTTCGTCTCAGGCAGTCACCAGCACAAGCGCGGTGACTCCGAAGGCGCACTGGCGAGCGCGAAGCACGTACTGGAAGGCGATCTGCATATCGGCGGTCAGGAACACTTCTATCTGGAGACCCAGGTCAGCTCTGTGATG
>NZ_JAWJBT010000391.1:0-279 GCF_046536035.1 Halomonas sp. SIMBA_159
GCGAAGCACAACTTCGGCGGGAAGCTGTCTGCTCTCAGCCTGAAGGCAGGAAATGTGCTCGTCGAAGATGTCGAAACGGTCGAGCGTGCGGTGACTCTGCCCGAGGGCAAGGGCAAACTCTCCATCCCCTTGCGCGTGACGGGTCCGCTCGCGTTTCTGCTCGCCAAGAAAGATGCGCTGGTCGGACGAGACAAGCCCAAGGATGCATACGACATCGTGTGGATCATCGAGAACTGGCCGGGTGGGCCGCGAGGAGCCGCGGAAGCGGTGATGAAACGG
>NZ_JAWJBT010000392.1:0-279 GCF_046536035.1 Halomonas sp. SIMBA_159
TGGTGTTCTGCAGGTCATCCAAATTAACACGAAGAGAGAAATGATAGCGGCCAGTTGTTAGACGAACCACTGCGCTAGGGTTCTTCAAGAACCGGTTCACCGCTCTTTCTAGTGATGCATACGTGATCGGTGGAATGTTTGACATGAGATTCAATACACGTGCCCTTCTCAATTCAATCGAGTCACTTGACTCCCGCTGCACCTTCAGCATCCTTTCCCATCGATCCAATCCCCATGTTGCTGTGACCGGAAACAATTGATCAGTCATATCAAAAATAG
>NZ_JAWJBT010000393.1:0-279 GCF_046536035.1 Halomonas sp. SIMBA_159
GTGTTGAAGCGGCGCGCTCGCTCGGCCGCTTTTTGCAGCAGCGACCACTGTTCGGCGAGCCGCTCGTCGGTGCTGGCCGCGAGTTCCATGCCGGCCCAACCGCCCGGAAAACCCATGCCGGCGAGCAGTTCGTCGCGGCGGGTTTCGAGCTGCGCGAGCTCGCCGATCAGTTCGGTTTTCTTGTCGATGACCGGCGGCAGCAGTTCAACCGGCGACAAGGCAGTCAATGCCTTCGTCTCCAGCGTCAAAACGGAGGCGAACGCCTCGACGGCGGAATAC
>NZ_JAWJBT010000394.1:0-279 GCF_046536035.1 Halomonas sp. SIMBA_159
GGCCGTTCGGACCGCATCACCTCCCGGCACCGCGGTGTGGCTCCGACTCGACGACGAGGCTCTGCGCGTCGGTGCCGGCGGGCGCTCGTCCGACATCCCCTACAGCACCTTCCAGAGCGTGCGCGCCGGCAGGCACGCAGTCCTCGTCAAACTTCGCGGCGCATCCGCGATCACGGCGGTCCCCCGTGCCCTCCTGACGGACGATGACATCGCCCTGCTCAGGTCCAGAATCGGCTGATACGCCCCGGCGGGTCCTGACGCGCATCAGCGCAGGCCATC
>NZ_JAWJBT010000395.1:0-279 GCF_046536035.1 Halomonas sp. SIMBA_159
TTTCAGTTTATCTTCCATCAACTTCGCTCCTCTCCAATACCAATCGTAGCTTTTCTCTCCCACGGCTTAGTCGTGTTTTAACGGTATTTTCGTTCACTCCAATCAAGTCCCCGATTTCACGATTGGACATCTCTTCGAAGTAAAACAAAAGAATGACTTCTCGGTACTTCACCGGGAGGGCCAAGACTCCTTTAACCAGCTCTGCGTCTTCTCCTTTTGTCATTATAAGAGCCTCCGGAGTCTTTTCTTTTGATTCGAGAAATTGAAAGAATTGGCTTT
>NZ_JAWJBT010000396.1:0-279 GCF_046536035.1 Halomonas sp. SIMBA_159
GAGGCTTTCTTATTAGAGCTCGATCCATACTTCTGTGATGTTATAAAAAAACGTTTCACAGAATTTACAGGTATCGCTCCAGAGCTGGTCGATTCATTGCAATAAAAAAGAGGGTGCTGACAACACCCTCCCTTTCAAAGGCAAAGAAAGAAACTCCCTGCCTAAGAGCGTGATCAAGACGCGGCCGCGTTTGTGGGAAAATATCACGCTCTTAAACCATATTGTAATGGAGGACAGGGAGTATGACAAGAGAAAATAAGAACATTTGTTCTCGTTATG
>NZ_JAWJBT010000397.1:0-279 GCF_046536035.1 Halomonas sp. SIMBA_159
GGCAAAATTAGTAAAAAATTGGAAGGGCTAGCAACTCTCAATGCTCAAAATATTGGAGAAGAAGTTGCGAACGCTTTAAAACCGAGTTTCCAAGAGGTCAGAACAGATCTTAAAACTCAAAACGAAACTTTGCAGGAGTTAGGTCATCTTAAACCTGAAATAATTGGTGAAGAAGTTGCAACCGCTTTAAAACCGACTTTTGAAGGAATTAAAACGGATCTCAACCTTCAACGTGAAACCATTGAAAACCAGCGTCAAGAACTTCTACAAACTTTAATT
>NZ_JAWJBT010000398.1:0-279 GCF_046536035.1 Halomonas sp. SIMBA_159
TTTGGCGGCCGGAACACCCTCCCGCACACCTACAACTCATGTTTCATCGTTCGTCCTGGGAGGGAACTGCGATGTCGAATCATTTGAGCCGCACGCCGGCAGGCCCGCGCGTACGCGGTCGTTGGGGTATTTCATCGCGCAGCCTGCTGGCCGCGGCCATCGCGCTGCAGCTGGCCGCGCCTGCCTGGGCGCAGGACGCTGCCCAGGACGATCGGGCGACCACCGCCGATAAGACGAAGACCGACAAGGCCGCCGCCGCGAAGGGCGATGCCGTCGACC
>NZ_JAWJBT010000399.1:0-278 GCF_046536035.1 Halomonas sp. SIMBA_159
TTGGTCTGGTGGTTTTCCGTCATGATTAATCCTTCAGCGCCATCGCCCAGCGTCATTTCAATCTGCTGCCAGTTGCCGACCGCAATGGAGGTAGACGAATTGACAATAATGATGCCTTCGGACGACTCACTCGCTACGGGATCTAAACCGTCAGCCGCTGTGTTTTCTCTATTGGCCGCAGGCATGGCGTTGTTTCGTTCGCGTGCTTGTCTCCAGCGTGCTTCCTGTAACAATAGTGAACTCTGCGTATTCGCTCGTTCAGGAAAATCGTAGGGATA
>NZ_JAWJBT010000400.1:0-278 GCF_046536035.1 Halomonas sp. SIMBA_159
ATGCATTGGATGATGTGGATTTTCTGGGGATTTTTTGGAGCTTTGTTTATCGGGAGTTATATTGTGGACCGATTGACCAAAAAGAAATACAGCTTAGACCGGAAAGGCAATACCTTGAACCAAGATTCAGCTAAAGCAGATGCGCTAAGGCAAGCCGGACGCAATAATAATGAATCGGGCATGTTTTAACTTCAACAACTGAAAGCGTAAATGAAACTGAAAAAGAAAATAAAGCATAGTAGACTTATAGGTTTTTAGAAAAAGTGATTGACAATGAT
>NZ_JAWJBT010000401.1:0-278 GCF_046536035.1 Halomonas sp. SIMBA_159
AGTAATAGTTGATGCCGAGAAAATCGAGCGGTGCGGAAATGATCTGCATGTCACCGCCGAGTATCAACGGCTCGGTGCCCGGCCACAATTCGAAAAGCGCCTCAGGATAAGCACCTTTCAGCAACGGATCGAGAATCCACGCATTGTGCTGGATCTCGAACAGTTGCGCGGCGCGCTGGTCCGCGGCACTGTCGCTGTTGGACGTGCCGCGCCCGACATTCGCGACGATGCCCTTTTGCGAAGAGGGATCGTTCTCGCGCAGCACAGGCAACGCGAGC
>NZ_JAWJBT010000402.1:0-278 GCF_046536035.1 Halomonas sp. SIMBA_159
GCCGGGCTGGAGCAGGTCGTCGAATACCTGGAGAGCCTGCGCCTGACGCCGGAGGAATCGGCCTATCTCGACGCCTCGGGCCGCTTCTCGGAAGACTTCCTCGCCTACTTGCGCAACCTCCGCTTCACCGGCGACGTCCACGCCCTGCCCGAGGGGACGGTCCTCTTCGCCGACGAGCCGGTGCTGCGCATCACCGCGCCGCTGCCGGAAGCCCAGCTCGTGGAGAGCCGGCTGCTCGCCATGATGCAGGCGCAGATCCTGGTGGCGTCGAAGGCGGC
>NZ_JAWJBT010000403.1:0-278 GCF_046536035.1 Halomonas sp. SIMBA_159
TCACCCAGCCGAAACGCTGGCTGAAACCGTAATTATCCGCAGGCATCAGGGCATTACCGCCTTCGGTGAGCGAGGCATAGACCCGCTCAAATTCGGTTGCCGATTCACAGTCAACAAAGACAGACATCGCAGGCGTAAACGTAAAATGGTGTGAAATGAACGAATCGATAGCGATAAATTCCCGGCCGGCAAGCACAAAACGGGCCTGCCTGACCATGCCTTTCGACTCGCCATCCGGGTAACGCTCAATGTGACGAATTTCAGATCCGGCAAACAGG
>NZ_JAWJBT010000404.1:0-278 GCF_046536035.1 Halomonas sp. SIMBA_159
GTGAGCCTGATCGTCCTCGCCGGCCTGGCCATCGTCGGCCTCGGCGTCGCCGTCGCCCTGCCCAAGCGGAGCGACGAGGAGTTGGCGTGGCTGCTCGACGACCGCCTGGGGCTCAAGGACCGGCTCGGCACGGCGATGCACCTGACTAGGTCGGGCGTGGGCGGCTGGAACGACTTCATCGTGCAGGACGCCGAGCGGGCGGCGGGGCAGGCCGACGTGAACAAGGCCGTGCCCGTCCACGGCGGCCGGGCGTGGCAGTGGGCCGGTCCGGTCGCGGC
>NZ_JAWJBT010000405.1:0-278 GCF_046536035.1 Halomonas sp. SIMBA_159
TTCTCTTTTTCAATTTCGACACCTTCCCGCAGATAAATTTGCACATTCACTTCTTGTTTCTTGCCGACTGTGCCATCCGTCTCCATGGAAATAGCCAATATTCGATCTTCCACCTCAAACTTCAGCTCACTAATTCGTTCTGCCAGAACTGAACCATCCTGCCACAACTGGTCATTTCGCAATTCGAAAACAATACGACCACTACTTTGAACTACCAATCGGTCCTCAACGATAGTCATTTTTTCAGCACTTCTGACTTCTTTCGTAATGACTTTTAT
>NZ_JAWJBT010000406.1:0-278 GCF_046536035.1 Halomonas sp. SIMBA_159
CGCTTTGCCTAGGCTACTGCCAATTTCTGGTAATTTTTTCGGACCAAAGACCAGTAAAGCAATCACAAAGATTAACGCCATTTCTGGTAAGCCAATGCCAAAAACATTCATAAGGATTTCTCCGAATCAGGTTTGTTACTGTCTAGTGTATCTTTTCACTCTTGGGGTAGTTCATACTGTTCAACGATGCGCTTGGCATATTCGGGTACATGGTCATCTAACTTGTCTGGATAGTTGCGTTTGACATATAAATAGTTGCGGGTGAAGTGAGAATCAAT
>NZ_JAWJBT010000407.1:0-278 GCF_046536035.1 Halomonas sp. SIMBA_159
CTGGTTACCAGAGTACCGTCAGTATAAACGGGTTAGCGCCTGAGACTGACAAAGCTCGTTACAATTAGTTTTAGACTTAACATTATGTAAAGGGTACGCTGTATTCTGGTAATAAGCAGAACAACAAGGAACCCCTTTTTATGTATAAGTCACTGATTGCCCTAGCTGTAGCCGGTGTTTTAGCCGGCTGCAGCCCAGCTGAAAAACCCGTAACTGATACCACAAACAACACTGCCGCCAATAATGCAGCTGCTCAGGTTACTGCTGAAAATACGCAG
>NZ_JAWJBT010000408.1:0-278 GCF_046536035.1 Halomonas sp. SIMBA_159
GCCGCGATGGTCGCCGATCCGGGCACGCTCGCCTATGGATCGAGCAAGGCTGCGTTCGCACGCGCGACGCAAAGCATGGCCACGGAACTCGGCGCGGCGGGCATTCGCGTGAATGCGATTGCGCCCGGCGTGACGCGCACCGACATGTACGACCAGATGTCCGAAGCTGCCCGTGAAAAGTTGATTGCTTCGTCGGCGCTCAAGCGCGCGATCGAACCCCAGGACGTTGCCAACATGGCGCTGTTCCTCGCATCGGATCTGTCCGCCAGTGTGACCGG
>NZ_JAWJBT010000409.1:0-278 GCF_046536035.1 Halomonas sp. SIMBA_159
CTGCTGAAACGTTTCATTGCCACTCTTGTTGTAACATGTTGGATCGAATGTTGCCTTGCTCATCAGACTTCCCCAGTTAAGTTTCTTATCAGCTTTTATGTGTTAACGGGCACACATACTGAGCGCAGAGTGTTACAACTGGGTGCAATCTTAATGACGCTTAGGTTTCATTATCTTTAAAATCAGAATCTTACAAGGTGAAAATTCAAACTGGCTGACAGAGCGCTTCTGCTCAGTCACTCAGTTCAGTGGGTATGATTCCCGACTCCTGAAACACG
>NZ_JAWJBT010000410.1:0-278 GCF_046536035.1 Halomonas sp. SIMBA_159
CTGGTGGCGCATCGCGTCGGAGTTCGCCGATCGCGGCTACGCCATGCTCGTCGTCATCGGCGGATCCGCTGCGGTCGCCCTCGAACGAATGCACGAGCTCGAGGCGCTCAACGCCTCAGGGCCGATCGAGCCCCTCGTGCTCGACCGGCCGGAGCGTCCTGAGCCAGAACCCGAGCGCGAATCCGGCGCCGAGCCCGAGCCCGAACCCGTGCCCCAGCCGGACCCCGAGCCCGAGTGCGACGCCGAGCCCGTGCCGGAAAACCCGGACGAGCCCCCCG
>NZ_JAWJBT010000411.1:0-278 GCF_046536035.1 Halomonas sp. SIMBA_159
GCGGCACGAAAGGTGAGTAGTCTCCTCCCTGGAGCGGCCCGCGAGCGCGCGGGAGCAGGAGGAGGAGACGTATGCCCGAGAAGGAAAGCACGACAGGCAGCGGTACGGAACAGAAGGCGAAAGCGAACGGCGCGAAGGCGATCATCGCCATCATCATCGCCATCGCCGCGCTCTCCTTCGTGTTCTCGAATGTGGCTCCCGCGACGCTGAGATTCCTGTTCCTGGAGTTCACGATGCCCGCCTGGGGCTGGTTTCTCGCGGTTCTGGCTGCCGGCGTG
>NZ_JAWJBT010000412.1:0-278 GCF_046536035.1 Halomonas sp. SIMBA_159
GCTGCGTAAATTCAAGCATCTGGTCGGTAACTACGGCAGCGGCTGGCAGAATCAGCAAGTGGAGTTCGCTCGTTTCCCTGGCCCCATCGTGATGACCTCGAACTGCATCATCGACCCAACCGTAGGCGCTTATGACGATCGTATCTGGACCCGCAGCATTGTTGGCTGGCCTGGCGTGCGTCATCTGGACGGTGATGATTTCTCTGCGGTTATCACCCAGGCGCAACAGATGGCAGGCTTCCCGTACAGCGAAATTCCGCACCTTATCACCGTGGGTT
>NZ_JAWJBT010000413.1:0-278 GCF_046536035.1 Halomonas sp. SIMBA_159
GATCAATGCTGATTGAGAAAGAAATTGGTATTTTTATTTTGTTCAGAGGGGAAAGAGGCAACAGGAGTATGACAAAAAAGATCGCAGTATTTGGCAGTGCATTTAATCCCCCCAGTTTAGGGCATAAATCTGTGCTGGAACGGCTGTCCCATTTTGATCAAGTTTTACTGGTTCCCAGTTATTCTCATGCCTGGGGAAAAGTCATGCTTAATTATGACTCACGTTGCACTATGGTTGCTGCTTTTATCGAAGATTTAAATTTTTCCAATTTATCTCTT
>NZ_JAWJBT010000414.1:0-278 GCF_046536035.1 Halomonas sp. SIMBA_159
GGCGAGGCCGAGACTGGTCCAGCGAATCGGATTGAAGAAGAAGCGATAGCGCGCGGTGAACGCGGCGAGATCCAGATTGCCGACTTCACCAATGCCGTCGAGCCGCTCGGCGTCCATGCCGACCAGGTCGAGCGGCACGCGCGTGCGCACGTCGGCGAATACGTCGGCGCCGAGGCGCCGGCCGCGCTGAGCGAGATGATTCACGACGACAATGCCGCGCTCCAGTTCGCCGGTATAGCGCACGCCTTCCGGCACCACCACGCCATGTTCGATTACGC
>NZ_JAWJBT010000415.1:0-278 GCF_046536035.1 Halomonas sp. SIMBA_159
GTCGCGGGAATGATGCGTACGATTAATACGCAGCCACATTGGCGGACGCTGGTTATTGGCTTCGACGATGGATTGCCACTGCTCTGGATACGCTTTTTGCAGACGCTTCAGCAACCAGGAAGGATGCAGATAACGTGCATCACTGGCATTAAACTCGGCTAATAACTCTTCTTGCTGACGCTGGAACTGGCGTAATACACCGTTTATCAACCCTTTAAGTTGCGGACGCTTAATTGCGATAGCGCCTTCAACCGTTTCAGCCAGCGCAGCATGAGGTG
>NZ_JAWJBT010000416.1:0-278 GCF_046536035.1 Halomonas sp. SIMBA_159
CTTTCAGTAATTTAAGCTCTTCGTGTACGCGATGCATAAAGCGGTGAAAGTGAATGCGCATTTTGCGCTTCGTCGGCAAACACTCATAAAACGTATCTACAAGATAGGTTTTGCCCCGGCCAACGCCCCCCCAAAAATACAACCCCAGCAATGGCTGAACAGTTGGCGAGGCACCAAATACTTTGCGCCACAGCGATAACGTAGCAGGTTTATGATTAATAAAATCATCATACAATCGCTGTAACTGTGTCACAGCGAACTCCTGCGCCGCATCGTAG
>NZ_JAWJBT010000417.1:0-278 GCF_046536035.1 Halomonas sp. SIMBA_159
GAAACCAACTGGCTACAGCCTCTAAAGTCGCAGTGCTAATAACAGTGGGGCCATACGCTTCTCTATCATCTGGAAATCCCCCAGCTATTTCCTCTCGAAGAAAAACCTGCTGTTGGAAATACTAATCATGGCCAAACGGGCGACCTGATCCTCCACAGAGGCGGTCATGCCCATGGTCTGCATGTCCTCGTCGTCCAGGCTGGTCAGCACGGTGACGGCCAGGATGCGCGGGCGTTCGGAGCCGAGGCGCTCGGCCCCTTCAGCCGCGCCGTCCAGCG
>NZ_JAWJBT010000418.1:0-278 GCF_046536035.1 Halomonas sp. SIMBA_159
CTCGGCCTCGAAGCGTCGGGCGAGGCGGTCGGTCTCGGCCACCATGCCGGCGACCTGGTCGTCGGGGGCCGGCGGGGCGAGGTTGCCGGCGCCCGGCGTGGCGAAGCCGTTGACCTCGTCGACGACGACGAGGCCGGTGGGCTTGGCGGCCGGATCGAACCGGCCGAAGGCGATCGGCATCGCCTCGGCGAGCTGGTCGAGGAGCGGCGTACCGGTCACCTGATCGGGCATCGCGCGGCCTCCGGTGGCGTCACGGGGGAACGGAAAGGCGCTCCGGG
>NZ_JAWJBT010000419.1:0-278 GCF_046536035.1 Halomonas sp. SIMBA_159
ATCCGCACCGCCGCGGGCACGACCTTCGTCGCCGGGGGCGACGTGGTGTTCGACGACGAAAGCATCGACCACACCGGCGGCGAGGCCGACGCCAACTACGCCGGCACACTCGGCGGCAGCTTCACCTTCGCCACCGGCTCGACCTACAACACCCTCGGCGGCCGCCCGTCGATCAACGCGATTGACGGCGCATCGCTGACCTTTGAAACCGGCGTGCTCAACCTCGGCGACACCGACCGCTGGACGCTCAACGGCGACGGCACCGGCACGGTTACGGT
>NZ_JAWJBT010000420.1:0-278 GCF_046536035.1 Halomonas sp. SIMBA_159
CAGCCCCTGCGCGCTGCGGCCGTGGGCCGGCCATGGCGAGGCCTCGGTGACCGGTTCGGCCACCCGCATGCTCGCCCAGGTGCTGCACGAGGAGGCCCAGCCGCTGGGCGTGCGCGTGCAGCTGCTGCAGGTCGAACAGCCGGTGTGTGATCCGTCGGACAAAGGCCAGGCCTGCGCCGAATGGTTCAGCCCGCTGGCGGTGGGCCGCTGCGCGGTCGCGCTGCTGGCCGGGCGCGGCCAGCCCGGCCAGGTGATCGTCAACACCGACAAGCAACTTG
>NZ_JAWJBT010000421.1:0-278 GCF_046536035.1 Halomonas sp. SIMBA_159
GTATAAACGGTATAACTGGCAAACTCTGAGATTAGCTTGCTGTACAGATCATAATTGGCCAGATTCACCGTCAGCAAACATTGCAAATGGCAGTTTAAATGACGGAACGTCCGGCTGGAACTGGTCAGGATCTTACTGTCCAGATGGTGATCATTCAGCAATTGCTGAACCCGCCAGGCATGGAAGTCAGAGGTCAGCACATAATCTGGCTTTAGCGATGTTTTGCTGACCAGAGTATTAAACTCCTGATAAGTATTGTCGCCACCATAGATGCAATC
>NZ_JAWJBT010000422.1:0-278 GCF_046536035.1 Halomonas sp. SIMBA_159
TAAAGAGACATATCGAATTCTTGCAGCGATTTCCATATACAGCGGTACAATTGGCTTTTACTTCTTGAAAAAATGCAAATCGAGAAGGATGCAGCTTGATTGGCTGATAGTAAAGCGCAAATAACTTCACTACCTCAGGGACAATCTATCATACTGTAAGGAACGCTCACTCTTAGCTGATTTTTTGCATGTTTAAAAACCGCACTGTGTCAAACACTTCCCGACCATCACTCTTTGGAATACATTCCACTAATTAAGTGGTTACGTGACAATGCCTC
>NZ_JAWJBT010000423.1:0-278 GCF_046536035.1 Halomonas sp. SIMBA_159
CTCCAGGTAATAGCAAAACACAGCGCAATAAAGCTGAACACGGGCCATTCGTGTGTAAACTGTATTGTCCTTTGCATTATTTTCCCTCTAACCCTTAAGCCAAGCCGACTACACAGAAACCAACATGGCTTTAGCAAGCTTGCCGTGATATTTGCCCAGTTGTTTGGCCAAAAACAATGACAGCGCGAGTAAGCCTCCACTTAGCAGCGTGGTTAGCGGAAACCAGTACCAATTGATGTCGATGTCCTGCTGTGGATAAAAAGCATGAACAATAGGGT
>NZ_JAWJBT010000424.1:0-277 GCF_046536035.1 Halomonas sp. SIMBA_159
TGTCATTGTCGTCGGAATCATCAATTTGTTCATCGGTTCCGCTTCCGCGAAATGGGCAATGCTTGCACCGGTCTTCGTGCCGATCATGATGCAGCTTGGCTATTCGCCGGAACTGACGCAAATGGCTTACCGCATCGCCGATTCATCGACGAACATCATCACTCCGCTCATGACGTATTTCGCGATCATCATCGCATTCGCACAGAAATACGACAAGAAAATGGGCATTGGTACATTGATCTCGGTCATGTTCCCTTACTCGATTTTCTTCATGATT
>NZ_JAWJBT010000425.1:0-277 GCF_046536035.1 Halomonas sp. SIMBA_159
GGCTCCTCCAGCTCGCCCTGAGCCCGCCGCATGATGACCTCGGCGGTGGCCGCGACGCCGTAGCGACGCGCGATGTCTTTGGCGGTAACTGGCATCAGCGGCCTCGAAGCCTCCGCTCCACGGTGTTCACAATGTCGGCCATCTCTTGAGCCTCATCCATGTTGTCCGGCGTGCCGAGCTTCGTAATCACGGTGTCCATGATCTTCTGCGTGCTGGCATGCTCGCTGAGTTCTCGCTCGATCTCACGGACGACCTGCTCCTGCTCGGCGGCGGCCTG
>NZ_JAWJBT010000426.1:0-277 GCF_046536035.1 Halomonas sp. SIMBA_159
ATTCATAACAAGTAGTCGACACGAGTCACCTGGCAAGTCTATTCCGTCATATCGATTTGCAAAAACCACAGGACCTCTAAACTGGTTTTCTTGCAATTGAAGGACTAACTTTTCAACTTCTTGAGATCCCTTCGCCACAATAGCGACATCAGACCAGTTAGTTGCCATGTTATCTGATGAGACAAGGACAACTGTCCCAACACTTCTATTTTCAGCTGCCCATTTAACAACTTTATGAGCGTATTCTTCTTTAAAATCAAACGGCATTAATTCCGGA
>NZ_JAWJBT010000427.1:0-277 GCF_046536035.1 Halomonas sp. SIMBA_159
TTGGTCATAGACGATTTCTTCTGCTATACCGCCATAGTACTTAAACGCCAGCTCATGGCAACGTATCGTATCCGCTGTGGTAAATGGTCGATTGAACCACCAAGTATATTTTTGACGAGAATGTGCTAGCACCAAGGCGATAAAGTAAAGGCGGACTTCTTTTCCGTGTGTATCCTTTTGAATCGTCTGGCCCCAATCTACCTGCAGTTGTTTTCCTGGCGGCAGTTCATCGACTGACTCGTATTCACGTGGCTCTTCTTTCTTTTCAATCTGATAC
>NZ_JAWJBT010000428.1:0-277 GCF_046536035.1 Halomonas sp. SIMBA_159
GGGGAAAGCAGGAACAAGAGCGTCTGGATATTAAAGATGGTAATTACATTGTGATTCATGGCGGTTCCAGTCAACTTGCCCAAGACAAAGGCATTGATAAAATTTACCCCGTGACCAAATGGAAAGATATCATTGCTGATCTACAAAAGAAACAGCCTAACTTACCGATTGTGCTGGTGCAGGGACCGGAAGATGAAATGTGGGTTGAGCAACTGTTACAAGTCAATCCCAACTTGAAAGTCACCAGTCCTCCTGATATTGGTAAACTATCTGCTAT
>NZ_JAWJBT010000429.1:0-277 GCF_046536035.1 Halomonas sp. SIMBA_159
TGGTAAAGTACCCTCAATGGTCCAACAGCGGTCGCTACATTGCCTTTGTTGCCCGTCTGCCAAATGAGGAAGAAGACAAGCTTATGCTGCTGGACGTTAAAACTGGGCAGCTGATTCAGCTTAAAACCGGTGCACTCTGGCATGGAAAAATTAGCTGGTGGTATGATGACAGCGCGGTCATTTTTTCACACAACAGTAATCTTTTCAGTATTGATACCAGTTCAGGTGATGTGAACCAACTGACGTTTAAAGGCGGAGTATGGGGCCAGATGATGGC
>NZ_JAWJBT010000430.1:0-277 GCF_046536035.1 Halomonas sp. SIMBA_159
GGCGGCATGGGCACGCTCATCGGTACGCCGCCGAACGCCCTGTTCGCCGGCTACATGCAGGAAACCTACGGTGTCGAGATCGGCTTCGCACAGTGGATGCTGGTCGGCGTGCCGTTTGCGTGCGTGCTGCTGGTCGTGACCTGGCTTGTGCTCACCCGGCTGGCGTTTCGGCTCGAACACCGCCCGGTGGACGGTGCCGACGCTGAGCTGCGCGGACAGATCGCGGCGCTCGGTCCGATTTCCCGAGGCGAGCGGCTGGTTCTGATCGTTTTCGCCG
>NZ_JAWJBT010000431.1:0-277 GCF_046536035.1 Halomonas sp. SIMBA_159
GTTACCTGAATACCTTTATCAGCCAGCAGACGGGCAGTACCGCCAGTGGACAGGATATCGACGCCACGGTTGGCAAGAGCTTGTGCGAATTCAACAATTCCCGTTTTGTCTGATACGCTGATCAGAGCACGGCGAATAGGACGAGCGTTTTCCATTGCTACCATCTCTTTGATTGCGGTGAATTATTTGCCAAAAGCTGACCTGTTATACTGAGGTTGCCTTTGGCAAATAGCCTCATCCGTCAGGCGGGATGGGATTTGCGTAATGGCGCGTATTT
>NZ_JAWJBT010000432.1:0-277 GCF_046536035.1 Halomonas sp. SIMBA_159
GGTGATCTCGCCGATCGACGACACCCCGGCCGCGCGCGCCGGCATCCGCGCCGGCGACGTGATCATCGCCATCGACGGCAAGCCGATCGCCACCATCGAGGCGATGGAGCCGCTGCGCGGCAAGCCCGGCACCCAGGTCACCCTGACCCTGGTCCGCGAGGGCCGCGACAAGCCCTTCGACGTGACCGTCAAGCGCGAGACCATCCGCGTCACCAGCGTGCGTTCGCGCATGCTCGAGCCGGGTTACGGCTACGTGCGCATCAGTACCTTCCAGGCC
>NZ_JAWJBT010000433.1:0-277 GCF_046536035.1 Halomonas sp. SIMBA_159
CGGCGATCATCGATCTGCGCTCGCCGCTGGAGGTCTCGGTCACCGGCCGCGGACCGCTCGCCGACTACCCCGTCGCGTACCACCACCTGCCGCTGATCGCTGATGTCGGGGAGTCGATGAACCGCGACGCTCCCGAGCTCAGCCACGACGCCATGGGGCAGATGTACCTGCGCATGGTCGAGGTGGCTGCGCCCCAGCTCGTCACCGCGCTGAACGTGATCGCCTACACCCCGGGAACTGCGGCGTTCCACTGCGCAGCCGGACGTGACCGCACCGG
>NZ_JAWJBT010000434.1:0-277 GCF_046536035.1 Halomonas sp. SIMBA_159
GGCGCTCGGCTCGCTGGTCGCCGCCATCTGCGACACGACGTACATCTGGCGGAACACTCGCCGCGATGCAGACGCCACGGAGCCGCGATCCACCCGCACCGTTCTCGCTTCGCAGAAGCACGCCGTGATCACGTCCGGCACGAGCTCGCTCTACGTGACACTCCCGGTGATCGCCATCAACTGGTTCCTCGGTGAGGGGCCAGCTCTCGCGACCTACCTGATCGCCGACCGCATGTTCCGGTTCGCCTCCATCGCGTTCCTCCCGGTCCAGCAGTTC
>NZ_JAWJBT010000435.1:0-277 GCF_046536035.1 Halomonas sp. SIMBA_159
GGCTTGCGCGGCGACGACGGCAGCGACTTCGTCACGGCACCCGAACTTTCGCCGCTCTTCGCGACCACGCTGGCGCGTCCCGTCGCCGAAGCGCTGCACGCAAGCGGTACGCGCAACGTGATGGAGTTCGGCGCCGGCACCGGCAAACTCGCGGCCGGTTTGCTGAACGCGCTCGCCGCGCTCGGCGCTGAATTCGACAGCTATTCGATCGTCGATCTGTCAGGAGAATTGCGCGAGCGTCAGCGTGAAACCATCGAAGCCGCCGCGCCTTTACTCG
>NZ_JAWJBT010000436.1:0-277 GCF_046536035.1 Halomonas sp. SIMBA_159
CCATGTTGGAAACGTTAACGTGATGATTTCGCCAGAGCGTTTACGAAGGCATAAGAAAAGGCCGCATCGCGGCCTTGGGGGTTTACGGCAGTGGTCGGGTATACCACTGCTTTTTCAGGGGAAAGGATTAACCAAAAGATTTACTCAATCCTTCCAGAAACGTTACTTTCTCGCGCATCTGGCTTGCGGCCTGTTCCATGCGCGACATCATGACAAGGTTTTCAGACGAGGAGGTGGAAATCTGATGGACGTTGTGACTGATCTCCTGAGCCACAGT
>NZ_JAWJBT010000437.1:0-277 GCF_046536035.1 Halomonas sp. SIMBA_159
CTGGCAGCACTGGTAACGTTGCTGTTCGGCTACATATTACACAGCATGACGGATGCCTATGCCCCCTTTATTGATTCCGCTATTTTGATGTTCAGCGTGATTGCGCAGTTTTTATTGATGAACCGCAAACTCGAAACCTGGTGGTTCTGGCTTGTTGTGAACACGGTAGCGGTACCGCTGTATTTTTCGCGTGACTTACAGCTGACCGCTATCGTCTATATTGGCTTCTGGTTTAACGCCTGGTACGGCTTATACCTGTGGCGTAGGTTACGCAGTG
>NZ_JAWJBT010000438.1:0-277 GCF_046536035.1 Halomonas sp. SIMBA_159
GCAAGAAGCCGGAGCACGATACTGTGCCGTAACCGCCTGAGCGGATACCACCACTCCCCCATGGGGTTGACAGCCATATTGCCCCCGCAAGCATGGTGATGTCGTTACTCGTTCCGTGCTGGCGCAGCGCGCTGCTATGTCAGGCGCCCGCGCCGAAAAGCGGTTGTTCCTATCTTATGACGCCATGCGCGCGCATCGCAATGTACTCTGCTTCGTTGCCTGCTCCATTGCCCCATTGCTTGCCGCAGTTCGCGTCAATCTTCCATTGGCTCAGGAT
>NZ_JAWJBT010000439.1:0-277 GCF_046536035.1 Halomonas sp. SIMBA_159
GTGACTTCAAGATTGTTGCGAAGAGAAAATTAATTAAGAATAATAGCGTTAGAAAAATTAAGAAGCTATCGCCCAATTGGCTAGGTTTTGGCTCTTTGCGCGATCGCTGCGTTTCAGTTTCGATTGGCATCGCTCAACCTCCCACTACAAATTATCCCAGTGAGGAGTAATCAAAGATTGTGCCTGAAACTGATTAAGAGAATGATTACTCCTATTTAGTTTTCCCTTCTAACTTGATTGTAAGCAAATGAGGGAAGACATCGGAGCAGGAAGTGAG
>NZ_JAWJBT010000440.1:0-277 GCF_046536035.1 Halomonas sp. SIMBA_159
CTCCATGTAACCACCTCCAGAAATCCATTCCTTACCGATTCCATACCCTTCTGGAAACTAAACTAACGGCGATAAGCCAAAAACCGGTGAGCCTGAATCATTTAAAAAAGGCGAAAAAGGCTCACCCTTTTTCACCCTACTGAAGAATCATACCGCTCATTGTTCATGCATCATCATTTGGTAATGGATAAAGTCAAAGAAATGGAGCTCGCCCGGCAGTTCTTCCCCAGCCAACGACTCTGCGCGCTCTACTGCCTGTTTCGAAAACTCCTCATGG
>NZ_JAWJBT010000441.1:0-277 GCF_046536035.1 Halomonas sp. SIMBA_159
GCAGCCTTGATCCGTTTCACCAGCTCCGGAGGTGCATCCATGCGCAAATCGGCCTGCCGGAGTTGCGCGTTGACCTGACGATCCTGGTCGTAAATCTCTCGACATTCCTCGCAGGTCGCGAGGTGGCGTTCGAAATCAAGCGCCTCCGACAGGCTCAGTTCCTCGTCGATATAGCCCGGCAGCAGTTGCAACGCCTGTTCGTGATCCATCATGCCTCCTCATCCGTCGGTGCGAGCAGTAATGCGAGTTGCCGGCGCCCGCGCCCGAGGCGAGACAT
>NZ_JAWJBT010000442.1:0-277 GCF_046536035.1 Halomonas sp. SIMBA_159
CTGCGCGAGAAGGCTGACGTTGATTTGGAGCGCGCCTTTGCCGTCACCGAGCCGCTGATCGAACTCGCCATTAATCGTATGGAGATCTCCGAGAACGCGATCCTCGGTCTCGTCGGGGAACTGCTCCTACTCGACGCTCTTTGTCGCCGCGCTGCCGATCCTCAGGTCGGGCCAATCGTTCAGGCTTGGGATGGCTGGCGCCGCTCGGCAAGGGACTTCACATGGGAAGGCACGGGCGTAGAGATAAAAACCACTACTCGCACCACCTCAAGTCACG
>NZ_JAWJBT010000443.1:0-277 GCF_046536035.1 Halomonas sp. SIMBA_159
TTTCAACCAAAACGATTTTAAAATTAATGCTGCTGCATCTACATTGAGTACAGATGGATATGCAGCGAGCGAAAAAACGATCAAGGCAACTTCTGAAAAGCAAAAAGAATTGTCATACAAAGGCGTTGTGATGACTGAAAAAACGCCATCAGCAGGAAAAGTCTATTATGAAAGACTGGCTTTTCCATTGAAGAAAATTGAAAAGAAGAAAACAGGCTATGGATTCATGAGGGAAATTGATCTTCACTATGAAAATGAAATTGGCGGCAGCATTAAG
>NZ_JAWJBT010000444.1:0-277 GCF_046536035.1 Halomonas sp. SIMBA_159
CTGCCGGAGGAGGCGCTGTCCGCCCGGGCCGCGCCCGTCGGCGTGGCGGACGTCGCCTCGGCCCCGCGACGGCGCGGGCTGTCTGCGCGCGGGGAGCGGCTGGCGCGGCTGCGCAAGGTCGGCGGTGTGGCCAGCGCCGCCTTTACGCCGGGCCTTCCGGACCTCGACGGCTTCCCTTTCGACGTCTGGTCACGGCTGATGAGCAAGGCCTGGCGCCGGCCGCCGCGCGACCTGCTCGCCAACACGGAGCCGTCGGGCTACCTGCCGCTGCGCCGCG
>NZ_JAWJBT010000445.1:0-277 GCF_046536035.1 Halomonas sp. SIMBA_159
CTCCTTGATTTATACGAAGCACCAAGACAATTCAAAGCCTTCTTATTTGGACTCATCGGCTACAAACTAGAAATGCTAGAAAAAGAAGCAACGAAAGGAGGGAAATAAACTGGCGAAACTCACTGCACGATTTGAATTAGAAGACAAAGTGTCGAAGAAGCTTTTACGCATTCAGAAACGGTTTCAAACGTTTGAACAGCAGCTCAAGCCCTTTAGAAAACCGATCAAAATAAGCCTAGAAATGGATGAAAAGAAGTTAAGAAACTTCAATGTATCG
>NZ_JAWJBT010000446.1:0-277 GCF_046536035.1 Halomonas sp. SIMBA_159
TTTTGGAATTTTTTTTTAATTTATTAATAATTTTAAGAGCATCAAAGTTATTGTGAAATTCTAGAGTTATAGCATTTAGAGAAGTATCAAGTAAATTGATATTTGAAAATGTTACTTCACTAATAGTCATCTCCAGTTCTGAAAAGTGGTTGTATATTTGATTAAAAGTGAACTCCCAATTAATTAAAGTATTAGATGAAATTTCAAAGATATGCTTTTCAGCACTTAAACAAACTTTTTTTTCGCCAAAAATAATAATGCAATTAAACTTTATTAA
>NZ_JAWJBT010000447.1:0-277 GCF_046536035.1 Halomonas sp. SIMBA_159
CTTCGCCGGGTGACGATGAAGAAAGCAACGTAAAGGGAGTGGCGCAATGTTTTTTAGGAAAATGACGAAAAGGGAGCAAATAAACGCAAAAAAAGCAGCTGTGCCGGCGTTTATCTTTTATCTTCTAGCATTAGGTGGACATGCGCTATATTCGTTCATCCAAGAGGATCGACCACCTGTCACGTTTGTGATATTAATGGCGGATCTCTTTGTTTATTTTATGGCAGACTGGCTATTCAACAAAATACATTCATAAAAAAGAAGCCCTCATTACGAG
>NZ_JAWJBT010000448.1:0-277 GCF_046536035.1 Halomonas sp. SIMBA_159
GACGCACAAGGCGGCGATCCGGCGCCACGCGTGATCGCCAAGGGCTACGGCATGCTCGCCGAGATGATCGTGCAGCGCGCCAAGGAAGCCGGGCTTTATGTGCACGAAGCGCCCGAAATGGTCTCACTGCTGATGCAGGTGGACCTCGACGCGCGCATTCCGCCGCAGCTCTATCAGGCGGTGGCGGAACTGCTCGCGTGGCTGCATCGGCTGGAAAGCGAGCCGGCGCAGCCAGCGCCGGGCGGCGCGCGCACCGGCGCGGAAGATGTCACCGACG
>NZ_JAWJBT010000449.1:0-277 GCF_046536035.1 Halomonas sp. SIMBA_159
GGTGCACGTGAGCCGGACCAGCGACACGGTGCGGGTCAAGCTCGCCCCGGCCAACGCCACCACCCGCGCCTTTGCCAGGCAGCACCAGCGTTTCGTGAATGCCCGGCACGGCGGTCAGGCGGCGCTGGGCGTGGCCGCCTGCAAGGACGCCAGGGGCTGCTGGGAGCCGAACGCCGAGGATCAGCCCTGGGCGCTGTTCCTACCACTCGGCCTGCCCCTGACGAGCCAGAAGGCCGTGCTGTTCCTGGACTACCCGCCGGTGCCGGCTCTCACCGGC
>NZ_JAWJBT010000450.1:0-277 GCF_046536035.1 Halomonas sp. SIMBA_159
GGGAACGGTGTTCCGGACGGGTTTTCAGACAGCCTGCCGCCAGTTGCAGCGGCGCGCGTCAGTGCAGCTGATCGGCCATCAGCGTCATGATCTGCGTGGCCTGCGGGCTTTCGTCGACACCACCTTTGTCGTCGACCACGGCGACGCGGGTCTGGTCAGGCGTCAGCGCCCGCACGTTCACGCGATACTGCTTGGCCACTTTTTCCTTCTTGCCGTGGAATACCTGGCTCCAGAAGCCCTGCTCGGCCGACGACATGTCCTTCGGATCGACGTAACG
>NZ_JAWJBT010000451.1:0-277 GCF_046536035.1 Halomonas sp. SIMBA_159
CCTCTTTCTCAAACTTCCTGTTTTTATGTATTTCTTGCCCTTCAAACAGTAAACGCTAAAAATCCTTTTTTAGATTAAAATCCAGCAAATTTTTTGGAACCGCTTCCCCATAAAAAAGAACACGCCCATGTTCAGCGCGTCCCTCTTCTTCAGTGCTTCTTCTCCCAGCCCTTGCAGCGATTAAGCGCCTGATTCACTTTCCTGCCCTTTTTGGACGATCCAATAAATCAGGCCGATGAATAAAATAAAAAGAGCTATTGCGACGGTTAGCCTGGCT
>NZ_JAWJBT010000452.1:0-277 GCF_046536035.1 Halomonas sp. SIMBA_159
CAACAGACGGATGAGGGTGCGCAGCTGACGATCTCCAGGGAGGACCGGCCCCTCCATACCTTCGATTATTATACTGATTTTATGGCGTGGCCCGCTAACCTGGAAGAGGAGGTTGGCATTGACGAGGCGGAACTGGTCTATGTGGGATACGGCATCCAGGCGCCGGAGGAGGACTGGGATGATTTTAAGGATGTGGATGTAAAGGGCAAAGTGCTGGTGGTCAAGAACAACGACCCCGCCGGCAGCCCGGATCTTTTTAAGGGGGAGACCCGCCTGT
>NZ_JAWJBT010000453.1:0-276 GCF_046536035.1 Halomonas sp. SIMBA_159
TCTTTTAACTATTTCGACCAAGCAATCTGTGTGGACACTGCATCAAAGACACAGTCTTTAGGTAAGGAGGTGATCCAGCCCCAGGTTCCCCTAGGGCTACCTTGTTACGACTTCACCCCAGTCATGAACCACACCGTGGTAAACGCCCTCCCGAAGGTTAAGCTATCTACTTCTGGTGCAGCCCACTCCCATGGTGTGACGGGCGGTGTGTACAAGGCCCGGGAACGTATTCACCGTGGCATTCTGATCCACGATTACTAGCGATTCCGACTTCAT
>NZ_JAWJBT010000454.1:0-276 GCF_046536035.1 Halomonas sp. SIMBA_159
TCAAATGTTTTATGGTATTCGAGGTGCTCCTCGGATAAATTGGTATGGATCGCCACATCGAAAACGATTCCTTCAACCCTTTGCTGGTCCAGTGCAGTCGAAGAAACTTCCATGGCGACCGCCTCTGTTTTCGCCTCTACCAGCATAGAGAAAATCTGATGGATATCCGAAGCGATCGGTGTTGTCGGCGTGCTTTTTTTGAACGGGACTTTGCCTTCAGCTGTTTCGACGCCTGTCGTACCGATAAACCCACAAGGCATTCCCAGCAAATTGAAT
>NZ_JAWJBT010000455.1:0-276 GCF_046536035.1 Halomonas sp. SIMBA_159
CTCATCCAGTACATAAACTTCGTTCAGGCTATGCTGCTCCATGTAGCGGTTCGCCTCAGATACCGAACATAACCCAACACAGTGCGCGCCCGGCGACATGACAGCCTCGACTTTCAGCACTCTGGACCGATTCACATCTTTAACAAAGGCTTCGACATAATCGTCAATGGGGTGCAGCAAAATATCCACAGGTCGGCCCTGCTGAATCAGCTCACCGTCGCGCAATATCGCGATCCGGTCACCCAGCCGCAATGCTTCGTCCAGATCATGAGTGAT
>NZ_JAWJBT010000456.1:0-276 GCF_046536035.1 Halomonas sp. SIMBA_159
TGTGGCGACGGATCTGCTCGTCAATAAGGTTCAAGAGTACATTGATCCTGTTCCAGGAGAAGGGGAAGGTCAAGCACCAATCGGGGCTATTGCCGCTGTTGAAAGCGCCAAGTGGAAAGATGTTGAGGTGTCCGTATCTGTGGAGCTTAAAATGGATTACTCCATTGAAGATGCACAAGAGGAGATTGAAGAGAAGGTCAAAGCGCTTCTAAAATCACTTGCCTTTGAAGAAAATGTGATCAGAATGTCAGCGATCAATGACATTTTGTATCATGC
>NZ_JAWJBT010000457.1:0-276 GCF_046536035.1 Halomonas sp. SIMBA_159
GTATCCAGGCCTCGAAATTCTAGCCGGAACTTCTCCACAAAATATGGCTTCCATCCAGTTGCTTAAAAAATTGGGGTTTACGCCGGCGGGAACGGAAGAAGGCGAACTAATTTTTCAATACGTGTAAATAATTTTTTGCAACGGGTTATCAACATGAAAGCAGTAAAGTAGAGATATCACAGGGGAATGAAACGATGAAAACATTTGCAGCGGTCGTATTAGTGGCATTGATTTTAATAGCGGGAGCTCTGTTTGTATTTGCTCAAACGGATCTCT
>NZ_JAWJBT010000458.1:0-276 GCF_046536035.1 Halomonas sp. SIMBA_159
GCTAGTTTTATAAATCAAGGATATCAAGCAATCTTAAGAGATCCTTCCACTCATTTCTTTATGGTCTTTGGGGAAGAATTCTTAATTTTTTTTATTACCGCTTATATTCTATTACCAATTATCTTTGATACGCTTAATAGAAAACTTGATCAAAATACCTTAAAGGTGATTGGGGTAAAGTTTGTCTTTCTCCTGATCTTTTGCTTCCTATTTAATTTGATTGGCTTAAGTGCATTTATTATCAACACAGATGGCAGATTGATTGGGATTCTATAT
>NZ_JAWJBT010000459.1:0-276 GCF_046536035.1 Halomonas sp. SIMBA_159
GTGAAAAGCTGTCGCAAATACCATGATGAGCAAGAGGCCTAAAGCGGCTAGTGGCGTCAAAATCGGAGCGATGCCCAAAGCCAGTGGCAAGATCAATCCTATTCCTCCCAAGACCTCTGCTGCTCCGATAAAGGCGATAAAGCCTTTCGAATGATTGCTGACCCATGGCAGTGCTTTTTTTGCCTTTTCGTATTGCAATTTAGTCGATCCTGCACTGATAAACATTAAAGCCAATAAGCCTTGGATAATCCATAACGCGATGTTCATATTGTTTCC
>NZ_JAWJBT010000460.1:0-276 GCF_046536035.1 Halomonas sp. SIMBA_159
CGGTCATCAGCCGAATCGGGCTATCGGTATTGTCAGTAAGTGCAAAACCGGCAAAAACGGACGGGCTTGCGGCTTATTTCCAGCGCTTGATCGACCATAAAACGGTGTGGCTAGCGATGTTCGCCTGGTCGCTCGCTGTGCTCGTAGCCTTATTCGCATTTTGCGGATGGGCAGTGGCTCTTGCCTTTTTACTAGCATCGATCGTTGCGACCATCGGCTATAACAAATGGTGCGACAAGAATTTTGGCGGTGTAACGGGCGATTTGCTCGGAGGAT
>NZ_JAWJBT010000461.1:0-276 GCF_046536035.1 Halomonas sp. SIMBA_159
GGGTGCGGTTCGATGGCGAGTCCACGATTCCATGATCGCGCAGGATGCGGCCAGAAACAGGCCGCATCTGCGTCTAGCGTGGCCTGTCACAGACGAAAGGACTCGCCATGAGAATCGCCGTCACCACCCCGAACGGCAACGTCGGGCATCACCTCACGCGGATGCGGGTGCGCGCCGGCATCCGTCCTCTGCTGCTCACGCGGCATCCCGACCAGATCGCCGACGAGTTGCTGCCGCATGTCGATGTGGCCCGCGACGACTCGCAGAAGGGTGATG
>NZ_JAWJBT010000462.1:0-276 GCF_046536035.1 Halomonas sp. SIMBA_159
CTCGCCCTCGAAGCCTGCTGCGAACGTCCCGGTCGATGTCGTGGATCAGGTCACCGCCGCGCTCGTCGGCCTCGGCTGGTCCGAGAAGGTCGCCGCGGAGGCGGCTGCGCAGACGGCCGCCGAGGCGTCGGATGCAGAGCGGGCCGCGGTGGCGCCGCTGCTTCGCCGCACTCTGGCATTGCTGGGGCCGGCGCGTGTCTGACGTCCGCGACGCCGCCGAGCCGTCCGACGACACCGAGCTCGCGATCGAGGGAGCTCTGCGACCCACGAGCCTGG
>NZ_JAWJBT010000463.1:0-276 GCF_046536035.1 Halomonas sp. SIMBA_159
GGTCGCCTGCCTCGCCCGCCGGGCCTCGGGCGGCTACCTGCTCGCCACCGCGAGCCGGGTGCTGGCCTTCGACGGGGAGCGGATCGACGCGGGCGGGGAGATCGCCCTACCGCTGGCCAACGAAACGGGCACCCGGCTCAACGACGGCAAGGTCGATCCGGCCGGCCGGCTCTGGATCGGCTCCAACGACCAGCCGGAGGACGTGCCACGCGGCCACCTGTTCCGGATCGACCCGGACGCCTCGGTCACCGAGATCGACGGGCCGTTCGTCGTCTC
>NZ_JAWJBT010000464.1:0-276 GCF_046536035.1 Halomonas sp. SIMBA_159
CGCGTAGCTTCTCCAACATTGCTCTTCTTAGTATCAATACTCCTCCGCAGAGCGTCGAAACGTTCTAATCCCATAGGATCTTCAACATCTTGTTTTGCTTCTGCAATCAAGCGCTGCAGTGCTGGTCGCACTCGGTCATTCAGCGCCTCATTTTGGATCGCGAAACCGACCGCTGCAGCAATACCTAGAACTACAGTGTCATTTCCCAAGAACTTGTAAGATTTGCTTCCGAGAGCCTGATCGAACTCGATAAGCCACGCCACAAAATTATGATAT
>NZ_JAWJBT010000465.1:0-276 GCF_046536035.1 Halomonas sp. SIMBA_159
GCCGTGGCCGTCTCGGATTCGTTGAAATGGAGCGGGCTTGGGTAGCGAACTTTCCAGCCCCAACTACGTCTTACCTGCCTTGCGACCGACGCAGATTGTAACCGGAGAAAGTCCAGATCCTCAAAGTGTCCTTTATCGTTGCCGACGCTGGGCCCGAGGCTACTGCTTGCCGCCATGGAAATGCCGCAAGCCGCCAACCATGCTGACAACATCGACGTGCCCGAACGGTGCATAGCCAAGACAGCGACCGGTCTCGCGATCGATTGTTCTGTGGTC
>NZ_JAWJBT010000466.1:0-276 GCF_046536035.1 Halomonas sp. SIMBA_159
CTCTAAACCTGAGCATGACTGGCTGAGCAAAGCGTACGATTTATATTCGTTTAAGCTGTTACCCGCCATGGGGCAACTGGTAGCAAATGATAAAGAAAGCTACCAGTATCTGGCAGAGTCTATAAGGATGCATCCCGATCAGGAAACCTTGAAAGGCATGATGCAGACGGCGGGCTTTGCAGAGGTAAGTTACCACAATCTCACCGGCGGCATTGTCGCCCTGCACCGTGGTTATAAGTTCTGATGTTACCCTTACTGCCTCAGTTATTCTGTGCT
>NZ_JAWJBT010000467.1:0-276 GCF_046536035.1 Halomonas sp. SIMBA_159
GTGACATTCCCTTTAATTCGGGGTTCGACTAAATGAAGATAGGCTAAATTAAAGCGGTTGAGTTCACTCACAAGATAATCAAAGAGAGCTTCTTTATTAGAATCTTCCATATCACCAAATGTTCCCCCAGGAGAGAGGCGAATCCCCACTTTATCCGCTCCCCAGACTTTGGTTACCGCGCTCACAACTTCTAAAGTTAAGCGCGATCGGTTAGCAATGGAACCGCCATATTGATCCGTTCTCTGGTTAGAACTTTCGTGAAGAAACTGATCAAGG
>NZ_JAWJBT010000468.1:0-276 GCF_046536035.1 Halomonas sp. SIMBA_159
GGCTGCTTGAGCTAAAGAAGCCAAAGTTTCTCGATCTTCATGACCGGGTTCACCACTATGACTATAGAGATCGACCAAACCTGGAGCTAAAATTAAGCCATCTGCGTCTCTTACTTCAGTGTGTGAAGGATAATCAGTAATTTGAGGAGCAACCTCTTGAATTTGATTATTCTCAATCAAGACATCGGCGACTTGTTCATGATCCGACGCTGGATCGAGAAGGCATACTTGTTGTAAGAGTTGCGTTAACGCTGAATTTTGATCTCCGCTGTCCAT
>NZ_JAWJBT010000469.1:0-276 GCF_046536035.1 Halomonas sp. SIMBA_159
GGATATGGTTCAGCGCTTTCGGTACGGCCAGCTGCATGGCGGTGCGCAGGATGCGGCCCGCCTGCCGTGGCAACCCTCGTGAGGCCTGTCGAAGCAGTTCAAGCCCGGAGTCGGACAGCAGCGTGTGCGTGCAGCCGGCGCTCTTGAGCGCGTGCGAGATCAGTTGTGCGAAGCGCTCACGCTCGATTACGGGTTTCAGTTGCACGCGCGCCTGGATGCGGCCGTAAAGCGCCGCATAGGGCGCACGCTCGAGCGTGGAGGCCAGCGAGGGATGGG
>NZ_JAWJBT010000470.1:0-276 GCF_046536035.1 Halomonas sp. SIMBA_159
TCGTGAGGAGGAGGATCTCGTCTTCGGCGAGCGTGCGAACGGGAGAGACGCGTGGAGCGGTGAAGCCCGCGTCGACGAGCTCTCGGGCGAGCGTGTCATGACTGAGCAGTCGCAGACGGCTCGTGAGCACGGTCGCTTCGCGACCTTCTGCCATGTCGGCGAGACGAACCCAGTTGACCACGCGCTCGGCGCCGCCCGCGGCCACCTGTTGCGAGAAGAGGGAGATCTCGTCTCGCGCAGGTCCGGGGACTCTGATCTCCCGCACTGTCGAGACCG
>NZ_JAWJBT010000471.1:0-276 GCF_046536035.1 Halomonas sp. SIMBA_159
GCTCGATTACGGCGTGCCAGACGAGTTCATGCAGCGGATGAAAGGCGGCCATACCGGACTGGCCGCAGTGTTGGATACCGGCAGGCCAGGGCCAAATTTCGCCTATCGCTTCGATATCGATGCCTTGCCGATTGACGAAGACGCCACATCACAGCATGTGCCAGCAGAGCTCGCATTCCGCTCGCAAGTTCCCGGCATGATGCACGCTTGCGGCCACGATGGCCATGCCGCTATTGGGCTAGGGCTGGCCAAGTACTTGGCGAGGGAAAAAGGCAG
>NZ_JAWJBT010000472.1:0-276 GCF_046536035.1 Halomonas sp. SIMBA_159
CGATCCAGGTACCCCGTCAGACGGCAAACTGGAAAACGGTAAAGTGCAAAGTGGCCTGAGCGGGACATCCGGCAGTGAGCAGCATTACTACATTGATGTGCCGGCCGGACGTACCTTGACGGTCCGCACTTCTGGCGGAACGGGCGATGCCGATCTGTATGTCCGCTTCGGTCAGAAAGCCACCAAATCCAGCTGGGATTGCCGGCCGTATCGTGCGGGTAACAGTGAAACCTGTTCGATCACCCCCACTCAGTCTGGTCGCTACCACATCATGCT
>NZ_JAWJBT010000473.1:0-276 GCF_046536035.1 Halomonas sp. SIMBA_159
GGTGACAGGTTCAGCCAGTCGGCATGCCAGCGGTTGATCTTGCTGTGCTGTAGGGGGAGCGCGGAATCTGGCAGTAAGCTAGGAGTGGCCGCCGGTAATCCTGCAGGCAATGCGTGGCAGTATGGGCATGAATGTTCTGAGTGGACAGCTGGATTGAGTGCGCTGAGATCGTGCAGGATCTGGATGGGGCTGGCCAGAATGAACAAGCCGAAGACCAATGCCAAAATGCCGTTATGCCATGCCTTATCGACCCGGATATGCACTTCCCTGTTCCTG
>NZ_JAWJBT010000474.1:0-276 GCF_046536035.1 Halomonas sp. SIMBA_159
GACTGGCCGTTTTCTTAACATGCGGGATCTCATCGCCCGTATGCATAATATCGTTTACGCGCAGCAGAAGTTTACGACCCAGTGCGCCGCCTGGGTGTGAGAGCGCAAAATCTTCAGCAGTAAAGCCGCGTGCTTTTAACAGCGCGACAGCGAGGGCATCGCCCATAACCAGCGTGGCGGTGGTGCTGCTGGTCGGTGCCAGCCCTAACGGACAGGCTTCTTTCGCTACTTTAACACACAGATGCACATCTGCGGCGCGCGCCATGCTGCTCTCCG
>NZ_JAWJBT010000475.1:0-276 GCF_046536035.1 Halomonas sp. SIMBA_159
TTGTAGTCACTGAGGTGGAAGAAACTCAATTACCTGTGATTGACCGCATCCTTGAAATAGAGGAAGCATTGACGCGAGTAACAGACAAGCGTCTTAAAGCCATTAGGCAGAAACACGACATAATGAAAACTATGTCAGAGCATGAATTGAGGCTTCGTGGTCTCGATCTTGCAAACCGAACGAGAGAAGCAGAGCTGGAGCGGATCACCGCACGTCCTGTTGATGACTCTGTACAGATAACGATTAAGCGAGCAAAGAATAAAGGTGATGGCTGAT
>NZ_JAWJBT010000476.1:0-276 GCF_046536035.1 Halomonas sp. SIMBA_159
GACGCCGGCCGCTACCGCCGCGTGGTCACCCGCTTCCCGCCCGAGCCCAACGGGTTCCTGCACATCGGCCACGCCAAGGCGATCTGCATCGACTTCGGCATCGCCCGACGCTTCGGCGGCGACACCAACCTCCGCATGGACGACACCAACCCGGCCAAGGAGGAGCAGCTCTACATCGACGCCATCCGCGATGACGTGCACTGGCTCGGCTTCACCTGGACCGACTTCCGCCACGCCTCGGACTACTTCGACCAGCTCTACGCCTGGGCCGAGGCG
>NZ_JAWJBT010000477.1:0-276 GCF_046536035.1 Halomonas sp. SIMBA_159
CTTTTTAAAGTTAGGTTGCAATGAACGGATAACTTCGTGCAGGTAATCTGCCAGATTAATAGTACGCACGGCTTCACTGGTCTGATCAACCGCTATTTGTTTAAAGCTGGCAATCAGTTCAGAAGCCCGTATGAGGTTAGATTGCAGCAACTCCGTGCCCTGGCTTGCTTCTTCGATAAAGTGCTCAAGCATTTTAGGTGTCAGAGTTTTGTGTGCGTAGGCTACTGACAATGCTTGTAATTTTTCAGCGAGAAAACTGGTTGCTGTTACGCCAAT
>NZ_JAWJBT010000478.1:0-276 GCF_046536035.1 Halomonas sp. SIMBA_159
GGACGCTCTTCGTCGGTCTGGGGTCCTATCGTTGAATTGCAACTATCTGCGGCTGCGCAGTCGCGTAGCGCACCAGGCAGGAGCTCCGCATGAACGATGACGCCCAGGCCCGATTTGGGGAGCGAATCGCCGCGCATCGAAGGTCTGAACCTGTCATTGTTCCTCACTACGTCGGCGGTGAGGAACGCTTCGACGGTCATCTCATCGAGCGCGAAGACCCGAGCGTTCCCGGCACAATTGTCACTGGGTGTCATGGTGCCCCCGAAGCCTTGGTGC
>NZ_JAWJBT010000479.1:0-275 GCF_046536035.1 Halomonas sp. SIMBA_159
CAGTTTGCGCGAAAGCTCATTACCACTCTCAATAAGCCTTTTCACCTGAAAGAAGTGGGTGAGTTATCCATTGGCTGCAGTATCGGGATGGCCAGCTTCCCCAATGACGCAAAGAAAATTGAAACCCTCATCACTCAGGCTGACATGGCAATGCACCGTGCCAAACTGAGGGGCCGTAATCGCTGCCATCATTTCTCTCCTGAGATGGCAGAAGATTTATACCGTAAAATGATACTGCGCCATCACCTGACGCTGGCCATGGATGCTGAAGCCTT
>NZ_JAWJBT010000480.1:0-275 GCF_046536035.1 Halomonas sp. SIMBA_159
GATATTGCCTCCAAATATGGATAACCAATTATGTAGAAACTCGAAGCGAGAATTAATTTCTACATCTCTAATATAAGCAACCTTGAACAGAAAGAAGTACGGCTCTATCTCCTGTGACTACCGCAATATCCGAACGAATTTGAGAGTTTGAGAACGTTAACTTTCTTAAAGGATTCATTTAATAGAAATGGTAAACTAAAACACAGTGAAAACAAGAGAGAATACCGTGGAAACTAAGCAAAAATACGTTCTTGCCCTCGACTTAGGAACAACTG
>NZ_JAWJBT010000481.1:0-275 GCF_046536035.1 Halomonas sp. SIMBA_159
GTGTGGTTCGGTGAGTGGGCCAGCGATATTAGCAGTGATACGGATCGCGCTGTGTATTATGTCGGTGATACCACAGGCACCACACTCCCCACCAGCGGCACGGCGACGTATGCGGTGAAAGGGGTGAACAAGTTCTCCGGCAGCAATGATCTGAACGGCACTTTTACTGCCAACTTCTCCAACAATACCCTGAGCGGTTCGATTGCCAACAGCCAGTATACCCTGGGTGTCAATGCATCGATCAACAGCGCTACGGCTGCCTTTAACGGCACAGC
>NZ_JAWJBT010000482.1:0-275 GCF_046536035.1 Halomonas sp. SIMBA_159
AAGGCGTTGATGCAGGTGACGTTGTAGCTATAAAAAAAGTTCAAATTGATAAGGATGACACAGGCTTTACATTATATAAAAAAAGCGAGCAATTATGCTATGAAGTTTTAAAAGAAAATATTAATAGTATATTAAATGATTGTAATCAAAGAATTTCACAAGATGAGTTAATAAAAAATGGACATGAGTGCAATGTTTATTTTGCCAAAAGTACTATTGCAAAGAAATTTATTCCTATAACTGATATAGAAAAAAGCGCAAATTATATAAGAGCT
>NZ_JAWJBT010000483.1:0-275 GCF_046536035.1 Halomonas sp. SIMBA_159
GGCTTTCCGAGCGAGGCGGTTGTGGGATTCATGCAGGTCGTGCCACACGCCCGCGGGCGCTGCCGGCATGATGTTGTCGGGCACCCACGCGAACCCGAGCTGCTTGTACGGACCCAGCTCCGGCCCGTCGTGCTCGATGATCCGCAGGTAGTCGCCGCCGGGCAGCGACCCGTCGGGCGTCCACGGGATCGTGGCGATGGCCTGCTCGTCGGGCAGCCACAGGTCCACGAGGTCCACGAACTCCACGGGTTCGCCCGCCTTCATCGCGTCCTTGG
>NZ_JAWJBT010000484.1:0-275 GCF_046536035.1 Halomonas sp. SIMBA_159
GCCCTCTTTGGTGATTATGAGGCGGACGAGACAATCCACATCCACATTGATGGTGACGCAAGCGCGCGCACCCTTGAGCCCCAAATCGTCAAAGCCAACGGATTGCAGAAACTTAATCAGATGCTCGGAACGGTGTTCGCCACTGAAGCTGAGTTGTCAGATCACATGGAGGCAAACAAAACCGACACGGCCCTGACGCTCTTTGGGCACGCAGATGAACTCGCGATCCCGGGGTACATTAGTGACGCAATCCGATGACCGAATTGTCCTCGCTG
>NZ_JAWJBT010000485.1:0-275 GCF_046536035.1 Halomonas sp. SIMBA_159
TCGAAGATCTCGTTCAGCACCTCGTCCGACCGGGCGTCCGGGCGATCGACCTTGTTGATCGCCACGATCGGGCGCAGGCCCTGGGCCAGTGCCTTGGCCAGAACGAACTTGGTCTGCGGCAGCGGCCCTTCGGCGGCATCGACCAGGACCACGGCGCCGTCCACCATGTGAAGGATACGCTCCACTTCGCCGCCGAAATCGGCGTGGCCGGGCGTGTCGACGATATTGATGCGGGTCTCGCCCCACACTAACGAGGTACACTTAGCGAGAATCGT
>NZ_JAWJBT010000486.1:0-275 GCF_046536035.1 Halomonas sp. SIMBA_159
GTGCCGGCGTGTGGCGCGATGCGGATCGAGGCACCTCGAGCCGTCACCACAATGCCGGCGTTCGCCATGGCAGCAGCAAGATGGGCAGGTGCGTCGGGCAGGAGCGAGACGATGCCGGCGCGGTGATCGCGGTCTCGCGGCGACGCGACGGTGATTCCGTGACGATCCGCGATCTCGAGAACGGCATCCACCTGCTCGCCCAGACGCGCCTCGATCGCCGCGACGCCCGCGTCGCGGACATCGCGCACGCCGATCGCGAGCCGACCGGCCGCGAG
>NZ_JAWJBT010000487.1:0-275 GCF_046536035.1 Halomonas sp. SIMBA_159
CGGCAACCCGCTACCATAGTTTAGTGATTGCGCGAGAAACCCTTCCCAGCGTTTTAGAACTCACCGCTTGGGTGGAAGATGGAACAATTATGGGGGTCCGTCATCGGGATTATCCTCACTTGCAAGGAGTACAATTTCACCCAGAAAGTATCTTAACGGAGTCCGGAAAACAACTCTTGCAGAATTTCTTGGTATCCTTAACAGAGCTTAGTGTTAAGGTAGCGTAGGTGTGATGATGAAGCGACGAAAAGTAATTCAGTATCTCGGGTTTGGTG
>NZ_JAWJBT010000488.1:0-275 GCF_046536035.1 Halomonas sp. SIMBA_159
GTGGAGTGCGTACCGACGGGCTGCCGGGATGGTCTCCAGAGGTCTCCTTCGTCGCCCGTTCTTCGGGGCGGCAGGCGGACCGCTCTTCCTCGGGCGTCGCGTTCGGATCACCAACCCGTCGTTCATCCGCTACGCCGGTCGGCTCGTCGTCGAAGACGGAGTCGAGCTGCAAGGACTCTCCAAGAACGGGATCGTGTTCGGTTCGGGGGTGTCGATCGGGGCCGGAACGGCGATCCGACCGTCGTCGTACTACGGCGGCGAGGTCGGAGAGGGAC
>NZ_JAWJBT010000489.1:0-275 GCF_046536035.1 Halomonas sp. SIMBA_159
GTGCCGGATCCTGAGGGATATGTTCCAGCAATAACCTGGCTCCGATGTCGAGATTTTCACCGGAAAACACATTGGCATGGTTGGTTAAGGTGAGCTTGTACTCAGGCACCTCCCAGCGCTGGGTTTCCGGCAGCGATGCCGCCAGATTTTTATCCGGCTGACAGAAAATCAGTCGTGCTTTTTTCACCGCCAGTGACGTACTGGTCGGGCCCAGATGTTTCTCGAACAGTTTGAGTGTGGAGGAATGTATATCCCTGGCTTTAGCGGCAGCAATC
>NZ_JAWJBT010000490.1:0-275 GCF_046536035.1 Halomonas sp. SIMBA_159
TCGGCGATGCCCGCGATCAGGGCAGGCAGCTGGTCGTGTGGCACGGCGACCACGACCAGCTCGCTCCGACGCACGACCTCGAGCGCATCGAGGATCGGAACGTCCGGCAGCACCGCTGACGCCCGGTCGTCATCCGATCCGCTCGTGATTCCCGTGATCGCGTGTCCCGCGCCGGCGAGGGCAGCACCGATGACGGGACCCACGCGGCCGGCACCGATGATGCCGACCCCGAGGTCTTGAGGTGCGCCATCGAGATGCCCTTGTCGACGACGAGG
>NZ_JAWJBT010000491.1:0-275 GCF_046536035.1 Halomonas sp. SIMBA_159
GAGGATCAGCATAATGCCGCTGGTAGTCAGCAACACCCGTGGTGAGGCCAACAGCTGTCTACCGACCTCATCAGACATTTCGCCTTCATCGTTCATCCGGGTAACGATAATGGCCGCCGCAACCGCCAGCAGTAATGACGGGATTTGCGCGACTAAGCCATCACCTATCGTCAGCAGAGCGAAGCGCTGAAAGGCTTCCCCCATGCTCAGGCCATGCTGGAACACGCCGATGCTGATACCACCCAGCAGGTTGATCACCAGAATGATCAGACCGG
>NZ_JAWJBT010000492.1:0-275 GCF_046536035.1 Halomonas sp. SIMBA_159
GCCGCCAATCACACGCCGTCGGAATGCTCCGGCAGGCACCATTCGGTAAAAGAATCCCCCCGGAACCACCATTTCCAGCCCCAAACTTTACATTTCCAGGCGGCGCATGCGCAGCTGCAGTCCTGCGCTGTGCATCGGCGCCGGGGTCACGTTTGTGTAACCTTTCTCAATCAGGCATTTGGCGCGCCGATCGGCGTCGAGACCCCACGTCGACGCACAACCAGCGAGAAGCTAGTGGTTCAGCCCCATCGGATGCGTCCCGGTCGTCGCCTGTT
>NZ_JAWJBT010000493.1:0-275 GCF_046536035.1 Halomonas sp. SIMBA_159
TGGAGTTTTTCCACACGCTGTTTGAGTTCCCCTTGAATTTGTTGAGCAAGGGCTTTTCCGTCTAATCGCTGCGCCATTTGAGAGGTCATTGCTAAATTGAATCAAAATGAGAGGACACTCTATGATAGTTTCTCAGATTTTGTGCTGTTTTCAACGCTCCTAATTTCTCCACCCCCAAAAAAAACTGTAACCCCCGTGACCAGTAAGCTAAAGATCATCATCAGCTTGCGATTGTTCCTGAGCTTGAGGTTGCAACCGTTTAAAGAACATCATCG
>NZ_JAWJBT010000494.1:0-275 GCF_046536035.1 Halomonas sp. SIMBA_159
TATGGTTATAATGAGCGTAGAGATTACAAACGTTATGATAAATATGACAAACACCATGATAAACACGACGATCACCGTCATCATGATGACCACCATGATCGAGGACACGGAAGAAGATAATGCTAAATCATTAATTTTCAATATAAGAGAGTATCAAAAATTTGATACTCTCTTTTTTTTTCTTTTTTTCTTTTGATTCTTTTTTAAAACATTGTAACTTTAGTATAAATCACTATTAAACAAGCGTTTAAATTATCTAATTTTAAAAATTAACC
>NZ_JAWJBT010000495.1:0-275 GCF_046536035.1 Halomonas sp. SIMBA_159
TATAAGA
Source organism: Halomonas sp. SIMBA_159 (assembly GCF_046536035.1). Classification (NCBI taxonomy): domain Bacteria; kingdom Pseudomonadati; phylum Pseudomonadota; class Gammaproteobacteria; order Oceanospirillales; family Halomonadaceae; genus Halomonas; species Halomonas sp. SIMBA_159. The sequence goes on from NZ_JAWJBT010000495.1 coordinate 8, forward strand.
ATGATATTAAAGAATATTACACTCCTAGTTTATATTGTCTCTGCAATATGTTGCAAACGTTGGTATTGTACAAAAAAACTACAAAAAATAAATATTCAACTGAGGTTGATAAATTGATACTATCTTTGAGTCGAATTTTAAATCAATTTAGGGAGAAAGAAGAAGTAAAGAATATTTTAGAAAGGAATAATCAATTACGCATTTTTATTGATAATCAAATCATAGATATAGTAGAAGTTTTGGGTTATGACAAAAAAGAGTATGCTCT
>NZ_JAWJBT010000496.1:0-275 GCF_046536035.1 Halomonas sp. SIMBA_159
GGCGAGAATACACATAGATACAGCGATAGGCGGCGGATTTAACTCAGCACAAGCGCGCATTCTTGCGGCATTGATCGCAGTTAACTTAAAGTTAGAAAATGTCGCCTTGAGCCACCTGGAAGTCATTAAAGACATCCTGAAACATTACCCTGAAGCTGAAATGCTTTATGCCCAACTCATGCTAAAAGCCGGCAATACAGAAGCCGCACAACAACTGTTGTCAGGAAAAGAACTGCAACAATCTGACATTCAACTACTGGCGGCGACAGCATTCG
>NZ_JAWJBT010000497.1:0-275 GCF_046536035.1 Halomonas sp. SIMBA_159
TGGCTGAAGTCTTCGCGGATATGCGCTTCGAGCACCTCGGACATCAGCCCGTTGACCGCCCCGCGCAGCGCGGCGATCTGCTGCAGCACCGGCCCGCAGTCCGCGCCGGCCTCGAGCGCGCGCTCAAGCCCGTCGCACTGGCCGCGGATGCGGCGCACGCGGGTGAGGACGCGCTTCTTTTCCTCGGGGGAATGCGGCATGGGCCAGGGGTCGCTCGATACTGGGGGGTAGTATATGAGATAGAGACGGATCTGCAAGGAGTCCGTGGGGGCATG
>NZ_JAWJBT010000498.1:0-275 GCF_046536035.1 Halomonas sp. SIMBA_159
GAGCGCGCGGATGTCCGACGACCAGGAGATCTTGTTCGCCAACGCCGCCTTCTACGCCGCCTTCGCCGACGGCGACCTGGCGCTGATGGACCGGCTCTGGGCGCGCGCGACCCGCGTCGCCTGCCTGCATCCAGGCTGGGAGCCGCTGATCGGCCGCGACGCGGTGATGGAGAGCTGGCGCGCCATCCTGGCCTCCCCGCCGGATATCGAATGCTCGGATCCGGAGGTCTTCGTCCAGGGCGGGACCGGCTTCGTCATCTGCCGGGAGCAGGTCG
>NZ_JAWJBT010000499.1:0-275 GCF_046536035.1 Halomonas sp. SIMBA_159
CGTCAGTTCATAGAGATCACCCAGTGAATCGCCAGAAAATTTAAGCCGTAAATCGACACCGCCCATCTTCATTGGGTCATTCACGACGCCATCAAAAGCAACACGGGTGTTACCAGAGCGGAAATCAGCCTGTACCGGAAACGGCGTCCCTTCGCCACGCAGCGCCAGCATACCGCCTATTTTTCCCGTACCCGTGAGCGGTTCACCGTTATATCGTCCCTGCGCCTTCAGGCCAAAAACGTAATCGCCCACCTTTTCTTTATCCGCTTTACCTT
>NZ_JAWJBT010000500.1:0-275 GCF_046536035.1 Halomonas sp. SIMBA_159
GTGGTGCTGAGGCGCACGAGAGTCAGTCCGTCCGGCACGTCGTCGAACGTGAATCGACCGGTCTCGTTCGCCGTCGTCGTGCGGACGTTCTCGCCCTGCGCCAGCTCGATCGCACCCGAGATCGAGTCGACCCAGCCGTCGACGCGATGCGCGCCGGTCGCGGTGCGGGTCACGTGCAGCAGGATGCTGGTGGTGCCGTCACTGAACTGCAGGGTCAGTGCGTCGGCGTCGCCTCGCACGGCGCCGAGAGGCTCCTCGATGAGGGTGAGCAGCGC
>NZ_JAWJBT010000501.1:0-275 GCF_046536035.1 Halomonas sp. SIMBA_159
GGTGGTCTCCGGACAGGCGCGCACGGCGGTCTGGGACCCGCTTGCCGACTGGTTGCAGTGGCCGGGAACGGCAGGCACGGCGCAGCGTTCCCGAAAGTGATGGATGCAGCGCACAAGGGTCGTTACCCTTGGCGCTGACCGCGTCCGCCCATATATCGACCTAGGGTTAACAAAGACCGGTTCGAAGTTCGCCCCAATACGGTCAAGGCTTCCGGACCGCGACAACAAGAGGTCGGCCCGGAGGGAGGACACGCCAACGTTTCTGCGGTGCGCCG
>NZ_JAWJBT010000502.1:0-275 GCF_046536035.1 Halomonas sp. SIMBA_159
GCCCTGATCGCCACGTCGTTGCCGAGCGTGGCGCGCAGTTCGTCCAGCGGCGGGGCCTCCTGCGCGGGGGCGACCAGCTGCCAGCGGCGGTAGCCGTCGGGAATGGTCACTCCGTACAGCGGCGAGGCCAGGCTACCGGCTTGGGCGCCGGCGCCCGTCCCGATCGCCATCGCGGTGCAGGCCATGGCGAGCACGCCACAGCCGGCCAGCACGATCGCGCTTGCGTATCTCATGGGAGCGCCCTCCTGCTCACAGCTGCTGCACGTCGACGATCG
>NZ_JAWJBT010000503.1:0-275 GCF_046536035.1 Halomonas sp. SIMBA_159
TAGGCCACCAGGCGTGCCAACGGCGGCAAGCTGGTATCGGTTAAAAAACGCGTCAGCTTAGCTTTCAGATAAGCAGAATAGTGCTCAACCAGCACCAAGCCATACTGCTCTTTACTGGCGAAATAGTGATAAAACGAGCCCTTTGGCACGTTAACGCTGCGCAGGATCTCATCAATACCTGTCGCCGCAAGGCCGCGCTCGGTAAGAATGGCTACGCCGGCTTTGATAAGCTGAACGCGGGTCTCGCTGTATCCGGCCAGCGATTTTGGCGGCCT
>NZ_JAWJBT010000504.1:0-275 GCF_046536035.1 Halomonas sp. SIMBA_159
CCTAATAATCCAAAAATTAATCCGATTGTGGCATAAGCTGTTAATCTTCCGAAATGATAGGTGATAATCTGCGTTACTTTTTTGGCTTCATTCTGTCTATCAACAGGACGCATCATAGCAATTGGTCCGCACATGCCAACACAGTGAAGACTACTAATAAGTCCTAAAAAGAAAGCTGAAAATAACATTTTTTTTCTTTTAATGATAAATAACTGATCATCATGTGTCCCAATGGGACACGGTTTTTTGCGTATTAAATTTTCTACCGATGAATT
>NZ_JAWJBT010000505.1:0-274 GCF_046536035.1 Halomonas sp. SIMBA_159
CACTATGTCGAAGTACCATTTTATACGGCTGTTTCGCTCCCAGTTTGGGATTACACCCCATCAATACGTAATTAATTGCCGGATTAACCATGCACGAAAAGCACTGGAGACGGGCGAGTCCGTGATTGATGTCGCAACAGATTGCGGATTTTCTGATATCAGCCATTTAAACCGCCGATTCAAACGAAGTTACGGCATGACACCTAAACAATATCAATTACAAATAACACGCTAACAACTTTCAACTGGATAAAAATATGCTTGAGATCTGGCT
>NZ_JAWJBT010000506.1:0-274 GCF_046536035.1 Halomonas sp. SIMBA_159
GGTTGATCCGCAGCGGTTCGCCGGCGTCGTCGCGCACGTCCACGCCGGCCAGCAGCTCGCGCCAAGCCGGCGGGATGCCCGTAGCGCCTTCCAGCGCGCGACGCGGCACGACCACCAGCTCGGCTTCGATCTGTTCGCCGTGCTGCGCCAGCAGGCGGGCGTCGAACCAGACGTCGGCGGCCTCGAACGGAGTCTGCCGGTCGATCTCGAAACGGCTGACTTCCTGCAGGCGGGCGGCGGCGGCGGCCGGCAGGCGCAACGGCCGGCGCAGGGC
>NZ_JAWJBT010000507.1:0-274 GCF_046536035.1 Halomonas sp. SIMBA_159
CTGAATGAGTACTCCGTCAGACATATAGCCATGGCCGAGCTTAGGCTGTTCAATGTTCACGTATTCTAATTGCGATATGCGAGCCGGTAACGCGAGAGCAACGGCTCCGCCCGAACCTAAGAAGCGAATAGGGTTATACTGACGATTCTGTGCTGGCGTTAAAGCTATACTCAGACGGTGATTTATTAAGGCCTGATTCAATCCGAGCTGACGTAATCTGTCGTTCAGCCTGTCCTGGCCGAGTAATTCATACAACCTGTTACTGGCATCATTG
>NZ_JAWJBT010000508.1:0-274 GCF_046536035.1 Halomonas sp. SIMBA_159
GTCAGTTTTGTTGCGGGACTTGCAAAGCGATTAGATACCAACATGCAGGCCTTAATAGCTTTGTTGCCTGGCCATCATTGGCAGTACAGCGGCAGATGTTACCATACCAGACCGTTTTCTGTCGCTTAGCATATGACATGCTTAAATAAGATAACCGGGTTGCAGGGGCAGAATTGCAACAGTGTATGCACGGCATGTACAAATTTATCTGACACCAGTATGCTGAGATTTTTATAAATAACGAAAGGATGGTTTGTGGCTGCAGCTAATCTAC
>NZ_JAWJBT010000509.1:0-274 GCF_046536035.1 Halomonas sp. SIMBA_159
CTTTAGTGAACCTGGGAAGAATATAAATAATGAGTAACGTAACCGCAACCACGATATAAGTCAGGTTAGATATTCCAACAAAATGGGGCACTTGTGCCATAAAGATTAGGATAGCAAGCGCATTTACGAAACCGACCATAACCGATCTAGGTATAAATTTCATAAAGCGAGCAATTTTCAGTGCACCAAATATGAATTGGATCATCCCAGTTAAGATGGTCGTAGCAAATAAATACTCAATTCCATGATCTTTCACCAAGGTCACCATTAACAG
>NZ_JAWJBT010000510.1:0-274 GCF_046536035.1 Halomonas sp. SIMBA_159
TTTGATACCTGCCAGTTCCGGGATTTTCGCCACAACAGCGTCAATCACATGGTCGAGCTGCGTCCAGTCCACTTCACGGCTCAGCAGGGTGCTGTGCAGCGAGTGTAACCAGCGCCAGCTTTCCAGCATGACAGTTTTGCTGTCGTAATAAGCAGGATCGTAAACCTGGAAGAAACGTTGGGCGCGGCCTTCGTTGTTGATCACCGTACCGTCGCTTTCAGCAAAGCTGGCAGCAGAAAGTACCAGATGGGCGTTTTCCATAATCGCTGTGCGT
>NZ_JAWJBT010000511.1:0-274 GCF_046536035.1 Halomonas sp. SIMBA_159
CGGTCGCTGACGACGCACACGCCGCCGCCGCCCAGTCCGACGCGCGAGGGCAGCGTGACCGTCATGGTGAACGCCATCGCCGCCGCCGCATCAGCCGCGGTCCCGTTGTTGGCCAGGACCTCCCGGCCCACCGTGGCGGCACGGGGCTCGTCCGCGGTCGCCATGCCGGCGTAGCCGGAGATCAGCCGCGCCTCCTCGGTGTCGCCCGGGCCGGTGCAGGCCGCAGCGAACAGGGCGGTAGCAAAAATGGTAGCAGCCCGCACGGTGCGGCTTG
>NZ_JAWJBT010000512.1:0-274 GCF_046536035.1 Halomonas sp. SIMBA_159
GTTCACGATGGTCGCGAAGCCGTTGATCGCGGCCGCGTCGGCGGCCGGACGCGCCGCGCGCGGGAACAGACGCAGCGTCCAGCGCCAGATCCCCCGCCCGTCAGCGAGCAGGCAGATCAGGATGAACAGCGAGAGCACCGCCCCGGTCACGACGTGCGCGGCGGTCGTGCCGACGGCCAGAGCACCGTTGAGCAGCGTCTGCGTCTGCTCGTTGATGATGCCGAGACCCTGATCGATGTAGTTCTGGATCTGGGTCTCGCTGAGGTGCAGCGGG
>NZ_JAWJBT010000513.1:0-274 GCF_046536035.1 Halomonas sp. SIMBA_159
GCCTAGATATGATTATGCCCGTTTTGCCTTATATGGTCATCGCGTTAGTCATCGCCTTATTCCTTGGAAAACCTGTGACCATCTTACTTGCAGGGGAAGACGTAGCAAAAAGTTTAGGCCAACGCACGGGCTTGCTGAAGGTGATAATCGGGGCAGTGGTTATCGTATTGGCGGGCGGCTCTGTGGCTGTGGCAGGTTCGATTGGATTTATTGGGTTGATCGTTCCTCACTTAGTTAAAGGCATGGTCGGCCCTGATTACCGGTGGGTCATTAG
>NZ_JAWJBT010000514.1:0-274 GCF_046536035.1 Halomonas sp. SIMBA_159
CTTGAATTAAAAAATCGCACGTCGGTGAAAAACGATGAATGACCGTCTGTTAGTAAAACTATCTGGGGTAGTGTTGGCATGCGGCGTGATCGCCGGTTGCGCGACACAAGGCAACAACACGGCGACCACACCGGAGGCTTTTAATAAGCAGCTCGCGGACGCAGATACTGTAGCGAAAGGCGGCGATCAGGATCGTGCTATCGCGCTTTATCAGCAGCTTTCAAAATCAGATCCGACGCGCGAAGAACCGTGGTCGCGCATTGCGCAGATCCAG
>NZ_JAWJBT010000515.1:0-274 GCF_046536035.1 Halomonas sp. SIMBA_159
CTTCAATCAGATGACGGTATTCAAACACATCGCCCGGCACTTGCTTGCGAACCTGAACCACATAGCGGCCATCGACGAACATGGCCGCTTTGTCACGGCCGATCACCGCCGCGCCGGCCGAGCCGGTAAAACCGGTGGCCCACAGCAGGCGCTCGTTGTGTTCGGGAATGTATTCACCCAGGTATTCGTCTTCATGCGGGATCACCAGGGCGTCAAGCTGTTCCGCTTCCAGCCACTGGCGAATCTGTGCCACGCGTTGTGAGATCACTGATTG
>NZ_JAWJBT010000516.1:0-274 GCF_046536035.1 Halomonas sp. SIMBA_159
ACGTGAAACGCCTGACGGTGACGCCTGCTGATAATGACGCTGTGCCGCCCGTTGCGGCTGTGATGGAAAGCGATGAAGCGTTACGCCTGCGTGTGCCTGCAGCCTTTGAAGGGCTTTCAGTTGCGGGGCCAACTGCAGCCTATGAATTTCATGCCCGAAGCGCCGACGGTCGGGTGGCGGATGCCAGTGCAACCAGTCCGGCACCTGCAGAGGTGGTACTGACTGTCCTTAGCCGTGAAGGCGACGGAACAGCAGAAAAAGACCTGCTGGATGT
>NZ_JAWJBT010000517.1:0-274 GCF_046536035.1 Halomonas sp. SIMBA_159
CCTCGTAGATCACGTGCGCCGTCATCGCCCAAGGCTGAGCGGCCAACCCCTTGAACGGCACGAAATCGGTCACCGCCAGCGTGTGGTGGCTCTCCGTGACCCGAGGCAATGCCTCGTGCGTGTCCTCAGTCGCCCGGCCATGTCCGGGCACGTGCTTGATCGTCGACAGCACGCCACCAGCCAACAGGCCTTCGCAGACTGCACGGCCCAGCGCGATTACGATGTCCGGGTCGGCAGAGAAAGCGCGATCGCCGATCACGTCGTGCGCGCCCGG
>NZ_JAWJBT010000518.1:0-274 GCF_046536035.1 Halomonas sp. SIMBA_159
GGCAGCCTGCTGTGCTATGGAAAGTTGCGTTACACGATTTAGCTAAAGCCCGCTTGATCCCCGGCGAACATGATGAACAGATTAGCTGGCAACAAGTGATGGACAGTGAGCTGGCGTTACAGCGCTACGTTGATCAGCATCTTGCATTTAACAGTGCAGAGCAGCCGTGCCGGGTTACTACGCTAGCCAGCAATGAATGGCAATTACAACGGCTGCAGCGCGATCTGTACTTCCTATTGCCACTAAAGGTTGATTGTCCGCAGCCTGACAACTG
>NZ_JAWJBT010000519.1:0-274 GCF_046536035.1 Halomonas sp. SIMBA_159
CCATATCACGGTGCGTTAACTTAAACCAGGCGCGGGCGAAGACATCAGCAAACTCGTCCGGGTTCTGGTGAAAGTGCTGCGATATTTTACGATAGGCCGGGTCTTCACGCATCGCCATGTCAGCCGTGGTCATCATGATACCGACTTTTTTGCCGGTGATTTCTGCATCCGGCGCGTGGTCTTTTTCTGCCAGGTTCTTTGCCGCCCACTGATGGGCTCCGGCAGGGCTTTTCGTCAGCTCCCACTCATAACCAAACAGCACGTCAAAATAGCT
>NZ_JAWJBT010000520.1:0-274 GCF_046536035.1 Halomonas sp. SIMBA_159
AGGCAGAGAACCGGCGCTTTTCACCAATATTTGCGTCATTTCTCGCCGTTAGTGACGCAGCCAGCGATCCGATCTCTCAGTTGTCCGAACTCGCGCTTTTCTTTCGACGCCAAGGTCATATGCGCCAGAAAATCATGTCCGCACTGATCTATCCCGCTATTTTGGTACTTGCGGCAATCTGCCTGCTACTTGTTGTAATTCTGTACCTTGCGCCGAACTTGGCACCACTTTTTGCTTCGGTAGGCAAAGCACCGCCGGGGACGCTTGGTACATT
>NZ_JAWJBT010000521.1:0-274 GCF_046536035.1 Halomonas sp. SIMBA_159
CTCAGTTGGGGCTGATCCAGCTTTATGACGGTGAACTTCTGTCTTTGATTGATCCCCTCAGGCTGACAGATATGTCGCCGTTATGGGCGTTGATGAAAGATCCTGAGGTCGTGAAAGTGCTGCATGCCTGTGGTGAAGATCTGGAGGTGTTCCAGTCTGTTGCCGGCTGCATGCCAGCGCCTATGCTGGATACTCAGATCATGGCGGCCTTCATAGGTCATGGCCTGTCTACGGGCTTTGGCGCCTTAGTGCAGGAGTATCTGGGTATTGAGCT
>NZ_JAWJBT010000522.1:0-274 GCF_046536035.1 Halomonas sp. SIMBA_159
TTAACGAATCCGGCCCTTTCATACAAACGGATCGCGCGCACGTTAAACCGGGCAACGGTGAGGCGCAGTGATTGTCCAGGATGGCGCTTTTGGATTTCGCTGAGCAGAAAATCCAAAAATTCAGTCCCGCGGCCCGCTCCGTTTTTGTCCGGTTTCATGCCGAGACCCATATCGACGAGGCCGGCCGGGTAAGCGTTCACTTCATGTCCCGCAGGCACTTGCGCTCCCTTTCCCGTACAATAAAAGCCAAATAATTCATCGCTTTCCATTACCC
>NZ_JAWJBT010000523.1:0-274 GCF_046536035.1 Halomonas sp. SIMBA_159
TTTTCTAAGGTTTGGGTGACTTGAGGATGGGCGATACAGTAACCGACACGATGGGCAGCTAAACGAAAGGCTTTGGAAAACGTGCGGAGGATTGCCCAATTGGGATGTTCAGGAAGTTCTGTGACTAAAGTATGACCACTAAATTCAAAGTAGGCTTCATCAATAACGACTAAAATATCTTCTGGCAAGTTTTTCAACCAGTCAATTTCACTATTGGTGAGGAGGTTTCCGGTAGGGGAGTTCGGATGGACAACAAAAATTACTTTGACCGCTT
>NZ_JAWJBT010000524.1:0-274 GCF_046536035.1 Halomonas sp. SIMBA_159
CTATCCCAACGGCATCTCGACCTCGCTGCCGGAGGCGGTGCAGGCGGCGCTGGTTGCCTCCATTCCGGGGCTGGAGGCTGCCCAGATCCTGCAGCCGGGCTACGCGATCGAATACGATCACGTCGATCCGCGGGAGCTGCACGCCTGGCTGGAGACACGGCGCATTCCGGGACTGTTTCTGGCCGGCCAGATCAACGGCACCACCGGCTACGAGGAAGCGGCGGCCCAGGGGCTGCTGGCCGGGGCCAACGCGGCACTGCAGGCCGGCGGCACG
>NZ_JAWJBT010000525.1:0-274 GCF_046536035.1 Halomonas sp. SIMBA_159
TGGGCATGACGGAGGCATCGGCGACGCGCAGATTGGTCATGCCGTGCACACGCAGTTGCGGATCGACCACGGCTAAAACATCGACGCCCATGCGGCAGCTTCCGGCCGGATGAAACACCGTCTTCGATACCGTGCGGATATGCTCCTCGATTTGCGCGTCGCTGATGTCCTCCTGCGCGCTGGGCATCAATTCTTCGGAAATCAATTCGCGCAGCGCGGGCGCACGCAAAATGTTGCGGCTGATCCTCACGCCGCGGATCATTGTTTCAATATC
>NZ_JAWJBT010000526.1:0-274 GCF_046536035.1 Halomonas sp. SIMBA_159
GTCAGCCGTTGCCGGCTGCCGCATAGGCTTCGCGCAGCTGGGTGGCGCATTCCTCGCTGCACACTTCCACCACCTTGCCGCCGAGCTTGACCTGGATCGCGTTCTCGTCGAGTTCGCAGTCGCAGGCGGCGCAGGTCTTCTCGCTCATGGTCCTACTCCGTGGGTCGCCCGTAGCGGGCAGGGTCATTGGGCGCTTTCCGGGGGTGGGGGCGCTATCAGGAAATTTAGCCATCGGTGGGCGTCGGGTAACCCGGGCATCGGGGCCGAAAGCAGG
>NZ_JAWJBT010000527.1:0-273 GCF_046536035.1 Halomonas sp. SIMBA_159
CCCATAAGGGGTTCGAACCCTTGTTACCGCCGTGAAAGGGCGGTGTCCTAGACCACTAGACGAATGGGACGTATCTGCTGTTTGGAGCGGGAAAAGAGATTCGAACTCTCGACCCTCGCCTTGGCAAGGCGATGCTCTACCACTGAGCTATTCCCGCTTAACAAGCTGTCACTCTACAAACTTCTCACTATCGGAATGGCGTCCCATAAGGGGTTCGAACCCTTGTTACCGCCGTGAAAGGGCGGTGTCCTAGACCACTAGACGAATGGGACG
>NZ_JAWJBT010000528.1:0-273 GCF_046536035.1 Halomonas sp. SIMBA_159
ATCATGTCACGGTCAGTGCCGTAAGTCACAATGATTTTGCCTTCCGTGTCCATTGCCAATGCTTCTTCTGCATTGCGCACAACGATTGCTTCCCCGAAGCCGACATTCTTGCCGATGCCTTGGCCTTTAGCCAGGATGTCGCCGATGACCCGCAACTTCATCAAGTTGGTCGTGCCGGCTTCACCGACCGGAACGCCAGCTATGCTGATTACGCGGTCGCCCTGTTTTATCACGCCATGCTTACGCGCTTCTTCTGCTGCCACTTCAAGCATT
>NZ_JAWJBT010000529.1:0-273 GCF_046536035.1 Halomonas sp. SIMBA_159
CATGGGCCACTGATTTTATGTCTGGTAATGCCCGAGGCTTGGCTATCGAAATATTTCCAAGTAAAACTCAGGTATTGTGGGTATTGTCACCAAATGCTTAACAAGGCCAGGCGCGCGTCTGGCTTTTCGCGCTTCACTCAAAAAACAGCGCGTGCTTGCGGCGTTATATTTCAAGGAGAATTTAGTGGACGAAAGGGACGAAAAAGCATTAAGCGATATTGAAGAATATGGTTGTCACGTATTGAAAGTCATGGAAGGTGATGGAGAACCTTG
>NZ_JAWJBT010000530.1:0-273 GCF_046536035.1 Halomonas sp. SIMBA_159
CGGACACATCACCTGAATGTGCTTCACGCCTTTCTCCGCCAGCATTTTCAGCGTTTCATCGGTGTAGGGAGTCAGCCACGGCTCACGGCCAAAGCGCGACTGGAAAGTCATCATCACCTTGTCAGGCGAAATGCCGAGCGCAGAAACAAGCTCACGAGTGGTATCGCGGCAGCGCTGCGGGTAATCGTCGCCTTCATGCGCATAGCGCTGCGGGATGCCGTGGTAGGAGAGTAGCAAAAGCTCCGGCTCGCCGTGGCGTGCAAACCCCTCGCG
>NZ_JAWJBT010000531.1:0-273 GCF_046536035.1 Halomonas sp. SIMBA_159
TGATGGCGCCGGCGACACCCTGGATGAGAAACGCGCCGCCCCGGACGCGGTCGGCCACGATCCGCAACGGCAGCAGCGGCTGCGCGACCCGGCTCTCGATCCAGACGAAGACCGCGAGCAGGACGACACCGAGCACCAGGAACGTGATCGTCAGTGGATCGCCCCAGCCGTGCTCGGCGAGGCTGAACCCGTAGACGAGGGCCCCGAGCCCGAGGGTCACCGTGATGGTGCCCCAGACGTCGTACCGGTTCTCGCCTTCGGCCTTGCTCTCGG
>NZ_JAWJBT010000532.1:0-273 GCF_046536035.1 Halomonas sp. SIMBA_159
TGATGGGTTAAGATATCCACGTTTTCTTGTAAGCTATTGAGTTCTTCACTTAAATTTTGCAGTTCCGTCACTTGTTGCACATCCGCTAAATCAGCACTCCGCAACTTATTCTGTAACTGTTGTAAAACTCCGGCTAAATTCTGGATGGAAGTATTGAGAGAAATCACTTGTGCTTGTCGTGCATCTTCTCCTTGTTTTGCCAAGCGAATATTGCGCTGGAGGCTTTCTTGCAAGGATTGTAATTGCTGATAGGATGCACCAGAACTTTGGGAT
>NZ_JAWJBT010000533.1:0-273 GCF_046536035.1 Halomonas sp. SIMBA_159
CGTTGAACGACCATCGGCCGGGCCCGTCGTGGTCGCGCTCGGGGCAGAGGTTGGCGAAGTCGCCGGAGCGGAAGTCGTCGATGACGACGAGCCGTGCGTCGGGGTATTGCGCCTGGAGCTTGCGGGCGAGGTTGGCGCCGACGAAGCCGGCGCCGCCGGTGAGGAGGATGTTCATGGGGTGGTGACCAGTGACCGGTGAGTCGGACTCGGGGATGGGGGGCTTACACGGGTGACCGGTCGCTGGTGACCGGTGACCGCGTACTCACTCCGCCG
>NZ_JAWJBT010000534.1:0-273 GCF_046536035.1 Halomonas sp. SIMBA_159
GTGCTGAGCGGCCCTTATCGTGCCGGTAATCAGCTGATCCAGGTGGTGCAGCGTCAGCTGGTACTGCCGTTTGAGGTGGTGGATCTGACCGGCGAGGACGATGCCGAGGCGCTGATCGCCGAATACTGCCAGTATGATCGTCAGCGCGGTATAGCGCTCGATGGCGATGCTTTACTGCGCGTGCGCTGCTTCCGTCTGGCCGACGAGGATATTCGGGTGATCTTCAGCTGTCACCATGCTGTGATTGACGGCTGGAGTGGTCCGCGTCTGTTT
>NZ_JAWJBT010000535.1:0-273 GCF_046536035.1 Halomonas sp. SIMBA_159
GCCAAGTTTCTTTGGCGTTGAAGGGGGTGGAGCTGACAGAAAACTCCAATATTCGGTAGGGTATGTCTAAAGACCTTTCCCCGTTGGCCAAGCGCCGTTTACACATGATTAGACTTCTCTTGCGCCTGCCCGAAGCAGGCGTTGCAGGGACATGGCCGACCGAGCGCGCGTGCCGAAACCGCCTTATTGCCACACGCTGGCCGGACGGAGTGCGATGTCCGAAGTGCGAAAATGCAATCGTGGGATTTCTGAAGACGCGGCAGAACTTCTACT
>NZ_JAWJBT010000536.1:0-273 GCF_046536035.1 Halomonas sp. SIMBA_159
GTTCCGGTGTCTCTTGTTGGCGCGCCGTGCCGTGGCCTGCGATCAGGCGCCCCGTTCGGACCCGCCGGGCACATCGGCTTCGTCCGTGTCGTCGCCGTCGCCGTCGCCGTCCTGGTCGTCATGGATCGGGCCGCCTGGCGCATCGGGATCGCCGGACAGGTCCTGGCGAACCCGCGGCTTGCGCAAGAGCGCGTCCACGCGGGCCGCCTCGTCGAACGACCGGTCCGGGGCAAAGCGCAGCTCGGGCGTATACTTCAGGTCGATCTCCCGACC
>NZ_JAWJBT010000537.1:0-273 GCF_046536035.1 Halomonas sp. SIMBA_159
GACGGATGGTGCGCCGTCTGGTGCGGAGGGGACGACGGCCGGGTTCGGCCGCGCGGCCGCGTTCCTGTCGGCGGGGGCGTCGCCACGGGCCTGGCCGCCGCCCGCGCTCGCCGCATTCCCGTTCGCCGCGTTGCCGTTCGCCGAGCCGCCGCCGTTCGGCGACGATTGCGGATTCGACGAGCCGGGGCCGTCGTCCGAGGTCGAGAGCATCAGGGAGGCGTGCGGTGCCGCTGCCGCGAGATCCCGCCGCAGGTCGGCGAGCACGGCCCGCAG
>NZ_JAWJBT010000538.1:0-273 GCF_046536035.1 Halomonas sp. SIMBA_159
GATATTTTAGAGAAAACGAAATAGTAGCTTACAGTTGCTAAAGTAATACCTAGATTGATACAGAAAGTGCGACAGAATTAGCAATCTTTTGATTTTGAAACGACGTTTTTTAAACTGCAATTATTTTTATTCGAACCCTAAAATGAAGCTTATTTAGTAAATGATTTTTAAATAAAAATAAACTTTAGATTGAATTAAATATATGTGGACTAAAAGAAAACAATCTGTGCGCGTATATTTGTAATTTTTCACAAGTTTGTAGAACTTTATAAG
>NZ_JAWJBT010000539.1:0-273 GCF_046536035.1 Halomonas sp. SIMBA_159
GGGCCAGTTGGGCCAGTGCCGTTTTATGGATAAAGCTGAGTTTGCCAACGGCTGCGAATTTTTGAAAGGCTGGAATATTGTTATTGTCGGTTGCGGAGCTCAGGGGTTAAACCAGGGGCTTAACATGCGCGACTCAGGACTAAACATAAGTTATGCACTTCGCGCTGAAGCTATTGCAGAGAAAAGGGCGTCTTTTAAAAAGGCCAGCGACAACGGTTTTACTGTTGGTACTTATGAGCAGCTGATTCCTACAGCAGATTTAGTATTAAACCT
>NZ_JAWJBT010000540.1:0-273 GCF_046536035.1 Halomonas sp. SIMBA_159
GCCCCACAGGAACAGGTCCGGCAGCGGCAGCTCGATGCCATAGCGGTCGCGTGCGTCGCTCATCAGCGCATGCAGCGTCGGCGGCGCGTCCACCGTGGCGTAGTACTTGTTCTTCGGCCCGTAGACGGTCAGCGTCCTGCCGTCGTAATAGAGCTCGCGCTCCTTGCGGTCGGTCTTCCAGCTCAGCTGCAGGCCGTCCGGCGCGCGCACCCTGTAATCGACCGAGCCGGGGAACTGCAGCTTCTGCCCGTCCTCGGTGACCACGTCGATCGT
>NZ_JAWJBT010000541.1:0-273 GCF_046536035.1 Halomonas sp. SIMBA_159
TATCATGGAAGTGCAAGCCCGTTGTCGGTTCATCGAGGATATACAGGGTTTTGCCTGTATCGCGTTTGGACAGCTCGCGCGCCAGTTTCACCCGCTGCGCTTCGCCGCCGGACAGCGTGGTCGCCGCTTGCCCCAGGCGGATATAGGATAGTCCGACATCCATCAGGGTTTGCAGTTTTCGGGCAATGGCTGGCACAGGATCAAAAAATACCCGCGCATCTTCCACTGTCATTTCCAGCACTTCATCAATAGACTGGCCTTTGTATTTTACTT
>NZ_JAWJBT010000542.1:0-273 GCF_046536035.1 Halomonas sp. SIMBA_159
GGCATCCGAGCTGATCCGTGGCGTGAGCAGGGCCGACAAGCACGGCATTCCGTGGGACACGCTACGGCGGGTGGTTTCCGCGCTGCTCGCGCATGCGGAGGGGCATGACCAGCGCGCGCGAACCATCGCGGCGCCCGCGCTCACACGACCCGGTGCCGCGGTGGCGCACGCAGTGCTCGCCGAGCTCTACCGGGTCCTCGATGAGCCAGCGCTCGCGGCTCAGGCGCTGCGGTTGGCGTCGGCGGGCGCCCTGCCCCGGTACGCACGTGTGAG
>NZ_JAWJBT010000543.1:0-273 GCF_046536035.1 Halomonas sp. SIMBA_159
CTGTTCCTTTTGCCAAGATTTGATCTAACTTTACTAATTCTAGTGATTTAGATTCAGATTGATCAAGGTGTCGTAGTTTTGTTTCTAACTCAATCAAGTGTTCACGGGTTGTATGTCTAATTCGATTATTTTTTCGTCTTTCTACGATTGCTTGTATAACTTCTTCATAACAATAAAAATATGTTCTATTTTTGATAACATGAGGTTTTAGATGTTTTGTTATCATGCGGGTCTGATACTGACTGCTCCCCAAACTAATGAGTTTTTTGCGAG
>NZ_JAWJBT010000544.1:0-273 GCF_046536035.1 Halomonas sp. SIMBA_159
GATCGGCTCACCGCCGACGGCATGCTCACGGGCATGTCGCAATCCAACAAGTCCGAAGGGCGGGAAGACCTGCAGCGGAGCGACTACCGCGTGATCGGCCAGTGCGCGATGGGGCTGTTCGCGCAGTTAAGCGCCGCGCTGCGGCGAAGCGACTCAGGTGACCCGAGCGATCCGTGCGACCCGAGCGACCCGGAGTAAGCCAATGAAGGCCCGCCCGCGGCTGATCGCAGCCGCAATCGTGCTGTTGATGACGGCCTCGCCGCTGCGAGCGGG
>NZ_JAWJBT010000545.1:0-273 GCF_046536035.1 Halomonas sp. SIMBA_159
CTTCCCACGCTGTGGCGAAGATCTGAACTATGCCCGTCGCCTGGCACGCGATGCAGGATGTGATGCGAAAATTGTTGCCAAGGTTGAACGTGCGGAAGCCGTTTGCAGCCAGGATGCAATGGATGACATCATCCTCGCCTCTGACGTGGTAATGGTTGCACGTGGCGACCTCGGTGTGGAAATTGGCGACCCGGAACTGGTCGGCATTCAGAAAGCGTTGATCCGTCGTGCGCGTCAGCTAAACCGAGCGGTAATCACGGCGACCCAGATGAT
>NZ_JAWJBT010000546.1:0-273 GCF_046536035.1 Halomonas sp. SIMBA_159
GGACAGCTTACGCACACACAGCAGCATGCTTTGCATGGTGTCACTATCCGTTTGCAGACTGTGATAGGTCATGACACACAGCCCGGTGGTATCTCAACGGTGACGGTACAGGCAAGCTGGCAAGATCGCTGGCATAGGGAGCATCAGGTGACTCTGGAGAGCAGAATACCGCTTGCCCTGCATTAAGTCTCAGCGGTAATTTTCTGCTGTGAGTGAGTCCTGTCAGTGCGGACGGGCAGAATCTGCCGGTACGTGGTTAAGGTTAAAGAAGGG
>NZ_JAWJBT010000547.1:0-273 GCF_046536035.1 Halomonas sp. SIMBA_159
GTCCATGACTTTCTGTAATCGGCTCGACGCCGCATGAACCTGACTGACACACACCAGAAACAGTGCTAAAGACAGCAGCAGCAACCTAAAAGATAAGGTGAATCGCATCGGACACCTCCGGAAACAACAGAACACGCTTACTCAGCATTGAAATAAAGATAGCAGTGTCTGTGTGATCATTTTCATCTGAGGACAGAATAATTGTGTGTCAAAATTGAAAGTTTCTGTATTTTTTTGTGATTTCCATTATTGGAAATATGTTGTCTTATTTAT
>NZ_JAWJBT010000548.1:0-273 GCF_046536035.1 Halomonas sp. SIMBA_159
TAGGTCACCAGCCTGACAGTCGGGATGCCGAGGACGCCGGACGTCAGTCGACGACGAACAGACGCGCGCCGGTCTCGGTGCTCGAGCGATGGGCTTCCATGTCCGTGCCGACCTGATAGCTCTCCCCGGCGTGCAGAGTGAAGGTCCGATCGTCTTCGAGCTCCGTCTCGAGGGTGCCCTCGACGACGAACAGCACGTGGCCGCGCGAGCACCAGTGGTCGGCGACGTAGCCCGGCGAGTATTCGACCATGCGGATGCGGGTGTCTCCGATCT
>NZ_JAWJBT010000549.1:0-273 GCF_046536035.1 Halomonas sp. SIMBA_159
AGCAGAACTGAATAAAATCCCTGGTTTTGTCCGTGGAAAAGTCAAGCGCAACACGGAAAAATATGCCCGGGAAAACGGCATTGAAAATATTAATGCGGAAGTTATTTACGCAGCAAAAGAAGCGGTAGGGGCATAATTTCAAAAAGACGGGTGGGTAAATTGCCCACTCATTTGATTTTGTTTTTAGTTCTTGGTTCTTTGGTTATTGCTCATTCATTCTCTCCCTCAACTGACTAAGATGATTGGGGGAGAAATTGTTTAAGAATCGTCTTT
>NZ_JAWJBT010000550.1:0-273 GCF_046536035.1 Halomonas sp. SIMBA_159
GCGCAAAAGCGGGGTTTGCGGGCCATAACTAACCACCAATGTTACTTATTTGTAACCAGTGTAGTTCAGTTTTACTTTATTAGCTCCGCCCCCTTTTTCTGACCCTTTTTCTCTATTATTGTTAAAACAACGAATATCAGTAGGACAGTGAGCCTTATCAAAACTGAACTGGTGATACTAACTCACCAGACCGGTATTTTTCAGCCAGTGGAATTGCTCGTTCGAAGTACTCTTGCTGAATAATGGGAATAAATTCCATTCGGTCACCTCGCT
>NZ_JAWJBT010000551.1:0-273 GCF_046536035.1 Halomonas sp. SIMBA_159
GGAACAATCAACGGTTGCTAAGTCACCTGTTGCGGTTAAACCCACTAATTCCCCTCCTAATGCTTGACCCGCTTCTAAAGCAGAAACTGGAGAATCAATTAGATTTGAACGTTCACCGGTGGGCGGAATATGCCCTCTCACGAGGTAATAAGAATTATCACCTCTGTTAAATAAGGTTTTATAGACTTGATCGGTGTCGTGGGGTTGATCGAGTTTAGAAAAACCTCGGATTAAATGTTGTTTGGGGGTTAAATAAGGATCAAACCATTCAAT
>NZ_JAWJBT010000552.1:0-273 GCF_046536035.1 Halomonas sp. SIMBA_159
GTTGAAAGCCATACTGCCAACGCACCAGCGGCGGCATCGACATTAATATTGATTCAGTGCGGCCACCACTTTGCAAACCAAATAGTGTGCCCCTATCGTATACCAGATTAAATTCAACATAACGGCCACGGCGATACAACTGAAACTGCCGTTCGCGCTCGCCATATGCTGTGGCTTTGCGTTTTTCCACAATCGGCAGATAGGCCGGAACAAAGGCCTCGCCCACCGCTCGCATTAATGCAAAGCTTGTATCAAAACCCGGCTGGTTTAAGT
>NZ_JAWJBT010000553.1:0-273 GCF_046536035.1 Halomonas sp. SIMBA_159
GGGGTTGGTATCGCTGAGCACGTTAAACAACATTGCTTTGGCGTAGTGGGGAAATGACGTGACAAAAAATAAGGCGCCTTCAGGCGCCTTATTTTTATGAATTTAATCTGCCAATTAGCTTGCGCTACGCTCTTTGATAGCAGCGATAATTGGTGATGAGCCGAAACCATTGCTGGTTGCCCACTCGATATCGCCTGAAGCAGCAATCTGGCTACCTGGTAACTGGCTGATGATAAAACCTGCAGTGTCAGCAGCGTTGTATTTAATTGCGTG
>NZ_JAWJBT010000554.1:0-273 GCF_046536035.1 Halomonas sp. SIMBA_159
AACGGCGTCGAAAATGAACCGAGCCTCTCTTGGCGGTAATAATGCATTGTCGTGCGCGAGAGAGCGGTTATTGCGAATATCGTTGAACTTCTCAAAGACGGCTATTGAATACCGGATGAACAATATAGACATCTCTGATATTTCTGCCTCGGACTCTAGTGCTTTCTTATATTTCCCTACAAGGCTATGGAGCGGCTCATCCTGTTGACAGGAGATATCACGAGTTTCGAGTAAACTACGAAACCTCTTTGTACAAAAAAGGTGAAGTCTATC
>NZ_JAWJBT010000555.1:0-273 GCF_046536035.1 Halomonas sp. SIMBA_159
CTCGTCACCACGGATCATGGCCTTGAACCTCTTGATCACATCCGGATGGTGTTTGCTGTAGTCATGCTCGGTGACTGGGGAGCCCTTGGCCGCCACGTGCAGACCATCAGGCGAGGTCCTGAAGCGACGCTGGATCTCGCACATCGCCTTGGACGGATACTCGGTCGTGCTTCCTCCGTTCTCATAATATGGATCAACGAGGTCACCGAGGACATCAACCATGTCTGGCGCCTTTTCTGGATCGGCTTGCGGCAAGAATCCACCGGAGATTCC
>NZ_JAWJBT010000556.1:0-272 GCF_046536035.1 Halomonas sp. SIMBA_159
CAGCAGCATCGGCCCCCACCCGGCCCGCAGGACGGCATCGCCCAACAGGAACAGGGCCAGAAGCGAGCCGATCACGAGCGCGGCGGGACCGGAGGGCGCACGGAATGACCGTACGCCCTCCGACCTGTCGTCCGTCGTCACCGTCAGTGGCTCCCGAGGGTGATCGACGCGCCGGGAATCGCCTGGAGCAGACGCTCCGTGTACTCCTGCTGCGGGTTCGCGAAGATGTCGTCGACCGTGCCGTGTTCGACGACGCGCCCTTGCTCCATCAC
>NZ_JAWJBT010000557.1:0-272 GCF_046536035.1 Halomonas sp. SIMBA_159
GCCAAAGCCCAGAGCGGCAGAGCTTTCCGGTTCGTAGAACAGTGAAGCATCATTCAGGCTCAGTTTGCCCAGTGCATCACGGAAGTTCTCATAATCGTCAGACGATACCGGGAACAGGCCTGCATACACCTGAGGTTTCACTTTCTTAAAGCCTGGCAGCGCCTTTTCACAGCCGTTCTTCGCCAGTGTCAGGGTATCGCCCACCGGCGCGCCCAGGATATCTTTAATACCGCAGACCACCCAGCCCACTTCGCCCGTTCTCAGTATGTCTT
>NZ_JAWJBT010000558.1:0-272 GCF_046536035.1 Halomonas sp. SIMBA_159
GCTTTCGCCCATGGAACACAGCCTAAATACGCTGCGTTGCCATGTGAGGACCGGTCATTGGTGGGCGCCGCGGCGGAATCTCGGGTAGAAAGGCTGCTATGGTGCAGGTTTCTCCGACGTCATGCGGCTGCTCGGCACAAGGGCCAAGTGTTTAAGCATCGCGCGAGGTGGGGTGCCTCACTCACGCAGCCTTTTTCTGTCAGTCGCATCCTGCGCGCTTAGGCGTTAGACTAGCTTGAAGCGGACGCTTTACTTAACCCTTTGTTTGTTCT
>NZ_JAWJBT010000559.1:0-272 GCF_046536035.1 Halomonas sp. SIMBA_159
GGGGTCGCCGACGGTGTCGCCGGTGACCGCGGCCTTGTGCGCCTCGCTGCCCTTGCCGCCGAAATGGCCGTCCTCGATGTACTTCTTGGCGTTGTCCCAGGCGCCGCCGCCGGTGGTCATCGAGATGGCCACGAACAGGCCGGTCACGATGGTGCCGATCAGCAGCCCGCCCAGGGCGCGCGGCCCCAGCAACAGGCCGACCACGATCGGCACCCCCACCGGCAGCAGCGAGGGCAGGATCATCTCCTTGATCGCCGAGCGGGTCAGCATGT
>NZ_JAWJBT010000560.1:0-272 GCF_046536035.1 Halomonas sp. SIMBA_159
CTTCAATACACAGGTTCAAGAGTTGGCTGATGAGATAGTTTTTAAAAAGGTAGATGAAGAGTTCGCTGGAGTGGTTGCTTTTGAAGGTGCAGCTGGCGAAAACGAAAACATCTATTTTAATAAAATGAGTAGCGAACCGTGTAGTCTAGGTCATTGTGAATACGATGGTATTGAGATTATGCAGGTAGACTTCAGTGCCAGTGAAAATGAAGAGTACAAGTCGCCTCACTTTTCAATGTCAGAACTCATATTTGAAGAAGCTAATTACAGAT
>NZ_JAWJBT010000561.1:0-272 GCF_046536035.1 Halomonas sp. SIMBA_159
GCTCTTATACCGAAGCAGCCAAACGGCTATATTGCTCGCAGCCTTCCGTCAGCCAGCATATCCGTTATTTAGAAGAATTCTACGGCGTGAAACTCATCATTCGCAACAAACAGCGCATTGAGCTGACGGAGCGCGGCGCTCTGCTGCAAAAGCAGGCTGTGCAATTGCTCGAGCTGTTTGACGAGACGCAAGAACTGATGGCCACACCCGCCGCCCAACAGCCGGTAGCCATCTACATGAGCAGCCATATAGCCGAAAATTATTACGAGGAG
>NZ_JAWJBT010000562.1:0-272 GCF_046536035.1 Halomonas sp. SIMBA_159
GAAGTCGATTTCTGATCGGTTTAACACTGCTGACCTAAAGCCATGCTAAACGCATGGCTTTTTTGTTGCCTGTTTGCTGAGTTATAGGCCATTTTTAAAGTGGGCATTGATGCAGGAATCAGGCAGATGACAATTACCGAGTTACAGCGTTTATATGCGGACAGCGAAATCGTGGAAGCTGTGATTGAGCCTTCACTACAGGCCAACGGCTGGGTGGTCGAATTTCGTCATCGCCGTGGTGGCTTTGTCACCTTGACTGACGGCTCTGGCAG
>NZ_JAWJBT010000563.1:0-272 GCF_046536035.1 Halomonas sp. SIMBA_159
CGACTTTTGTTGTATTCTAGCTGTTACCCATATGCGGGAATTCAAAGAAGCCTTCCAGCACCGCATTGAAGTCACGAAAACGGATCAAGGCTCACAAATTACCGTTTCTTCATAGAAAAGCATTACCTTTGCTTGATATCTCTAAGATTAAGTTGATACAATGTATATACTAAGCAGATAAAATTCATAAACCATGACTACATCAATCAAAAAATGGGGAAATAGCCTTGCGGTAAGGATTCCACAAACAATTGTGCAACAAGCTCATCTTG
>NZ_JAWJBT010000564.1:0-272 GCF_046536035.1 Halomonas sp. SIMBA_159
GTTTATCAGCCAGTGCTTGTAAAAAACTGCTATCCGCCAAACGCATTCCCAAAGAAGTCGCGCAAGCCGAACAAGGCTTACTGCACCAGTTGCAATTGTTATCGCTGGCCAAATACGGCCGCTTAACCAATGCCGCCGATGTTTTACTGGCCAGTGCGCCGGGTAAACGCCATCCGCAAGCCCGCGTGCGTGCGGTGTGTTATCGCCATAAGGCCGACGACGAATATCAGGATTTACAGCACCTCGATGGCCCAATGGCCGATGTGATCGAG
>NZ_JAWJBT010000565.1:0-272 GCF_046536035.1 Halomonas sp. SIMBA_159
GTATACCAGACCACGGCTTCGCCCGCGGTGACACCGAACAAGGCTATCAACATCAATCGGACGTTCTTCCACTGGCCGAACGCCTCTTTTATCGGCGCTTTTGATGTTTTGCCCTCCGCGTGCATTTTCTGGAAGACGGGCGATTCACTGAGCATCATCCGGATCCAGACCGACACACCCACAAGTACGACTGAAAGCAGGAAGGGGATTCTCCATCCCCAGCTCGTGAAGTTGCTCTCGCCAGTGCCCGTTCTCACAACAAGAATCACGAG
>NZ_JAWJBT010000566.1:0-272 GCF_046536035.1 Halomonas sp. SIMBA_159
GGTAAATAATCCGGCGCCTATCAGAAGAACCCAGGTGTGCTGGCCAACAGGCAGGGTGAAATCAGGCGCAGCAAGAAAAAGGTTGAAGGGGGTGATCAGCACCAGCAGGTAGACAACCATAGTCGTCGGAGAATCGTGGTGCGACATCTTTTTCACCATCAGTGAATAACTCGCCCAGAAGAAAGCGGCGCCGATGGGCAGTAATGAGGCCAGATTGAAATTGTCGGCCCACGGCTCAAGAATGATCATTGCACCAGCAAAGCCGGCCAGGG
>NZ_JAWJBT010000567.1:0-272 GCF_046536035.1 Halomonas sp. SIMBA_159
GCCGTAGACCGAACAATCGGCCTCGCGAACCGACGGCAAACTCTGGCCGTCTCGTTCCGGGTCGGCGGGATGGACTGCCGCCCCGGCAATGCGGTCTTCGTCCTGTCGTCTGTCGGAACGAAGACCCGTGCGGCCAATCGGGACCGGACGACCGTTGCGATTTCGTCCGTCCCAGACTCGACCTTTTTCCTTAATCAATCCTTTTCAAGCGTGCACTGGAGCGGATGGCCTTCCTTCCGCGCCGTGTCCATCACCTGCGTCACCTTCGTTTC
>NZ_JAWJBT010000568.1:0-272 GCF_046536035.1 Halomonas sp. SIMBA_159
GCCCGATCGACCGCTTCTTCGCCAGTTATTCCGACGACCACCGCAACGCGCTGAACCAGCGCATCCACGTGTTCGCCGTCCCGGCCATCCTGTGGTCGGTGGTGGCGCTGCTGTAGTGCATCCCCGTGGGCGGCACGCTGGTGACCACCGGCGTATGGGCCGCGCTGGCGATGTTCGCCGCCTGGATGTTCTACAACCGCCTGTCCCGCCGCATGGGCCTGGGCATGCTCGCGGTGTTCTTCTTCTGTGCCTGCCTGTGCCGCCTGCTGGAG
>NZ_JAWJBT010000569.1:0-272 GCF_046536035.1 Halomonas sp. SIMBA_159
GGAAAAACTGTTAGCCATGTGTGGGGAAAAGTTAATTGCTGCTGGAGGTGAAATTTGGGATGAAACCGAGTTTGTTGAAGCAGAGGTGAGCAATACAGCGGTAACGGTTCATTGTCAACATTTACCCACTGAGAAGCCCAAACAAGCCGTCGGACGACTGTTAATTGATGCCATGGGTTCAGCGTCTCCCATTGCATGGCAACTCAATGGGAAGCGAGCCTTTGATAGTGTTTGTCCCACTGTTGGTGCAACGGTGAAAAGTGGTTTTCCAG
>NZ_JAWJBT010000570.1:0-272 GCF_046536035.1 Halomonas sp. SIMBA_159
CTTATGCCGGAGAAATTTCCCCTGCATTTGGTTTTCAGACAGGTGTTCTTTATTACCATGCTAACTGGATTGGTAACCTGGCGATTGGTATTACCGCTGTATCTTATCTTTCCACCTTCTTCCCAGTATTAAATGATCCTGTTCCGGCGGGTATCGCCTGTATTGCTATCGTCTGGGTATTTACCTTTGTAAATATGCTCGGCGGTACCTGGGTAAGCCGTTTAACCACTATTGGTCTGGTGCTGGTTCTTATTCCTGTGGTGATGACTGCT
>NZ_JAWJBT010000571.1:0-272 GCF_046536035.1 Halomonas sp. SIMBA_159
GCATCTGTAGCATTATCCAGATCGCTTTTATTGCCACCCGCAACTGAGTTAGGATCCATATCAACCGAGAAGCCAAGGGTTTCTCCAGGATTAAATCCACTATTAACCGTTTCATCGAAGAGAAGAATCAGACCTTTGTATCCTGATATTCCCCCTAAACCCACGTAGGGATCATAAGAATCGGGTGAAGCAACACCGGTGTTCCCATCAGTATTAATGGTTAGTGCCTTGGATGCAGTATCTCCTGCTTCACCAAAAGGATCAAAGACACT
>NZ_JAWJBT010000572.1:0-272 GCF_046536035.1 Halomonas sp. SIMBA_159
CCGATAGCGCGCGTAAAGTGGGTGCAGGGCTCTCAGCGCAGGGTATCGCCTTTATTGATGCACCGGTATCCGGTGGTGTCGGCGGTGCCAAAGCTGGCACGCTAACCTTTATTGTTGGTGGTGACGTTGCGCATTTTGAGCGCGCTAAAACGGTGCTTAGCAATATGGGTAAGAACCTGTTTCATGCAGGTGCAGTAGGTGCAGGCCAGGTCGCGAAAATCTGCAATAATATGCTGCTGAGCGTTTTAATGGTAGGTACATCAGAAGCGCTG
>NZ_JAWJBT010000573.1:0-272 GCF_046536035.1 Halomonas sp. SIMBA_159
CCAGTTGATAGTTTAGTCGCCTCTTTAGCAGCAGAAGCCAATTTTTTACCCACATTTGCCCAGCGTTCAATTCTAGTTGGGTCAGAATATGCAATTCCTTATCATTGGGGATATTATCAACAGTTTCGTCAACGAACCTTAGATTTAATTTCTGCCCAATATACAACAAATCCTGATCTTCTGGCAAATTTTATTAATGATTACCAAATAACATTTTGGCTATTCGATCAATCGGCATTTAATGTTGAGTATTTAGCAAAAAATGACTGGCT
>NZ_JAWJBT010000574.1:0-272 GCF_046536035.1 Halomonas sp. SIMBA_159
GTTTCGGGTTCCGGGTTTCAAGTTTCAAGTTTCAGGTTTCAGGTTTCAGGTTCTGTACAAAACGTGAAACCTGAAACATGAAACAAAAAGAATATTTAGAACATTCCGTTTTCGTTAATAGTATCTTTAGGGATTGGTTGTCCTAAATCCCAAAGTTCTATGATTTTATCTTCTTTGAATTTTAGAATGTGCACTACTGCAAAACCAATGTCAGTAGGAGTTTGTTTGAGATGAGAATGTACTGCAACCAAATTTTCGTCTTCCAGAATATG
>NZ_JAWJBT010000575.1:0-272 GCF_046536035.1 Halomonas sp. SIMBA_159
TGCGGCCCTCGATGGTGCGGGGGTGCGAGTGCGCTGGGGTCAAGGCACCACCGAGCGGCATCTGAACCTCATGACCCGCGCCGGCGAACGGGTCTCGCTGTACCTGTCGTCGCCGGAGGCGACCGCGGGCGAGGACGACGCCTGGGTGCGCGAACGGATGGGGGAGGCGGCGGTGATCGTGCTCGACCTCGCCGCCGAACCGCTGCGGCTCCTGCCGATCGCGCGCGAGACGGGAGTCCCGATCTGGGTCGACGTGCACGACTACGACGGTG
>NZ_JAWJBT010000576.1:0-272 GCF_046536035.1 Halomonas sp. SIMBA_159
GCGCCCTTTGTCAAAGGCTTTGTTACTTTAATGATGCCAGATGGCAAGTTAAATGACTTTTCAGCAGGCTTGGAAGCTGTTTTTTTGGATGAAGTATTTTTGACAGGTGTCGCTTTCACAGGCTTTGCTGTTGCCTTTTTACCTGTATGAGCGGTAGCAATACCTGCTTCGAAGCTGTCCCAGCGATTAAGTAGCTTTCGTGGACATTCTTTGCCGCTCCAGCGCTTATGCGGTACAACGTTGGCCAATGGAATGCCTTGCTCTGTCATCAG
>NZ_JAWJBT010000577.1:0-272 GCF_046536035.1 Halomonas sp. SIMBA_159
TGCTGTTTGCCGATGACCCAAAGGCGCAAACCCGCCACGTTCTGGAAACTATCCGCAAGGTGATCGAGACGGCGGGTGGCACGATGGCGGATGTGACCTTCAACAGCATCTTTATTACCGACTGGAAAAATTACGCCGCGATTAACGAAATCTACGCCGAGTTTTTTCCGGGTGATAAACCGGCGCGATTCTGCATTCAGTGCGGACTGGTAAAACCTGACGCGCTGGTGGAAATCGCCACAATTGCGCATATCGCCAAGTGAGGCCGCGAT
>NZ_JAWJBT010000578.1:0-272 GCF_046536035.1 Halomonas sp. SIMBA_159
CTCCTGCCCTCGCCGCCTGATGCGTGTTCGCCCTGTCAGGCGAACACGCATCATGTCCTTATTCAGATTGTAGGCTTAATTTGACGGGACGGCAGATTCCCCTGCCGGGTCGCTGGTCAGTTCATTGGTAAAATGCGGTTTACCCTGCATGATGGCAATTTCTACCCGACGGTTACGTTTACGTCCGTCCAGGGTGTCATTGCTGTCCAGCGGCGAGGTGTCTGCCATTCCCAGCACGCGCATCCTGTTATGATCAAAGCCTTGCACTTTTT
>NZ_JAWJBT010000579.1:0-272 GCF_046536035.1 Halomonas sp. SIMBA_159
CGTGCAACTGCGCTATGCCTACCCGGCAGTATCGGGCGGCATCCTCGGGCTCATTGCGTGCGGCATGCCGGCCTTCGGCTCGGGTCTCGTCGAGGACCTGACCAAGCGTGTGTCGCCGCTCGCGCGCCTCGTCTGCACGATGGCGGCAGCGGCGCTTGCGTATTTTCTGCTGGACATTGCGGTCACGCGCATCAGCGTGCCGCCGCTCGACTTCCTGCTCTCGTATGCGGTGATCTCGTGCGCGGTCACAGTGCTCGCGGTGGCGGCGCTTG
>NZ_JAWJBT010000580.1:0-272 GCF_046536035.1 Halomonas sp. SIMBA_159
CTCAAGTAGAAGAGCAATACGGGGGGCTTGGCCTGGATTTCCGCTATGGTGTCATTATTGGGGAAGAGATGGAGCGTGTGGGGGCGAGTTTGACGGGAGTCGGGCTTCATAACGATATTACTGTTCCTTATATTGAAGCGTATGGAACAGAACAGCAGAAACAGGACTGGCTGCCAGGCTGCATTAGCGGCGACTATATTACGGCAATCGCGATGACGGAACCCGGAGCTGGATCGGATTTGGCGAGTATTTCCGCTACCGCCGTAAAAGAT
>NZ_JAWJBT010000581.1:0-272 GCF_046536035.1 Halomonas sp. SIMBA_159
GGGTCGATATACCGGTAGCCGCGAATTATTATGGCGATGGCAAAGCGCTTGATCAGGGCTTTGATTTTGAGGTGGGTTATAAAATTCTGAGTTTGTTAAAACCAGATGCCGGCGCTGAAGCGCAGTTTGGCACTATGGGCTCGAACAAACAAAAAGCCGCCGATGCCACGGTGTTGCAACAAAATGTGCAGCAGCGCCTCGACTCAGTAGCGCCACTCAGCTTTTTCGCACCATTTTTGACCAACCACGATCAAGAGCGTATCGCCTACCAG
>NZ_JAWJBT010000582.1:0-272 GCF_046536035.1 Halomonas sp. SIMBA_159
CTGCGCACATAGTCTGCAGCCCGACGACTGACATGATAAGCCTGCGCCAAATCACGGCTGTCTGCAGCGAAATACTTCAGCGCGGGCCGGTCGGCTAAGTCCTGTTCTATCCAGCCGCTTGGCGTGGGTGTCGAAATACCCAGGCCATTATCCTCACAAACAAATAATATGGGCACAGGCACTTGCTGATAAGCAGCCCAACACGCTGAGTTTATAGCACCTTGTGCCGTTGAATGATTTGCCGACGCATCACCAAAGCTGCAAAGTACTAT
>NZ_JAWJBT010000583.1:0-272 GCF_046536035.1 Halomonas sp. SIMBA_159
TGCCGCTGGCGTTGCCGGAGATCATGCTGGGCGTGAACCAGACCATCATGATGGCGCTGTCGATGCTGGTGATCACCGCGCTCGTGGGCACACGCGATCTGGGCCAGGAGGTCTACATCGCGTTGACCCGAGCGGATACCGGCCTGGGCCTGGTGGCGGGTGTATGCGTCGCTTTCCTGGCGATCATCGCTGACCGGCTGATCGGCGCCTGGTCCCAGAACCGCAAGCAGGAACTGGGCCTGGCGTGAACCGCCGGGGCCAGGGAGGAGAGG
>NZ_JAWJBT010000584.1:0-272 GCF_046536035.1 Halomonas sp. SIMBA_159
GGCAGACGCAGGTGCTGGCTCAGGGTAAGGACATGCTGAGGGATCTTAAACGTTTACTCAAGGTTTCCAAAATAGGCTGATGCTGCAAACCGCATGCGCTAAGGAGTGGCGATGTTATCAATGGCTTCTTCCCGTTACCGGCAGGCCGACCGGCGCTTTACCTGGCTGGTTGGACTGACTCTCTTATTATCCGTTGCTGTGATAGCCCTGGGGGCGTATACCCGGCTGACAGAAGCCGGGCTTGGCTGCCCGGACTGGCCCGGCTGCTATGG
>NZ_JAWJBT010000585.1:0-272 GCF_046536035.1 Halomonas sp. SIMBA_159
GAAGTGTTTTTAATGGGTATCGTCAGCGAGCAGGAAGCCGCTAAAGCAGTTGACATAACCCGCCATGTTGAAGGTGTATCACGGGTGATTAAAGCCTTTGAGATCCGCAGCAACTAACTGAGCAAGGCGTTACTGACTACAACAACGCAGCCGCTTAACACTGGCTGCGTTTTTCTTTGCAGTTATTATCAGCACTCCTGCAGGGCTTTTAGCACTTTAGAGTGAAATTCGCGCTGCTTCATCACCAGCATGACCACAACCGCGGCCACCAT
>NZ_JAWJBT010000586.1:0-272 GCF_046536035.1 Halomonas sp. SIMBA_159
GCACCTGTTATCGGGCACTTGGCATCTGATGCAGCTGTATGGCGCTTCTGTTCATTGTTATCCATCTTGTAAAAACCTCCTAATTGATAATGAAAAAGGTAAACTTCTCTCCAGCATGCGTGCTGCTGGGTATTGCAAATTGCCTGTAATAATTCTTACATTAGATTTATACTAAACTAGAACTCTGCTGAACAGTAATATGGATAAAAATTCGGGCAATTCTTTTTCTGCTTCCACTAAAACAGAAAGAGTCACCCCAAGTTCTTCCTTAT
>NZ_JAWJBT010000587.1:0-271 GCF_046536035.1 Halomonas sp. SIMBA_159
CGGAAAGACCCCGTGAACCTTTACTACAGCTTGGCACTGAACATTGACCCTACATGTGTAGGATAGGTGGGAGGCTTCGAAGCAGGTACGCCAGTATCTGTGGAGCCGTCCTTGAAATACCACCCTTGTCGTGTTGATGTTCTAACGTCGCCCCGTTATCCGGGGTGCGGACAGTGCCTGGTGGGTAGTTTGACTGGGGCGGTCTCCTCCCAAAGCGTAACGGAGGAGCACGAAGGTGGGCTAATCACGGTCGGACATCGTGAGGTTAGTG
>NZ_JAWJBT010000588.1:0-271 GCF_046536035.1 Halomonas sp. SIMBA_159
GCCGGAACTGCAGGCAATTACTGCTTAATGAAAATGACACACTGTTGGGCACTGCATTTCGCAGCTCGCGTACCAGGCGTTCGGCAACAAAACGGCTTTGCCCCAGCACCTGTTCACGCAGCGCTGCATCGGCATACATGCGCGACCCAATACCCAGATAGCTGGTAACACCCAACGCCAGTATCGCCAGCACCACCAGCGTAATGACCAGCTCAACCAAGGTGAAGCCGCGGCAACGCATTACCAGTTACCCTTGTAAGCCACAAAGCGG
>NZ_JAWJBT010000589.1:0-271 GCF_046536035.1 Halomonas sp. SIMBA_159
GGAGCGCCTTGGCCTCCGGCACGGTGATCTTCACGTTGCTGTTGTCGCTGTCCATGGTCTGTCCTTTCGCCGGGGTTAGTCGCGGAACACGTCGAGCACGTCGTCGAGCTTCCCCCACGCCACCCGCACGTCGTCGAGCGACCGCTTGCTGCTGGCCCGCCGGTAGCTCACGCCGTCGAGGTGCAGCCGCAGGGTGCCGATCAGCCGATCATTCGGGGTCATGATCCGCACGTCCATGCTGCCGCCCTCCATCAGCACGACCGACAAAGTG
>NZ_JAWJBT010000590.1:0-271 GCF_046536035.1 Halomonas sp. SIMBA_159
CTGACCGACACGCACGCGCTGGCCACCGCCGAAGTGCTGCGGGCTGCCGATCCCGGCCGCCGCGGCTACACGGCCGAGTCGGCTCGCGAGCGGGCCGAGCGTCGGGCCGAGGCGCTGCGTGGCGGGTTCGACGAGGGTGACGTCGTGCACGTGGGGTGGCGCGTGATCGACGTGGACGCCGTGGACGCCGGGGGCTCGTCCGGTCCGCTGGCCCTGGTCGACGGGGTGCCGTCGGTGCGCTGGAGCGCGGCCGGAGGCTTCATGCCGCTGG
>NZ_JAWJBT010000591.1:0-271 GCF_046536035.1 Halomonas sp. SIMBA_159
GGCGTTTTTCTTCCGGATCAGTTACCCCTTCTAGTTGGGTTAAAAACCGATCGCGCGCGTTAACATATTCAACCGGAATATGGAAGCGATCTTTAAAAATCTCTAGCAATCGTTCGGGTTCCCCTTTGCGCATAAACCCTTGGTCAATAAACATACAAACCAATTGATCCCCAATTGCTTTATGGAGGAGAAAGGCAAGGGTTGAGGAGTCCACTCCACCGGATAACGCCAGTAAAACCCGTTTATCGCCGACTTTTGCCCGAACTTCTCG
>NZ_JAWJBT010000592.1:0-271 GCF_046536035.1 Halomonas sp. SIMBA_159
CTGCTCGCACTCGGGGCACCAGTAGGCGTAAGTCGGCATGTCTACCTCAGATACGTGGCTTGAAGCTCCCCGGCGGTTTCCTGCTGACGCTGATTCCGCTCCGTGTCCGGCGTGATGTTACCGGCCATGCCGCCCCGCGGGTTGGGCTGCTGCGGCCTCGACCCGCCGGGGAAGCCGCCCGGCGATGGGGTGCTGGGGGCCATGTTACCGGCCGGTGCGCCGCCGCCGGGCATCGGCACCGCGTCGGGCTGGTTGTCCGGGTTCATAATCG
>NZ_JAWJBT010000593.1:0-271 GCF_046536035.1 Halomonas sp. SIMBA_159
GGTTTTTTGGGTGGTGAAACAGTCACGTATCGTGATCTTTTATATGGAACCATGTTACCTTCAGGTGGTGAAGCAGCAAACTCGTTGGCCATCCATACTGCAGGAAATGTGAAGGATTTTGTTCGCATGATGAATGAAAAGGCTGCTGAACTCGGATTACATGATACTCATTTTATGAACCCTGAAGGACTGCATGATGAAAACCAATATACAACCGCTTACGATGTTGCGAGCATGTTATCTTATGCGCTGAATGTTCCACATTTTAGAG
>NZ_JAWJBT010000594.1:0-271 GCF_046536035.1 Halomonas sp. SIMBA_159
GCCAGCCAGCCACCTGCGGTCATCCTGATGGCGGGTTTGCAGGGTGCCGGTAAAACCACCAGTGTGGGTAAGCTGGGTAAACTGCTCAAAGAGCGTAATAAAAAGAAGGTACTGGTTGTTTCCGCCGACGTATACCGTCCTGCCGCTATCAAGCAGCTGGAGACCCTGGCGTCTGATATCGGTATTGATTTCTTTCCGTCCAGCCCGGATCAAAAACCTGTGGCAATTGCCCAGGCGGCTATCGAGCACGGTAAGCGCAAATTTTATGATG
>NZ_JAWJBT010000595.1:0-271 GCF_046536035.1 Halomonas sp. SIMBA_159
GGGCACATTCAGTTCCATCATCCTGATACAATCTCCTCTAGTTTGGATGCGCTCACTACCGCCGGGATTGTCTAGAAACCCTGACCCTTTTTTGCGCCAGCTTCAGGGGGACGATCCAGATCAATTGCAGCAGTATTCAGCAACAGATACCATTCCATCCTATCAAGGCAGTTGAGGGAATTTCTAAGAATTCTTGCAAGATCAACTAAATTAGAAAGAAATTGTTAAACTTAATAAAGAAACTGAAAACTTAAATTTAATAAACAATACT
>NZ_JAWJBT010000596.1:0-271 GCF_046536035.1 Halomonas sp. SIMBA_159
CGGATCCCTGGGAACCGATCGCGCTGGGACGGGAATTGGCTCAGTTTCCGGCGGTGGAAGAATTTATTCCTCTACCATCGGTTGGACATTGTCCTCAAGATGAAGTCCCGGATCAGGTTAACCCACTCCTCAAAAACTGGATTGACCGTCAACTGAGCCAGCCTGTGGGATAAATGCGTTTCATTCACTGATTCTTTCACAAGTCAAAATTGAGGTTAACAACCATGGAAACGAAAACCTTTGATACTGGAGAGATTATTTTCCGAGAAGG
>NZ_JAWJBT010000597.1:0-271 GCF_046536035.1 Halomonas sp. SIMBA_159
CGTCTTGTTTTCCCGCGAGGATTAAAGTGCTAAACTCAAGAGCAGCTAAATGTCGTCCCACTCCCGCCGGACCACTAAATAAATAAGCTGGGGCAATGCGTTGACGATGAATTGCACTGGTTAATAATTCCACTGCTTGCTCTTGACCAATTAAATGAGAGAATGTCATACGGTAAATGTTTGCTACGGATTGATCAAGGGATCTGGGTGAGGGAGGAAACAATGTCTAGTACGAATCATTAAATTTATATCATTAAACGAAAAATTATTG
>NZ_JAWJBT010000598.1:0-271 GCF_046536035.1 Halomonas sp. SIMBA_159
GAGCGGTGCCTCCACCGGCGCGCACGAAGCGCACGAACTGCGCGACGGAGGCTCGCGCTACGGCGGCAAGGGCGTGCGCGAAGCGGTCGCCTCCGTCAACGGCGACATCTTCGACCTGCTCTCCGGCCTCGACGCCGAGGAACAGCTCGCCATTGATGCCAAGCTGATCGAACTGGACGGCACGCCGAACAAGGCCAATCTCGGCGCCAACGCCATCCTCGGCGTGTCGCTCGCCGTGGCCAAGGCGGCCGCCGAGGACGCGGGCCTGCCG
>NZ_JAWJBT010000599.1:0-271 GCF_046536035.1 Halomonas sp. SIMBA_159
GTCGCTGGAATGTTTAACTATCTCTGGAATGTGATTATTGGCGGTTTAATTGGCATTGTCACGAGTTTATGGCGGTTTTTCTCTCAAGGATGGGGAGGAGTGTTAGCGGGTTTAGCCAGTTTGGTTGCAGCGAGTTTTGCAGGTTGGCTAAGTTGGCAACAACTTCGACAATGGCGCTATCAGCGATGGCTGGCAAAACTTCCCCCTGTAGAAGGACTCTATCAACAGATGTTACAAGTTTTAGCGCAACAAGCTACAGCCAAACAACCCG
>NZ_JAWJBT010000600.1:0-271 GCF_046536035.1 Halomonas sp. SIMBA_159
TTCCGAAACCCGCTGGCCGATCCCGGTTTGATCGGTGTTTCGACCGGCGCCGCGCTTGCGGCGGCCACGACGATCGTCGCCGGCGGCCTTCTGCTGCCGAGCATACCAACCGGCTGGACGCCCTATATCTTGCCGGTCTCCGCGTTCCTCGGCGGCCTCTTCGCGACCTTTCTGGTCTATCGCATCGCCTATCAGGACGGACGCACGGACGTCTCGATCATGCTTTTGGCTGGGGTGGCGTTGAACGCGATCGCCGGCGCGGGAATCGGGC
>NZ_JAWJBT010000601.1:0-271 GCF_046536035.1 Halomonas sp. SIMBA_159
CTTGTTGGTTTTGTAAATGACATCGCCACACTCTCCTTTACCTCCTGATAATTGTTTGGTACCTATATAAAAAAGCGCCCTCCGCAATGGAAGCCGCCCTATCAATTTATCGTATAATACAATATTACAACCTTTTTTCAGTTATGCTGCGCCAACTTTACGCCAAAAATACGCCACTTTTACGCCAAAATTGTGCCAAAAATACGCCAAAATAAAAAAACACCTCTAAACGGGTGCTTTAAATACAACTTCATTGAGCGCATACGCCAGG
>NZ_JAWJBT010000602.1:0-271 GCF_046536035.1 Halomonas sp. SIMBA_159
GTATTTCCTGCCATTTAATATGCTCTTGGATGGAAACCAGCTTATACATATTACACTCACCCCTGCTTTAACTCACGCTTATTTGAAAACTGTTTGTAATTGCGCGGTTTTCTTTCGGCCAAACTGTGTATGTTTCCTTGCAAACCCGACTAGCTCAAACATGATGCCCAGCAGAATCCCTGCGAACATTCCAGCTACTGCGGCAAGCGACAATTGAACACTCAAGCTGCTGTTTTCATTGAGCGCATCGTCGGATGTACCCGCTGTTAAG
>NZ_JAWJBT010000603.1:0-271 GCF_046536035.1 Halomonas sp. SIMBA_159
TTACTAACAATTCCAGTTGGACATCCATTTTGGAAATTTGAAGAGCCAAAGCGGACGCATGAGTTCCATATTGCGCTGGAACATGTGACTGTAGTCGGAGGCCTTATTCTGGCCGGCATACTCTCTGTATTGCCGGCATCATCGAATATGATGTAAACATACTCTGGTATTATTGGTTCTGAAGAGATAAATGTGAGCCTCATTATCTCTTTAGAATCAAACTCTCAGCAAAAAACTGCTTTATTCTGCGCGCTCATTATAGAACCGTTGT
>NZ_JAWJBT010000604.1:0-271 GCF_046536035.1 Halomonas sp. SIMBA_159
GAACACCAGGCCGATCCCGCGATCCTCCGGCGGCATGGACACGCGCGGCCCGGGCACGGCGCGCCCGGCGATCGACACGACGCCGGTCTGCAGGTCCTCGAGCCCGGCGGCCAGCCGCAGCAAGGTCGACTTGCCGCAGCCCGACGGCCCCACCAGGCAGACGATCTCCCCCGCCCCGACGGCGAGGGAGACATCGTCGACCGCGAGCACGTCGCCGAAGCGATGGCTGACATGATCGAGCGCCAGCGCCGGCGCGTCCGCCTCCGCCGCG
>NZ_JAWJBT010000605.1:0-271 GCF_046536035.1 Halomonas sp. SIMBA_159
GTTCGGCATCCTGCGCCCGGGCGATGAACTGCTGTATATTACAGGCCAGCCCTACGATACGCTCGCTTCGATCGTTTCGGGGGGAGAAGAAGATACGGGCTCGCTTAAGGATTTCAATATTTCCTACCGCCACGTGGATTTAAATGAAGACGATAAAGTGGATTGGCCGGCCGTCGAACAAGCCGTTGCACACAACACTAAAATGATCGCGATACAGCGTTCGCGGGGATACGATAACCGTCCTTCTTTTACCATCAATGAAATCAAGGGC
>NZ_JAWJBT010000606.1:0-271 GCF_046536035.1 Halomonas sp. SIMBA_159
TTGTATCCATTGAGTTTATTGATTAGCATGAACAGGCTTTAACAGGGAGGTAAAATTGTGTGCCGGTATTTTATTCAGGCACAGTAAGGATGTCGTATTTATCTTTACCATGGAAGTGCCATGCTTAGCCGTATCAAGCAGCTGCTGCTATTAACCGAAACAGATCTTAACTCCAGCTCTGTGACGCTGTTGCAACAAAGTGTGTTAAGAATCATCCTCAGCTCAGGTTTATTACTGGTGCTGAGCATCGTGCTGCACAGCTCATGGCAGG
>NZ_JAWJBT010000607.1:0-271 GCF_046536035.1 Halomonas sp. SIMBA_159
CTTGTATTTTAGATTTAAACATAGACGTTAAGGTTTCCTTAAGGATTGCGGCATCAAAGTCCTGCGTTAGGCGTTTGTTAATACCGAGCGACGCGGGGGCTGTCGGCTCGGTTTTGGCGGGGATTATAGATATGATGGGACGAATCGAGCCCCCGGCATCGCGTTTCGCGATGCCAGTTTTCTTCCTCCTCTTTGTCGTGTTCGCGGCGCTTCCGGCCGCGGCGCAGTCCGGTCAATCCTGGCAGATCCGGGAACTGAGCGGTGATGCGCG
>NZ_JAWJBT010000608.1:0-271 GCF_046536035.1 Halomonas sp. SIMBA_159
TAATGTGGCATGCCTTAAGCCTATCGCTCTACGGGGGCGTCGGAACCGGTCGCGGAACCGCCACGACGGCGGCTCACGACGATCCACGTGACCACGCCGGCGACGACCAGCACCGCGACGATCACGAGTACCCAGATCCACGGGGACCCACCTTCGGCGTCACCGGAATCCGCCGCCGGCGTCGTGGTCGCCTCGGGGGCGGCAGTCTGCTCGGCCGCCGGAGCCGCGGACGTGGGGGCGGCAGTGGGTTCCTCTGTCGGAGCCGCGTCGT
>NZ_JAWJBT010000609.1:0-271 GCF_046536035.1 Halomonas sp. SIMBA_159
GACTGCCGGCGAAAGTCACCGCGCCGGTCAGTTGCAGTTCCGCGACCTTCGCGTGCAATGCGTCGGCCATCGGCCCCGTGCCGACAATGCGCAACTGTGCTGCAGGAATACGCTTGCGCAGGCCGGCGAACGCTTCGATCAGCGTGCCGATGCCCTTCTCTTCCGACAGACGTCCCACGTACAGAAAAACCGGGGGATTGCCGGCGCGCGCGGCGACGCGCTCCACTAACGCGCGTTCCGGGGAAAACGAGCCCGGCAACGCGGCAGCCTG
>NZ_JAWJBT010000610.1:0-271 GCF_046536035.1 Halomonas sp. SIMBA_159
GATCTGTCAATGATGGTGGAGTGGTTGCATCACCGCGGGTTGACGCTGGCGACGGCGCAAAGTGACGATTTGCAGGCATTACTGGCAGAACGGCTGGAGGGCGGGTATAAAGCCACCAGCTCAGCGCGTTTGCTGAGTGCAGTGCGCCGATTGTTCCAGTATCTTTATCGCGAAAAGTTTCGTGAAGACGATCCCAGTGCGCATCTCGCTTCACCGAAATTGCCCCAGCGTTTGCCAAAAGATTTAAGCGAAGCGCAGGTCGAACGTTTAT
>NZ_JAWJBT010000611.1:0-271 GCF_046536035.1 Halomonas sp. SIMBA_159
CATGCCTCCCGCAATGAGCCAAGAAGAGCGCTTGTCTCATTGCTTCGGCTCGCCCTTAAGCGCGGTTCGGCTATTAATTTTCAGTGGGTCTTGGGTGCTAGGAATTGTCGCTGTTGAGTGGGTGCAGCCGGTGGTGGAGTCGTCTAGTTAGACTTGATAGTGAGATGAATCGCCCATTAATCAGTTCATCGTGAAGCAGCCGCCTCCCGCTTTGGGCATGCCTCCCGCAATGAGCCAAGAAGAGCGCTTGTCTCATTGCTTCGGCTCGCCC
>NZ_JAWJBT010000612.1:0-270 GCF_046536035.1 Halomonas sp. SIMBA_159
CGGTGGAGGCCGTGGCTTAATACGATGCAACGCGAAGAACCTTACCTACTCTTGACATCCAGAGAACTTTCCAGAGATGGATTGGTGCCTTCGGGAACTCTGAGACAGGTGCTGCATGGCTGTCGTCAGCTCGTGTTGTGAAATGTTGGGTTAAGTCCCGCAACGAGCGCAACCCTTATCCTTGTTTGCCAGCACTTCGGGTGGGAACTCCAGGGAGACTGCCGGTGATAAACCGGAGGAAGGTGGGGACGACGTCAAGTCATCATGGCC
>NZ_JAWJBT010000613.1:0-270 GCF_046536035.1 Halomonas sp. SIMBA_159
GGTCAATGCGTCATGTGTAGAATCATGTTCAAGCGCTTTCCGGCGCATAATATTATAGTGCATATCGTTGAGGATCCACCCCATCGACAAGAGGCCGATTGTTGCCATCATGGCCATGATGACAGCCATTCCCAAAGTAGCGGGTGTTCCTAGCACCATCCATATCGATTTGATCATTTCAAAAACCGCAAAGCCAATCAGCATCCGTCTGATATTGACCAGCGCATAAGGTTTTCGGTGATTTTTCCAGCCATGAAACAAACTGCCGAT
>NZ_JAWJBT010000614.1:0-270 GCF_046536035.1 Halomonas sp. SIMBA_159
CCACCAGTTCCCCCGTATGGATCCCAAGATTTAGTAGTTATTTTAATTTTTTTTAATTCTTCTTCGCTTAGAGTACCTTCGTCTGAATTTTCTTCGACTCCTTGAATTTCTTCAAGTTCTTCCTCAGCATCAGTATCATTATCTTCCTCAATAATCATGCTACTATCTTCTAAATAAGCCTCATCCTCGTCTTGACCGACAGCTTTTACTTGCGGAATAAAACCTGTAACACCTACAAACAATGAAAATATTAATAGCAAACTTAAAACC
>NZ_JAWJBT010000615.1:0-270 GCF_046536035.1 Halomonas sp. SIMBA_159
GTACGGCGTGTACTCGGCGCGGTACGGCAACATCTACTTCGTGCGACAGCTCCTGCAGCTCGCGCAGGAAGCGCTCTCGGGCACCGTGCGCGAGGACATCGCCTGGCGCCGAGGCGATCGCTGGTTCGACGCGCTTCGACCGGCGGTCGAGCCCGAGGGCTTCGCCAGCGCTGCGCAGGTCGAGCGTCAGCGCGCCGAGCATGTCGCCGCAGTGCGATCGGTGCTCACGGACTCCGACGTCCTGGTCTTCACCTTGGGTCTCACCGAGGG
>NZ_JAWJBT010000616.1:0-270 GCF_046536035.1 Halomonas sp. SIMBA_159
GTTTAGTATCAAGCTAAATGCCTAAACAAATAAGGATAAGTGCGCATAGCCGACAATTGCGTATTCCGACGAAGTTGAACACTTATTCCGGCTGAACATGAACACTTAACTTTTTCAACGTATCACGACAGTTGTTTTTTAGCTTAAGTGTTCACCTTCCGTCAACGTTCCTAACTTTTTCCGCATTGATTCTCCCTTCAGTTGCAGCCTGTGAGCATTGTGCATCAGGCGATCTAAGATGGCATCTGCCAATGTGTTGTCACCGATTTG
>NZ_JAWJBT010000617.1:0-270 GCF_046536035.1 Halomonas sp. SIMBA_159
CTGCTATGGGAGCAGTTCCTTCTCGGTTGGCAACCAAACATTTGAAAGGTTATCGACACCATAATGGCTTGCACGTGTTTCCAAGCTGTCAGAGCCGGTCAGCACCTGAAAACCCTTTTCGAGATGAATTGCTACAACTGGGTAGCTCCGGTTCCCGCCATTCACTTTTATCGCAAAACAGTCATCATCGAACCAATGTGCAAAGGGGTGCTCCCAGCAATATGCTAGGCGCTCTTTCATAAGGCCCTGCACTTGCGCTGCATTTTCACG
>NZ_JAWJBT010000618.1:0-270 GCF_046536035.1 Halomonas sp. SIMBA_159
ACTTGGTTATAAAAACAGAGGATTGTTAATACTAGGGTCTATTCTATTTAATTTCTAAAGACTTTTGAATGAATTTTTTAAGACATTTCTTTACTTCCGTTATGCTATAAAAGTGTCCACTATATTTCTGGTTTAGAGTTAATGAAAGTCACAGTTTTTTATATTTAATGAGTTTTTGCTTCTGCTACAACTCTAAAATTCATATTCAATTGAATTATCATATTGAGTGATTGTAAAAAGTCTCATCAAATTAACATAAAATAAATCAAG
>NZ_JAWJBT010000619.1:0-270 GCF_046536035.1 Halomonas sp. SIMBA_159
CTGTCGAACCGCACGTCGAGGCCGCGCGACTGCTTGGCGAGCATCCGGGAGACCCCGCCGAGCACGGTCGCGGTGAAGCCGAAAAGGGCGATGATGATGCCGATCACATTCGGGTCCACGAGCATGCTCCCAGTCTGCGCCGCGCGTCGGACGCTGTCATGGGTTCGACGATATGAAGCAGAAGCGATCCGTGGAGCGGGGCATCGTCCGAATCGCGAGTGCGGGGGACAGGCCGTAGCCGAAGGGTCCTGTGCAGAAAGGGTGGCGACT
>NZ_JAWJBT010000620.1:0-270 GCF_046536035.1 Halomonas sp. SIMBA_159
GGGTGAACAATTGGATTACTCGATGGGCGACTATGCAGAGTCTAATCTTGACCCTGTACAGCGCCGTGTGGAAGCTGTAACGGATTTTGTCGCCTATGCTAAAGAAAAACTCAAGCCGTACGGCGTGGAAGTGTCAGTGGATATTTTCGGCTACGCTGCGACATTGCCTGAAGCCCCCGGCATCGGCCAGAACTTCTCGAAAATTTCGGAGAATGTCGACGTTATTTCCTCAATGATATACCCGAGTCATTGGACAACTTATTTCGGCAT
>NZ_JAWJBT010000621.1:0-270 GCF_046536035.1 Halomonas sp. SIMBA_159
CTGACGGCTTGCGGCGCTGGCTTGTGCACAGCCTGGCACGGCCTGGCGCTGCCCGGCCCGGCCCGGCCAGGTTTATCCGGCGTCGATAGGCGCCGGGGTGGCCGGCAGGGCTTCCGTCTTTCGATTAATGGCGCTGAGGCCGGCGCGCGCGCCACAGGCATCGAAGCACTATTCCCGGGCAGGCGCTACAAAGCGCCCGGGATTGCATTTTTCGGGCGCTGTTACATTCAGCTTACCGCGCAAGGACCATCGAAATATTGGAGCAGCACG
>NZ_JAWJBT010000622.1:0-270 GCF_046536035.1 Halomonas sp. SIMBA_159
TGTATGTTGATTACACCCCATCACCGGAAGCGAAATACCCAACCGCAATCAACCAGGCGTATGCCGCCACCCAATGGGTCGCCGAAAATGGTCAGAAAATTGGTGTGGATGGTAACCGCCTGGCCGTCGCCGGTAATAGCGTCGGTGGTAACATGGCGGCGGTAGTGGCATTGAAAGCGAAAGAAGCAGGCACACCGAAACTGAAATTCCAGCTGTTGCTGTGGCCGGTCACCGATGCCAGCTTTAACAATACGTCGTACCATACTTATG
>NZ_JAWJBT010000623.1:0-270 GCF_046536035.1 Halomonas sp. SIMBA_159
GTGTCAATTTTGATAACACGACTTCCCATTTTTTTATCTCTTCGAAAGAACTTGGTGCCGCTCAGAATTTCACTTTGGCGTTTAAGAACGCAGACGACAGCGAAAATGTTGCACTGGGCAAGCAAATTACGGGAGTGGCGGAAGCGTCGAGGGCTTCAAGCATTGCGACAGATGGCTCCGTCAGCCTCGATGGCATCCGTGTTGACGGGTTGACGAGCAATAAAACAACAATCAACGGCTTACAGATTCAAATGATGTCGGTGGATACCG
>NZ_JAWJBT010000624.1:0-270 GCF_046536035.1 Halomonas sp. SIMBA_159
GAGAAACTGCGGGTTTCATAAACCTGAGGCGCCAGTTCCAGGTCATGTGTCGCACACATTGGTGCCAAAAAGGACTCCGCCTCTGCAGCGTTTCCACGGTGAATGCTCTCAAAAGGGCGGATGATTAGGTTTTCAGCGCCAAAATGCGCTTCCATACGTTTGATCAGATGCAGCCAAGACAATTGAGATGGTGTGAAGCTGCTCAGATAATGCTCGAAGCTGCACCATGTCGTGTCGGACAGTAACTGTGCATGATCGAGATGCAGGGAG
>NZ_JAWJBT010000625.1:0-270 GCF_046536035.1 Halomonas sp. SIMBA_159
TGACTCAGATGAAGTGTCAGAGTTGACTTCTGTTTGGGAGCTACATCCGACCAGACTAAAGAGGGAAATACAGACACTTGCGATTAACAAGCTAGTCATTCGTTGTAATTGCATTGATACAATCTCCTTTTGAATAATTGTGATGATTAAGTTTCCGATTTGCGAGGGCGATGCCACAATAGCAGGGGAGCACCTGCAACCATTACCATGACTCCAAACAGAGCACCAATTCCGGTATAAACTAGGCTTGAGTAGAGTAAATATCCACAC
>NZ_JAWJBT010000626.1:0-270 GCF_046536035.1 Halomonas sp. SIMBA_159
TAGAAGGTTCACCGATTAAGCTGATTGATGGCGGAAAACAAAAACGCTGCTTTACTGATATTCGCGATGGTATCGAGGCGTTATACCGCATTATCGAAAATGCGGGAAATCGCTGCGACGGTGAAATTATCAACATTGGCAATCCTGAGAACGAAGCGAGCATTGAGGAACTGGGCGAGATGCTGCTGGCGAGCTTCGAAAAACATCCGCTGCGCCATCATTTCCCACCGTTTGCGGGCTTTCGCGTTGTCGAAAGTAGCAGCTACTACG
>NZ_JAWJBT010000627.1:0-270 GCF_046536035.1 Halomonas sp. SIMBA_159
GTCGCAGAGCGCGATCATCCCGGACGATCCCGAACGAATAGCTGGTTTCCTCAGAGCCGCCAATCTTGGAGCAGCCGAGCTGGAAACCGCTAGCCATCTTGCCGCAGACGGAAAAGGACGGGCCGACGCAACCGATCTCGGTCAAGATCTTCTGGACCTGCTCACCACCGCCCGAAGCTGAGGATCACACCGCGGCCAGATCCGGATCTCCCGAAGCATTGAGCTTCGGCTTTTCGGGTCGAGCAGCGGGATGCCTTGGCCCACTCACGC
>NZ_JAWJBT010000628.1:0-270 GCF_046536035.1 Halomonas sp. SIMBA_159
GTTTTTTCCTCAAGAACGTGCTGATTACTCAGCGCGCCGCTGGCAATCTGTAACACCGCCGTGGCAGCCAGCGCAAAAATCGCCAGCGCGAGCATCACTTCCAGCAAGGTAAATCCGCGCTTCATCGCATCCTCTCATCACATTGATTGAGGGATAACGCGCCATCGTGTGCCAGTTTTACCGCCCAACATGCGTTTTGCGCCGCCGAGTAGAAGCGCAGCGTAAACGGCGTGGCGGGTTCAAAAGGCGAAAAACGGATCTGCGGCGTCT
>NZ_JAWJBT010000629.1:0-270 GCF_046536035.1 Halomonas sp. SIMBA_159
CTAACGTTACAATTCAGCATGGTTTCCAGCCGCTGCTTTGACTGCGTCAACTCAATTAACTGTTTCTCCACACTTAGGTGAGAAAGAATATTATGCGACAGAGTATGAGAGCCGATATGCATGCCGTTGTCAGCCATTTCTTTCAACTGCGCCCAGTTGATAAACAGATCGGTCGGCTTAGGCATATGCTTGCTATCAAGTTGCAACAGCTGTTTAAGTTGTGTCAGTTTTTCTGTCATACCCAGGCTGTTGTCTTGCTTAACCGCTCTT
>NZ_JAWJBT010000630.1:0-270 GCF_046536035.1 Halomonas sp. SIMBA_159
TTTGCCATTGCTGTAATAATACCGATAGCGCCGATAAATTCGCCGCATCATCATCAACACAAACTACTGAAAGCCCAAATACCGGCCGTTGCACAACACCACTGGGTAACGGCAGCTCCTGCCGTAACGGCCGCGCAACCAGCGGCAGTTCAATACTGAACAGGCTGCCCTTACCAGGCCAGGACGCAACCTTCAGCTGATGCCCCAGCAATTTTGCCATCCGGTTAACCACACCCAAACCAAGCCCTACGCCTTGCTGGCCTTTTGCAG
>NZ_JAWJBT010000631.1:0-270 GCF_046536035.1 Halomonas sp. SIMBA_159
GGAGTTGGATCAAGCCGCCAGCATCGCGCAGGCGCAGGAATTCATCCAACGAATGGAAGGCGGCTACGAAGCTGAAATCGAACAAGGCGGCTCGAATCTGTCAGGTGGGCAAAAGCAACGCTTGTCGATTGCCCGTGCCTTGATCCGCAAACCGGATTTATACATTTTCGATGACAGTTTTTCAGCACTCGATTACAAGACCGATGCCCAGTTGCGTAAAGCCTTAAAAGATGAAACGAAAAACGCCACGGTATTATTGGTGGCACAGCG
>NZ_JAWJBT010000632.1:0-270 GCF_046536035.1 Halomonas sp. SIMBA_159
GTTTTTATTACGCCCCTGATCCCTCTAGTCAAATTATTTGTTCCATTGGTTGAAATGTCGCAGAAAATTCAGGAGGGGTTCACTGTCTCAAATACGGTGTGACTACTAATCATGTTTTAGGACTGAAAATTGTTACTCCAGACGGTTCTATTGTCGATATTGGCGGAACGATTCCCGAAATGCCTGGGTATGACTTAACAGGCTTATTTGTGGGATCTGAGGGAACATTAGGCATTGCAACAGAAATTACACTTCGCATCCTGAAAACAC
>NZ_JAWJBT010000633.1:0-270 GCF_046536035.1 Halomonas sp. SIMBA_159
GGTCTTTTTGGCGATAAGGATCAGTGTAATTAGCTCCTTGAGCATAGTTATGATTAAAGTATGCTTGAATCAGAGAATTTTGAGGTAATGGTTCAGGACGCTCAGTGATATTGTTATTACCACGGCAACTGCTGATCGTAATTAGAAAAATGCTAAAAATAGATAAAAATAAATAACGATTCATATTCGTTCTTTCTTCTCCCTCCTCTCTTGTCTTGGTATAGCACTACAAATTCAGGTTAGGACATTCCAAAATGTTGAAACTCACCT
>NZ_JAWJBT010000634.1:0-270 GCF_046536035.1 Halomonas sp. SIMBA_159
GTCGGTGCCGGAGCTGAGGGCCACGTCGATGCCCGGCCCCTTGGTGAAGCCGGCGAGGGTGGACTGCGCTTCGTAGATGAGCACGGCCCCACGCTCCAGCTTGGTCGAGCCGGTGTAGTAGACCCGCTTCACTTCGACGTTGGGGCTGATGGACTGGTTCGTTTGGTAATCAACAGGCATGATGGGATTCCTTGGTGCCTACTGTTTCGGCACTTGCGGCCCTACGGTGTCGGGCCTTGAGGAGAGAAGAAGCCCGGCGGCACCGTCACC
>NZ_JAWJBT010000635.1:0-270 GCF_046536035.1 Halomonas sp. SIMBA_159
GGGTGGTCGAACCCTGGCCGGCGCCGGCGGTGAAATAGGCGATGATGAACTCGTCCACCGACAGCGTGAAGGCGAGGAGCGCGCCGGCCAGAACCCCTGGGAAGATGCCGGCAGCGTGACTCGGCGGAAGGTCGTCACTTCGCCCGCGCCCAGGTCGATGCTGGCCTCGACGATCGAGAAGTCGAAGTTGCGCAGCCGGGTACGCACCACCGCGCAGACGAACGCGATGTTGAATACCACGTGGCTCATGATGATCGAATGCAGGCCGAG
>NZ_JAWJBT010000636.1:0-270 GCF_046536035.1 Halomonas sp. SIMBA_159
GCGAGGTCGCCAGCAGATAACCGTCCAGGCTGGCAATACTGGCAATATAATGATTAAACCGCATCCAGTCCTCTTCATCCGCCAGCAGCGGGCGAAGCGCGCCGCCACGTGTATGCAAATGAACAAGCGGCGCGGCCTGCTCTGGCAGTCCACGATATTGCTGACCGCAGGCGATGTCACCGGTATCTGTCACGGCAAGGTGCCGGATACTCAGCCGTTTATCTGACAGCACAGCTTGCTCGACAACTTTCCCGCTCTGAATATCGAGAT
>NZ_JAWJBT010000637.1:0-270 GCF_046536035.1 Halomonas sp. SIMBA_159
TGGGGCATCGTCAACGTCACGCCCGACTCGTTCAGCGACGGCGGGCGCTATCTCGACGTCGATCGTGCCGTCGAGCACGGTCTGCGGCTGCGGGCCGAGGGAGCCGCCGTGCTCGATGTCGGTGGAGAGTCGACCAGGCCCGGCGCCGAGCGTGTGGGATCCGAGGCCGAGCAGCAGCGCGTGCTCCCCGTTATCGAGCGTCTCGTCGCCGCGGGAGCACCCGTGAGCGTGGACACCATCAACGCCGCGACAGCGGCGGACGCGGTGCGC
>NZ_JAWJBT010000638.1:0-270 GCF_046536035.1 Halomonas sp. SIMBA_159
GATCCGGCACATCGCGCGCGTTCAGATCCACGACATGTTGCGCGAGCGCGTCGCTTGCGCTCAGGCTCACCGCTTCGCGCACCGCGCGTTCGGCCCAATCGGCGTTGCGCCCGCGCATTTGCGCGAGGCCGCGGATGTAGGCAGCGGCATCGTGGACCTGCTTGCGCAGTTCTGTCGATTGAGTGTCGAGCGGGAGCGCGCTTGCGGCGCCGGTAGCGGCGTCACTTGCCGCGCCGCGCGAAGCGTTGCCCGAAGCGCCGGCGGATGCAG
>NZ_JAWJBT010000639.1:0-270 GCF_046536035.1 Halomonas sp. SIMBA_159
GTACACATCGAAACCGAAATCCTCAACCATCACCTGATAACACTTGCTGGTGTTGGTATCGTGCATGTGCCAGTCGTCGGTGCAGGGGATAATGTTCAGACCGGCTTCTGCCATGGCACGTATCGGATGCTTTACCCGCCATTCGTCATGCTTCGGCCATTGCTGCAGAAAATAGGTGTTGGACGGCACCACGGTAAAAGGTATACCCAGCGCCGCGTATTTCGCTGTGAGTTGCGGGTTATTGATGATGCTGTAGCCATGGTCAATCCG
>NZ_JAWJBT010000640.1:0-270 GCF_046536035.1 Halomonas sp. SIMBA_159
CTGCTTCTTAAGCTCCTCGGCCACTGCCCGGATCCTGCCTGCTTTGACGCGAAGGCTTTGCGCTGTTGCTTCGATGATGGCTTGAATAGAGACCCAGCCGTCCTCCGTGTCGGCCGACAGCGTATCGACGGCTTCAAGGATCTGTTCATATTGCTTATCGCGGGTCTCTTTGCGGGCCCCGTCATCCTTGTTCCTAACGGGTTCAAGCGCGACCGGGTACTGACCAAGTTCGTTGCCGGCTTCGTCCGTGATCGCGTGGAAGGTCATGGT
>NZ_JAWJBT010000641.1:0-270 GCF_046536035.1 Halomonas sp. SIMBA_159
TGATTCGCGTGCTGCATCGTCTCGCTGACGGCGGCCATAGCGTCGTGGTGATCGAGCATGACCTCGAGGTTGTAGCCGAGGGAGGCTGCAGCATCGACCTCGGTCCCGAAGGCGGTGTGGGTGGCGGGACAGTCGTCGCTGCTACGGACCCCGAAGGAATCGTGCAGGTTCGCGCGAGCCACACCGGCGCAGCGTTGAAGCCTGTGCTCGACCGTACTGCACATGGCGGCGCTCGCGCTGCGCAAGTCGAAGCGGGCGAAGGCACCAACG
>NZ_JAWJBT010000642.1:0-270 GCF_046536035.1 Halomonas sp. SIMBA_159
ATGACCGCACCCTCCTTGAATCCTGGAAACGGGGAATAGATACACCGGATACGCGGGGACGCTGAGTGTATTTGGCGTCACTGCCGTATAAGCATACCACGGCGGCGTCGCCGGGAGGCGTGATTTTTCGATTTCCTCGTCAGCGGGGGTGCACGCCGCGGGGGCCGTTTCCTATTCGAATCGCAACACACCGTACCGCTGAGGGTTATACAGTCCGCCGCCGGACCAGACGTGGCGCGGGGTGGGGCTCTGCTGGCGGTGGCGTCCGAT
>NZ_JAWJBT010000643.1:0-270 GCF_046536035.1 Halomonas sp. SIMBA_159
CTGGCGTTTGGTATTCTGTTCGCCACTATCATTACGCTGGTATTGATACCGGCGCTGTACGTGCTACTGGAAGATGTGAAAAACCTGTTCCGCAGTAAGCAGAACAAACAGTATACCCGTATCGGTAAAGTGGTATCGGAGTAAGACTTTGTTAAAACAAAAGGCCACGCAAATGCGTGGCCTTTTTTTGTCGGTGTGTTTTAGTAGCCTTGCGTATGTACATCGCGTACTGCTCGGCCGGATGGGTCGGTCAGCTGTGCCATTTTGGCA
>NZ_JAWJBT010000644.1:0-270 GCF_046536035.1 Halomonas sp. SIMBA_159
CCCGCTGGGGCACGCTCTACGCCGGTCGGCAGCGGGCCGCCGAGACAGCAGACGCGCCCGCCGCACCGGAAGCCCTGCCAGCAGCGACCTCCTGAGACTCGCACACGCCAGCCGAGACTCACCCCAGCGATCCCCGCTGTCAGATGCGGCGCGGTCCCGGTCCGTCGGTGCCGAGCGCATCCTCGGGGTTCAGCAGACGGCACGCCTTCATCGACAGGCAGCCGCAGCCGATGCATCCGGTGAGTTCGCGTTCGAGGCGCTCGATGCCCT
>NZ_JAWJBT010000645.1:0-269 GCF_046536035.1 Halomonas sp. SIMBA_159
GATTTTAGGGGTGCTGGCGGGCGTCAATAGTTTACTGGCATTAGTGACTGGCATTTCGATGGCAGCCCTTGGAGTCGAGAGTGTGGATCTCTATGGCTCTTTGTTATATGGTGTGGCGCTGGGTGCCACTGGCTTCTTTTTTGCGGCATTCACAGCGGTGCTCGCGCAATTGACCCAGAACGCGCGGGCCACGACAGGATTATCGATTGCTGCGCTGCTCGCCTTTTACATGATCCGGGCAGTAGGCGACGTCATGAGCGAACCACTGG
>NZ_JAWJBT010000646.1:0-269 GCF_046536035.1 Halomonas sp. SIMBA_159
TCACCGTCGGCGCCCCGGTTCTGACTCTCATCAACGACGACGACCTCGAGCTGGAGACTGACGTGCCCACCCGCATGATCTCCGGGCTGGAGCCGGGGCGGGTCGTCGAGATGTCGCTGTCCGAGGGCGGGCCGCGATATGACGCCATCGTGCGTGCCCGCGTGCCGGAGGAGAACGCGCTGACCAAGACGCGCCTCGTCCGCTTCGTCCCCGGCATGCCGGACGCGGTGCTGAAGCGTCCGCTCGCGGCCGGCCAGACCGTCACGCTG
>NZ_JAWJBT010000647.1:0-269 GCF_046536035.1 Halomonas sp. SIMBA_159
GTATGGACGATAGTGGCGACTGTCATATTGGTCATTCTTCAGATGGGTACGGTCATGCCATTGCACGGGCAGTCCGGGGAATCCGACATTGAGAATGTTATCTTTATCCTCAGCGACGATCACCGGTATGACTTTATGAGTTTTATGGAGAAATCTCCCGATTTTCTGGATACTCCGGCAATGGACCGCATGGCCAGGGAAGGAGCGCACATAAAAAACGCTTTTGTGACCACCTCCATCTGCTCGCCGAGCCGTGCCTCAATTCTTAC
>NZ_JAWJBT010000648.1:0-269 GCF_046536035.1 Halomonas sp. SIMBA_159
TGCTGATCGCCCTCGCCGCCGGACGACGCATCCCCGACGTCAACACCCCGCTGCGCGCCTATCGCCCCGACGCCCTGCGACTGCTCGTCGACGCGACCCCGGCCGACGCCACGGTCCCGCACGTGCACTTCTCGCTCGCCGAGGCGCGCGCGGGCTTCACCGTGCGCTACCTCCGCGTCGCCAGCATCCCTCGTCGGGGCGAATCGACCACGGGCACCATGTGGGGGCGAGGGAACTCCGTCACCCTGCCGCCGAAGCGTCTGCGCCGG
>NZ_JAWJBT010000649.1:0-269 GCF_046536035.1 Halomonas sp. SIMBA_159
GGCTCGGTTTACAGCAACCTCAAGATGAACAAGAAGCGGAAACGGTTCTCACCCAACAAACCCAACAACGGGCTGCGGAATCTCCCATCCAACAGCGTACCCCCTCAGAATTAATGGGAATTATTACGCTGGTGGGTATTATGCTGTTTGCCACCCTTGCAGCAGTGGATATTCTTGCCATTCCCGCTTTAACGGATTTGGTCAGTGGCATTATTTTCGTCTCTGGTAAAATTCTTGCGGGCTTGATTGTGTTTGCAGTCGGTTTATAT
>NZ_JAWJBT010000650.1:0-269 GCF_046536035.1 Halomonas sp. SIMBA_159
CGTCAATGGCGGCGGAATCTCGCAGAAATGGTTTGAGTTCCTCAACGCTGGCGAATGCATTATCGCGCCCATGGCCGAAAGGAGAGATGATTATTGCGAAGGCCCTGGGAACTGACCCCTGGGTTATCTGGCCATCACGCTACCATGATCCGCAGACCCATGAGTTTATCGACAGAACGCAGTTGATGCGTAGCTACACTAAACCGAAAAAATGAGTGGTCTGGCGGTAGCCCCGCGTACGGGGCTGCCAGCTTTCAGACGATTACTCG
>NZ_JAWJBT010000651.1:0-269 GCF_046536035.1 Halomonas sp. SIMBA_159
GGTTCGGTGCTGGGCGGATTTGATCCCATCGCCCAGGGATGCGGCGGCGGTGTTTGTGCCGTCAGTGCTTTACATGCCGCTCAACAGATTGCCCAACGCGCAGGAGGCCAACAATGAACGACACCAGCTTCGAAAACTGCATTAAGTGCACCGTCTGCACCACCGCCTGCCCGGTGAGCCGGGTGAATCCCGGTTATCCAGGGCCAAAACAAGCCGGGCCGGATGGCGAGCGTCTGCGTTTGAAAGATGGCGCACTGTATGACGAGGCG
>NZ_JAWJBT010000652.1:0-269 GCF_046536035.1 Halomonas sp. SIMBA_159
TGGGATAAAATTAATGCAATGATTGCAGTGGATGTGGAAATGGGCGAAACCCCGGTGGATGTGACCTGTCCGTGGGAAGGCGCAAATTTTGTGCTGAAAGTGAAACAGGTGAGCGGCTTTTCTAATTATGATGAATCTAAATTTCTGAATCAGAGTGCAATTCCGAATATTGATGATGAATCATTTCAGAAAGAACTGTTTGAACAGATGGTGGATCTGAGCGAAATGACCTCTAAAGATAAATTTAAATCATTTGAAGAACTGAATAC
>NZ_JAWJBT010000653.1:0-269 GCF_046536035.1 Halomonas sp. SIMBA_159
TCATCTGATTTTACAGCTTCATAGTATTCGATTAATTTATCTACATTATTTACACCATCAAAATCACCTAAATCGAAGTCGACAACCCCCTTAATATCCTCAACCTCAAATTTATTTTTCACATAGAGAGGTATAACTGCCTTCCAGGTCAAGTCTCCAAGATTTACGCCTTGGTCAAATATCAATTCTTCCACATGTAAATCATCAATAGTTTTTATTAGACCTTTTGTTAAATCACATGATTTGTACATATCGTAAGGATTGTCGTT
>NZ_JAWJBT010000654.1:0-269 GCF_046536035.1 Halomonas sp. SIMBA_159
TCGGCTTCACCGTGGGCCCCGCCCTCGGCGTGACCGCCGGCGTCGCCCGTGCCGTGGCCGGCGAGGTGGTAGTACGCTTCGAGGTGGTGGATGCCTTCGAGCTTCTCGGCGTGGAGCTGGTCGTAGTTCGGGTTGTCTTCCTGAATCGGGTAGAACAGGTTGGCCGGCCCGGGGCCGAGGTCGTGGCTGAACTTCGACTGGTACTCGATGCCCTTGATGACCATGAAGCCCACGCCGCCCATGAAGGTGGCGATGAGCATGAACTTGAG
>NZ_JAWJBT010000655.1:0-269 GCF_046536035.1 Halomonas sp. SIMBA_159
CGTTACGATGTCGTCATTTTTGATGCGCCACCGGTCTTGTCTGTAACGGATGGCCAAGTGCTTGCGAATAAATGTGACGGTGCGATTCTTGTTGTTAACTCTGGAACGACCGAAAAGGAAATGGCGGCTAAAGCAAAAGAAGCTATTGAAGCTTCCAACAGTAAGCTGATCGGTGCGGTGCTTAATAACTTCGTGCTCGCTAAAGACAGCTATTACTATCAATATTACGGAAACGCTGAGTAAAAGAGGGTTTTCCTCTTTTGCTCTTT
>NZ_JAWJBT010000656.1:0-269 GCF_046536035.1 Halomonas sp. SIMBA_159
CTGCCTGCATCGACAATGCCGCCATCTGGCCGGGCTTCTTCGGTGCGTTGGTCGGACGCCAGTTGACGGCGTTCGTGCTCTGTTCCATCAGAATCCATGGCACCCCGGGCTTGAGCGAGCGCATCAGGTCGCGAGCGAAAGCGGAATCCCTGAACGATTCCGGGACATTCGGGTCGGGATAGTTGTCATCAGCGACGACGTCCATCTCTTTCGGCCACTTCCAATAATTGGCCGGGGGGAATGCGCCCATGAAGTTCGTGGTCACGGGT
>NZ_JAWJBT010000657.1:0-269 GCF_046536035.1 Halomonas sp. SIMBA_159
GGTAGCTGAAAGTGAAAAAGCGCAGCCTGAAGCGGAAGTCGTTGCACAGCCGGAACCGGTCGTAGAAGAAACGCCGGAGCCAGTGGCTATCGAACGTGAAGAACTGCCGTTGCCGGAAGACGTCAACGCCGAAGAGGTTTCGCCAGAAGAGTGGCAGGCTGAAGCGGAAACCGTAGAGATTGTCGAAGCGGCGCAAGAAGAAGCGGCTAAAGAAGAAA
Organism: Halomonas sp. SIMBA_159; assembly: GCF_046536035.1. NCBI lineage: Bacteria > Pseudomonadati > Pseudomonadota > Gammaproteobacteria > Oceanospirillales > Halomonadaceae > Halomonas > Halomonas sp. SIMBA_159. Next base: position 219 of record NZ_JAWJBT010000657.1, read on the forward strand.
TCACCGACGAAGAGCTGGAAGCACAGGCGCTGGCTGCCGAAGCGGCAGAAG
>NZ_JAWJBT010000658.1:0-269 GCF_046536035.1 Halomonas sp. SIMBA_159
GATTCACTCCCGGGCTTCGCGTGTCGATCGTCGACAGCACGAGTGGCAAGCGGGCTGACGTCTTGAGGGCTGCGGCTCGTTCGAGCGACCTCGTCGTCAGTTCGTACACCGTCGCGCGACTCGACGAAGAGGAGTTCCGCGAGGTCGAATGGGCGGGATTGATCCTCGATGAGGCCCAGTTCGTCAAGAATCCCAAGACGAGGCTCCACCGCGCCATCTCGACCTTCCGTGCCGACGTCACCTACGCCGTCACCGGAACGCCGATGGAG
>NZ_JAWJBT010000659.1:0-269 GCF_046536035.1 Halomonas sp. SIMBA_159
GCGTTACCACCTCACTGGCCGACTTACTGAGCGCCGGAGGTATCGGGGCCTTGTTATCTTTTGCCGTGTTGTATCTATTCTTACGCCATTTTGGCACCACTATGGTGGTGGTGCTGGCTGTGCCTGTGTCAATCTGCATAGCATTGGGGCTGATGTACTTTATGAATTACAGCCTGAATATCCTCAGCATGATGGGGCTGATGCTGGCCATCGGTATGCTGGTAGATAACGCTGTGGTGGTGACGGAAAGTATTTTCCGTGAGCGCGCG
>NZ_JAWJBT010000660.1:0-269 GCF_046536035.1 Halomonas sp. SIMBA_159
CACGCGATCGCTTGCGTAAAGATATCGAAAAAGCCTTAAAACCCTATGGGATTCTTCCTGAGTTTCCCATGAAGCGAGGTTATTTTGCCGGAACTGCTGTTTTATCACAAGCGGATCTGATTAAAGTCTTTCAAGTTTTAGAAACCCAAGCAAAACACTTAGATGATCCGATCGCGCTGCAAGTGTATGAGACATTTGAAGCACGGATGAAAACTGCAAAGTTAATCGACTCTGATCAATACCCTGTGCGGGCAATTCATAACCGCAAT
>NZ_JAWJBT010000661.1:0-269 GCF_046536035.1 Halomonas sp. SIMBA_159
GAAGGTCTTCAGGTAGGAAAAGATGTAATCCCAGCGCCCGCAGTTCAGGCCGACGATGCGGTCGCGCAGCGCATGCAGGATCTCGTCCATCTCGAACACCGCCGGCAGCGTCTCGATCAGCACGGTGACCTTGATCTGCCCGTGCGGCAGGCCGAGCATCGCCTCGATGTGCGACAGCGCGGCCTCCCACAGCGCGGCCTCTTCCATCGACTGCAGCTTCGGCAGGTACAGGTAGGGGCCGCGATCGCGCTGGATCAGGCTGCGCGCGT
>NZ_JAWJBT010000662.1:0-269 GCF_046536035.1 Halomonas sp. SIMBA_159
CTGCGTTTCCGAAAGTGGGTGTCTCAGAAGATGGCAGCCATTATTCAGTCCTGATTGACGCGGAACACGAATGGAACAGTACCTTGATCAAAGGCTGGGCGGCCTATCAGGGCAATACACAAGTCTATGTCTATCAGGAAGACGGTATTCCAATGAATGACAGTGTCAATGTGCCTTTTGTTCGCCAAACGGCCTACATGCCGTATGTTCAGGCGACAGCCACACTGCCGGGTCGTCCGAATCCGGGCACTCAGCAAAAAGCGGCGTAT
>NZ_JAWJBT010000663.1:0-269 GCF_046536035.1 Halomonas sp. SIMBA_159
GAGCCACGTGATGACAGCAAAGTTGCATCTTTATTGCTCAGCAGTTTGGTAATATCGGCTGCTTTAGCATAATTCACCGCCAGGAAGTCTGAATACAGCGGCTCCAGGTCAGCAACTGTTTGCTTCGCTTCCAATTCCCGGGCTTCTCTGGCTGCCAGTTCATCTGTCGGCGCAACCATCAGGATATTGCCTTCCATCCGCTTGTCCAGACCTTTGACGCGTAGAACAATGTCAAGTGCCTGGTCCCAAGGCGTACCGTCTAACCGCAG
>NZ_JAWJBT010000664.1:0-269 GCF_046536035.1 Halomonas sp. SIMBA_159
GCGAATACTGCGAATTCCAGCGGCCGTGCGCGGATCAGGCCCGGCGCGTCGGTGCTGGCCGCATCCGTGAACAGGGCCACGTAGCCCAGGGACAATCCCCAGTACACCAGCACCAGTATCTGGGCGGCCCGGAACAGACCATTGGCCGCCGCCCGCGCCCGGCCGCTGGCCGTGTTGCCGATGCGGCGGCCCCATTCCACCCCGGCCAGTATCGCGAGCGCGCGCACGCTCTCCACCGCCACCACCGGCAGCCAGCCGCCGATGCCGGT
>NZ_JAWJBT010000665.1:0-269 GCF_046536035.1 Halomonas sp. SIMBA_159
GACTCTTTCATAATTTCCTTCCTTAAGACTTGGCGAATTAGGTTCTTATTTAATATTAAACCAGCTAAAATGCCTGTGGCTGCGCTGAGATTATCGCGCTGGGGTAACTCCTCGGTTGTGTTCAACTGTTGAGCAACATTTCTTAACGTCTCTTCTGCTTTGTCTGGTTGAGTTAAAACTGCAAAAGGATACAATGCTGGGGAAGATAAAAACCTCTCTGGAGGTTGCTCCCATAATCTAATTGCTTCAAATTCATGAGAGGTCTTTTC
>NZ_JAWJBT010000666.1:0-269 GCF_046536035.1 Halomonas sp. SIMBA_159
CTGGCAGACGCAGCATGTGTTCAGCCCGCTCGTCGTCGCGATGGGCCGCCGCGCGCTGGCGAAGATTCCGGAGAATTTGCGCCCCGCGTTTCAGAAAGCGGCGCAAGACGCGACGGTGAAGCAGCGCGTCGTAGCCATCGAAACGGCTGCCCGCGCCGAGCAGGAGTTGAAAAAGCGCGGCATGACGTTCTATCCGATGTCGAAGGCCGACCGCGATACCGCGCGCGGCGAGATGCAGTCGCAGCTGTACGCGAGCTTCTCGAAGCAGT
>NZ_JAWJBT010000667.1:0-268 GCF_046536035.1 Halomonas sp. SIMBA_159
GATCTATCAGTGTAGTGAGCCGTTATCAGCTCAGCAAACGACTCAGGCGTCCCAGTACCAGATGGCGCAAGGTTCAATCCCGGCCCGACGCAGCATATTGCGATCACTTTCGGCTTTGCGTTTCTGCGGGTATGGGCCGAGTACCACGCGATACCAGCTGCCTTTTTCACCCTGAGACACTTTGATCTGGCCGGTGAGCCCCTGGAAAGCAATCATGGCTTTGCGCTCCTCCGCCTGCCCTGGCGAGCGGTAAGCGCCGCATTGCATC
>NZ_JAWJBT010000668.1:0-268 GCF_046536035.1 Halomonas sp. SIMBA_159
AGTTTCACCCTCCTTTTTTAAAAAATTAAGAGCAAGCCCCGAAAGACTTGCCCTAAACAGTATTACTTCTTAAAAACACCTAAAAACATATCCTTCGCCATGCCTAATACATCATCAAAAAATTCTGGGAAGAAAGCTTTTAATGCTCCCAAAGCGACCGCAATTAACACCGCCGCTATTGCTCCATAACCAATTTCCGTAGTATGTTGTGATATCATTTTTCATTTCTCCTTTAATTATCTTTTTTTAATACATTCCTTCTGTAATA
>NZ_JAWJBT010000669.1:0-268 GCF_046536035.1 Halomonas sp. SIMBA_159
CTGGTCGCTGGCGTACTGAAAGTGCGTTTCACGCTGTTTTTACTGCTGGTCGCAAGCGGAAAAGCATTGCGTTATGCGCTGTTACTGTGGTTTGGCGTAGCAGTATTTGCCGAATAATTATTGGTAAAAGTGCTGCGGATCCGTCATCATTAGCGCAATTAAGACTGAATAACGGGAAGCTACCATGGAATACCAACTCACTGCTGAAGAATTAAACCGTATCACTGCGTTAGATGCAGAACAGCGTTACGCTTACTTTATTCAGGCT
>NZ_JAWJBT010000670.1:0-268 GCF_046536035.1 Halomonas sp. SIMBA_159
ATTTCAAATTGAGTTATTGCAAAAAAGAAGTCAGAAAAATGTTCAGGGGATCCGTTCAGTGATTGAACATTTCCTATATATTGCTTCTATTGCAGATGCTGCGGAAATCGAAAAGCTCAATGATCTGAGAAGTAAACTGGAAAAGATTTGATTTTCTAGTTGGTATCAGAGGGTAAACTTACCCTCTGATATTGCTCTGTATTTTATATTTCAAGTTAACACTGGGATAGGGTATGAAACTTCGCCTGCTTTCGTTCTCTTTCTGCAT
>NZ_JAWJBT010000671.1:0-268 GCF_046536035.1 Halomonas sp. SIMBA_159
GGTGCGTCATTACGTCGACAAAATCCGCGAGTTTCAGCGCCAGCAGCTGATCCACGGTTAACGGTGAAATAGTCAACAGACAAAACGGCAGGCGGTAGTCCTGCCGTTTTTGTTATGGCAAACTCTGTGCATTATTTTTTCGGGTCATTACGATATGAGTCAGTCTTTATTACAACAGGTGCAAAAGCTCAGACAGCAGCTGGAGCAATACAGTTATCAATACTATGTGCTGGACAACCCGACCGTACCAGACGCCGAATATGACAGC
>NZ_JAWJBT010000672.1:0-268 GCF_046536035.1 Halomonas sp. SIMBA_159
TGTAATGCAAGATATATCGTTGTTAAACGTGAGTAACTTATCATAACGTCTAATTTACAATGCATAATTAGATGATTCTTTCAGAGAAGTATTCCATTGCAGTGATAAAAAATGTAACCTTCGCCACGATTATATTAATAATAACTGCATGTTCATGCTGGGAAGCTTCACTCGACCCAGCACAAAAACACGTTGTATCAGTTACTTAAAGGTCAATCATGTCAGAACAAGTGATAACTGGCGCAAACAAGCGTAAAGCGCCTTGGCT
>NZ_JAWJBT010000673.1:0-268 GCF_046536035.1 Halomonas sp. SIMBA_159
GTACTGCGTCATAACGCTGAGCCTGCCAAACGCTTTGCTACCATGGGTTGCCGTCATGCGCTGCACAACCTCTTTTTGCAGCATAAAATGCATATTTTCGATCTGATCAGCATACTGAAACAAATGAAATAACAAAGGCGTAGAAATATTGTAAGGCAAATTACCGAAAACTTTTAGTTTCTGACCCGGTTTAACCAGGCTGGTGAAGTCAAACTTCATTGCGTCAGCCTGATGAATCGTCAACTTGCTGGCAAGAACAGGGTGATGC
>NZ_JAWJBT010000674.1:0-268 GCF_046536035.1 Halomonas sp. SIMBA_159
CTACTGGGGTTTACTGTCGCCTTGCTCAATACACACAAAGTAAAACGGCAGACCGTCGATACAAACCAGCTTTCGTATAAAAACAATGACACATGAGGGATATATGATGATACGCCAGATAGGAATTCGTAACCGTTTGCTAAGTGGGTTTGCTCTGACAACCTTGCTGGTATTGATACTGGGGCTGTTTTCACTAAACAGTATGTCTTCAATGCGGCAGGTCGCCGGCGTGATTGAGGGCAATGTCATTCCCAGCCTGAATACCCTG
>NZ_JAWJBT010000675.1:0-268 GCF_046536035.1 Halomonas sp. SIMBA_159
GATATGGAGAACTAAAGGGTTTTTTAGCCTGTTCCGTATAATCTCCCAAGGGTGTTTTTCATTTTAAATGGAGCTGTGTACGGAAAAACGGGGCTTTCATCATGAAAGATGTGATGGAACTCACGAAGCTGAAAACAGAATGTCTCGTTCAAGGTGACGAGAACTTATACTTACTGATTTCTGGCACGCTTCTTCATTTTTCAGTATGTTTATAGAATATATTACCTCGATTCTCTTACCTTGTTATTCTCTATATGGTAATATCAGG
>NZ_JAWJBT010000676.1:0-268 GCF_046536035.1 Halomonas sp. SIMBA_159
CAGCGCGGCTGCGCGTTCGTTTATGGCCCATGGCCTCATTCGAGCGAGTCTGGGTCCTGGAGAGGGCAGCTGAGGGGCGAGGCTCACGAAAGGGAAGGTTCGTCCCGAATCTCGCCTTGGGTAGGAGCAGTGTCGACCCCGTTGGCAGCCATGCGGTGTGCGCAACTCCTCAGAAATCTGGCTTCACGCCGGGATAATCCGCTTCGGTGGCAGAGTCGCGCGGATTCTTGAGGAGTTGTGCACCGACCGTTCACGGCGGCAGCGCGGT
>NZ_JAWJBT010000677.1:0-268 GCF_046536035.1 Halomonas sp. SIMBA_159
GTGCAAATCACCATGATGGCCGTTGCTCTGAGCAGGGGTGAAAGGCTGACCTCCTTGCAAATGATCGGTTTTACACTTGCCCTGGCAGGGCTGGTGGTACTTTTGTTGCCCGGCGTATCAGCGCCTTCCTGGCCGGGAGCTGTTCTGATGCTGATGGCGGGAGTGGCCTGGGGAGCTTATACCCTGCGAGGCAAAGGTGCCGCAGATCCGCTCCAGACGACGGCAGGGAACTTTTTACGTGCTGTGCCATTTGGTCTGGCATGCTGGT
>NZ_JAWJBT010000678.1:0-268 GCF_046536035.1 Halomonas sp. SIMBA_159
CTTGAACTTAAACAACGGGTCCTGCTCATCGTTAGTCCGCCCGCCACCCGCATGAATCAGCTTGACGCCATTTTCTTTGCCCCAACGCACTGCGCCGTATTGCAAAACATAGATTGGCGACAACTGATGGAAATCATGGATAGTGCCGGAGAGATGCGTATGCATGATGCCGTCATAAAGAAAATGCAATTCAGCGGCAATCACTTTCCCCTCGTAAAGGGCTTCGGCCAAAATGATTTTATCGGCAAATTTCAATAGACAGCTATCG
>NZ_JAWJBT010000679.1:0-268 GCF_046536035.1 Halomonas sp. SIMBA_159
GTGCGAAAGCCGATCTGTGACGGGTTTTCTAACTTTTTACGGTATGAACCATACTCATCTATAGCCAATTCCACTTCTTTGATTTATTCTCATTTGCTAATAATTATCATTTATTAAGATCAGGAAAAGGATTCCGGTATGGATAAGCAGCGTCCGCTGCTGACGGTAGACAAGCTGTCAGTATCATTCACCATGGAGACAGGCATTGTTGATGCGGTAAAGCAAATCAGCTTTAGTGTGGATACAGGCCAGACCCTGGCACTGGTAG
>NZ_JAWJBT010000680.1:0-268 GCF_046536035.1 Halomonas sp. SIMBA_159
CTGACAGCGTTTGGGTTCTGACATCACCGTCTGGTATAATCCACACTAAAAGTAAGCTTAACAAAGGAGCCGGACCATGGCTGAGCACCGCATTACCGAACTGCTGGCACTTCTCAAGCCTTACTGGCAGCAGTACCCGGATTTAAGCCTGAGCGGGGTCATGGCACAGCTGGCAAACGAAGCCGGATTTCAGGGGCCACTGATCGATGTGAGCGATGATATGCTGATTTATCAGCTGAAAATGCGACAGGAAAAGCAAGAGGCCATG
>NZ_JAWJBT010000681.1:0-268 GCF_046536035.1 Halomonas sp. SIMBA_159
AGTTCGAGCAGGCCGACATCACCGACCTGGAAGCGCTGCGCGTGGCGCTCAACAAGGAAAACGAGAAGGCCGGCATCAAGCTGACCATGCTCGCCTTCCTGATCAAGGCCAGTGCCGCGGCGCTGAAGAAGTTCCCCGAGTTCAACGCCTCGCTGGACGCCAGCGGCGAGAACCTGACGCTGAAGAAGTACTTCCACATCGGCTTCGCCGCCGACACGCCGAACGGCCTGGTCGTGCCGGTGATCCGCGACGTCGACAAGAAGGGCGT
>NZ_JAWJBT010000682.1:0-268 GCF_046536035.1 Halomonas sp. SIMBA_159
CGCTGCATTCGCGGTCGAGGACCGCTCCCACGGTGACCGGGTCGATGCGCGGAAAAGCGCATGCCTTCCCTCGCTCGAAACCGACTCGCCGACGAAGCCGCGCTGCCATGAGCGTCCGGCAAGCCGCGCCGGAAGGGCCCAGCGCCCCCACTGTAAGCGCGAGTCGACAATCCCGCGCCACCGCCAGCAGGCCGCATTCATCACGCCTTCGGGCCACCGCGCGGCCACGGCGTATCAGCCCGTATGCAATGCCGCGCCACGCCCGATG
>NZ_JAWJBT010000683.1:0-268 GCF_046536035.1 Halomonas sp. SIMBA_159
CCCGCACCAAAGATCTGGATACCTTTGCCCAGATTGCCGGGCTGGAAGTGGCTGAGCAGCCACAGGATTATCCGATTACTGTAGTGATCCCGGCGTTTATTACCAGCGAGCTTAAAACCGCATTTCAGATAGGTTTTATGCTGTTTATCCCGTTTCTGATTATCGATCTGGTGGTCGCCAGCGTGCTGATGGCCATGGGTATGATGATGTTGTCACCGATGATTATATCCTTGCCTTTCAAACTGATGATGTTTGTACTGGTTGATGG
>NZ_JAWJBT010000684.1:0-268 GCF_046536035.1 Halomonas sp. SIMBA_159
GGCGGAACTGCCCCAGACACCAGTCCGGGCGCCAGTGCGCAACGCCTTGCGCGGTCTTGGCGGCAAGCTGATCGGGCGCATCGCCCAGGAACATCAGATAGGGATGATCGATGGCCATGACGCGTCTCTGGTCCCCCTGTCGTGGTGCCACTGATTTGGTCTCGGTAAAGCACGGGAGCGCACGCGAACACAAGCGCCCTCGGTTGCGGTGGCCGCAGGCGGCGCTTAGCATCGCGATCCCGCACAGGACCGCTCAAGCAGCAGGGGG
>NZ_JAWJBT010000685.1:0-268 GCF_046536035.1 Halomonas sp. SIMBA_159
TGATAATATTACCGCCGTAGCTGTGCGGTTTAAACTTCGTCCTTGTGGGTGAGGAGGAGAACCAAGAACTAAGAAGACATAATGATGAAACAAAAGCAGCGATCGCGCTTAGCCCTAACGTTAGGAGATCCCGCAGGAATTGGACCGGAAATTGTATTAAAAGCCTTAGCTGATTCTTCGCTTAGAGAAGAATGTGAAATAACGGTTGTGGGAACGCGATCGCTGCTGGAAAAAAACGCCCAAGAGTTAAACCATCTTTCTGATTTAG
>NZ_JAWJBT010000686.1:0-268 GCF_046536035.1 Halomonas sp. SIMBA_159
GGTGATCGTCGGCGCGTCCTCGACCAGGTTGCGTGGCTTGGCGACCGGGCCGGCCTCGGCTTCCTCGCGGGCGTATTTAAGCATCGCGCCCGCCAGGATGTCCTTGGCCTCCGCATGGGTCGGCACGCCGAAGCCCGGGACATCGATGCCGATCACGCGGACGCCGTTGATCTCGTGCGGCAACCGGTCGAGCGGGATCCCGGACGCGGTCGGGACGCACAGGTTGATGATGACCACGCAGTCGTAGCGCTCGGGATCGGCCATCTGC
>NZ_JAWJBT010000687.1:0-268 GCF_046536035.1 Halomonas sp. SIMBA_159
CGCCCGTCGAGACGGACGACCTCGACGCCGAACTGCACGAGATCTGCGTCGGTCGCGGTCGCCTTCTCGAGCGCCGCCTCGGCGGCGGTCTCGGTGAACTCGTCGTCACCGTCGAGGAAGAGCAGGTGATCGGCCTTCGCCGCAAGGATCCCGACGCGACGTGCCTGGTACGCCGAGGCGTTGTGCTCCTGACGGATGAGCCGAACACGGGGATCCCTCGCGCAGTAGCTTTCGACGATCGCTGCGGTTCCGTCTGTCGAGGCGTCGT
>NZ_JAWJBT010000688.1:0-268 GCF_046536035.1 Halomonas sp. SIMBA_159
GTATTATTACCGGCGCTGATTTAACGTTGGCTTTCTGGCAGCAGTTTTACCGGTTTTACCGCGCAACTTATAGCAAACGCTCCGGCCATGGCGGTTACCTGACGTTACAGACATTTGTACATTGGGGGCAGAGCATGGCAAGCCAGATTGTGGTATTTGCCGCCTTCAGACAGCATGATATGGTCGCGGCGGCGTTATGCTTTAGATCAGACGATACGCTGTATGGCCGTTACTGGGGTTGTAATGAAGATTTCAGACAGTTGCATTT
>NZ_JAWJBT010000689.1:0-268 GCF_046536035.1 Halomonas sp. SIMBA_159
CTGGCTGTGACCAATCCGGCTGACGGTGAAGTGTTGTGTCATATTCCGACTCAGAATGAAGCGGAAATTGTTTCTGCCATTGAACGCGCCAATACCGCGCAAAAGGCCTGGGCGAAAACCAGCGCTAAAGAGCGTGCGGTGATCCTGCGTCGCTGGTTTGATCTGATTATGCAAAACCAGGACGATCTCGGCCGTCTGATGACCTTAGAGCAAGGCAAACCGCTGGCCGAAGCCAAAGGCGAAGTGGCCTACGGTGCCAGTTTTATTG
>NZ_JAWJBT010000690.1:0-268 GCF_046536035.1 Halomonas sp. SIMBA_159
GGGTGGCGGTACTGGCGATTTCCTCGTTCGGGTTCAGGCGCGAAACGTACTGGTAGCTCGACCAGGCCTGCGAACTGGTGTCCGAGCCGACTTCGGTCGCGTGGGTGTAGGTGTAGCTCAGGTTGCCGTACCAGCCGTTGGTCAGCGGCTTGTTCAACGAGAACGTCACCGCGGTGGACTCGCCCTTGTCGGTGTTGCCGAGCTTGGTGGTGCCGTTGGAGCCGCTGGTGAAGTCCGGATTGGCACCGTTGTTCTTGGCGCCGCCCGG
>NZ_JAWJBT010000691.1:0-268 GCF_046536035.1 Halomonas sp. SIMBA_159
AGCGTTAGATGAAAATGATCCTCCAGAGGCAATAACCCAGTCCAATTATGGCTTTCACTATCCCCCTAAATATCGACAACTTGTGAAAGAAGATGAAATTAATCTCCTTCAGACCCCTTTGGGCAAGTGTCTCGCGCACGTACTGGAAGCTAAAAAATGACTCCGGCGCAATGCCGAAATCATCTAATCACAGCTAGCTGCGAAAAACTTTTTGATTAGTTATCCATTAAACAGGATGCGGATCAGCTTTTGCTATTCCTTTGTCCCT
>NZ_JAWJBT010000692.1:0-268 GCF_046536035.1 Halomonas sp. SIMBA_159
CTACGTGGGCTCGGTGGGCGCGCTGGATATGGTCAACTGGCACGCCATCGACACCGTCCCCGCCGAGTTCCAGCACCGCAACCTCTACAAGCACAACCCCCAGGTCACGCTCATGCGCACGACCCGGGAAGAATGCCGGGAGATGGGCCTGTGGATCGGCCGCAAGCTCTCGCGCGCGCGGGGGCCGGTGCATTTCCTCATTCCCGAGGGCGGCGTCTCCATGCTGGACGCGCCCGGCCAGCCGTTTCACGACCCCGAGGCCGACGAG
>NZ_JAWJBT010000693.1:0-268 GCF_046536035.1 Halomonas sp. SIMBA_159
ATACGCCGCTTTCCCGGCAAATCCGACAAGCCCATTGATTGATGCCATATTGATAATACGCCCGAATCCCTGCTTTTTCATGATCGGGAACGCATGCTTAGTGGCGATAAACGGCGCCACGAGCATAATCTGGATCAGCAACGCGTATTTCTCGGTCGGAAATTCCTCGATCGGCGCAACATGCTGCATTCCTGCATTATTGATCAAGATATCCAAGGAACCGAATGGCTCCACAGTTTGGTCGATCGCCGCTTTGATTTGCGCTTCG
>NZ_JAWJBT010000694.1:0-268 GCF_046536035.1 Halomonas sp. SIMBA_159
AGCGATATATGGTGTGACGCCGGAGCAGGTAAAAGATGATGCCAGTTTAGTGTTCGCTAAACTGTATGCCGCTGATTTACCCGCTTTGGCTGCCAGTATAGAGTTGTCCAGCCGGGAGTTAAGCATGTGGCAGCATGAGTACCGGGTGTACCGCGATGATGGTGCTCTGTCCTGGCTGGCGGGCCGGGCTGTACCTGAGCGGATGCCGGATGGCAGCACGCTCTGGCATGGGTATATTCAGGACATTACTGAAACAAAGCAGTATTAC
>NZ_JAWJBT010000695.1:0-267 GCF_046536035.1 Halomonas sp. SIMBA_159
GTGCAACATCTGCGCGAACGGACCGACGTGCAGAACATCGACCTGATGAACCTGGCCGGCTTCTGCCGCAATTGCCTGTCCAAGTGGTACCGCGCGGCGGCCGAGGAGAAGGGTGTCGAGCTCTCCTACGACGACGCCCGCGAGATCGTCTACGGCATACCCTACGACGAGTGGAAGGCTGCCTATCAGAGCGAGGCGACGGCCGAGCAGAAACAGAAGTTCGAGCAAAGCCACTAGGCGGCCCGGCTTCACCACCTGTCTCCTTCC
>NZ_JAWJBT010000696.1:0-267 GCF_046536035.1 Halomonas sp. SIMBA_159
GCGGCGAAGGCGAAGCGCAGGTAGGGCTCGCCGTTGCCGGCGGTCCACTGGTAGCAGCCGATGAGGGCGGTCAGGCGCACGTCCCAGCCGGTCTCCTCGCGGGTTTCGCGCACGGCCGCTTCCAGCAGCGTCTCGCCCGGCTCCAGGTGGCCGGCAGGCTGGTTGACCACCTCGCGGCCGTCGATGCGTTCGACCACCTGCAGCAGGCGGCCTTCGCGCGCCACCACGGTGGCGACGGTGACGTGCGGCGCGGGCGGGCGCGGCGCG